>NZ_CP043930.1:4023611-4323888 GCF_009720525.1 Gimesia benthica
AAAGTCAATGAGATCATGTAGAAAATCTGGTCTTCTTTTCTGCCGATGATCAGTCCGATCACGGAAGTGATTAAGGATAGAACCAGAACAAAGGGCAGCAGGAAGACGAGATATAGAATCATCCCGTAATAGTAGATCATCCAGACACTACCAAACACAAAGACTAGAAAAACGATCTTGAGCCACAATGGAACTTCGAGTTCCTCTTGATCTTCAGTTGGCTCTTCCAGCTCTCCCATGATCGTGTCCCCATTGATTATGAAATGATCGAAATAGAATCGTTCATAATCATGAAGAGTACAGGGGAGATAATGGGGGATGTGATGAGATTGATTGAGTTGTACTTAGGGGGCGGACTTGATAGCTAGGTGGTAGAAGGAGGGGAACGGATTGGGGTAATCTGGCTGCCAGAAGAACTTGGAAGTCAATGCTATTCAACCGCCTAAAATGCCTCTATTTAAAGCGATTCTCCCCAGTAATTCAGAGTTTCTTTGGCTAATTCGTGTCCTTGTCTGGCATCTTTGCGGTTATAGAAGCAGAGGCGAGTAAACAAGGTGTAAATTCAGCAATTGTTCCAGCGTTCCATTCTTGTTGGATATCTAGAAATATAATCTTGCTTACAGATTTCAAATTCGTCTTGAGTCCATTCGTAGTCATGTGTTGATAATAGTGCTAATACTTTTTGAGCGTATCTCTTCATTTCGACAGTATTTTCGAAGGCAAGACTGTGCTCTATTTCTCTACTGTCACCAATCAGAAGAATAGGTACTACTTTTTGTGTGGTAAAAGTTGATATTACTCCTGAAGTAGTCTCATCAAACTCATTACAAAATGCTTCATATATTGTGTTTTGGTTAAAAACACCGTCGGGTGACATCCCAATAAGTACATTAAACACGCCTACTCGATGTTCATTTACAAGGATGCTGTGATAGCAGAGTTTTGGGTGAAATATAACAGAGCCGATAGGAAGCTGTTCTATTTCTTTTATCTTAGAACTTTCCATACGGATCATCCAACAGAACTTTCGCATGTTGTCTTCTCCGACTTTCGTCGGAACAAAGATACCAAATCCGGGAGGTAGATCCTTGATTATTCTGGGATCAAATCTTTCATTCATTGAATTTTCTTTCTTTGCCAGCAGCACTGTAAGTGGCTAATTTACGTAAAAATAAATTAGTTCAGAAATGGCTCAGCGAGATCATATCGAACATTTGATTAATGTCCATATAATTACTTTCCCCTGTTCACTGCAAGCCCCCAAAATCGTGTGGAGCCCTCAATATGACTGTAGAGAAACAGACAAAAGAAAAGAAGAAAACGAAAGAGCAAGAAGACGATTCACCAAGCCCATACTGGTTACTTCTTGCTGCGATTCTTGTTATTGCTGTTCTCATAATCTTCTGGTATTCAGTCACAAAGCTAATCTGCAAACCGGAACAACAAGGTCAGTTTGGTGATATGTTCGGGGCAGCAAATACACTTTTTTCAGGGCTGGCATTTGCAGGAATCATTTACACAATTTGGTTACAGAGGACTGAATTGAAATTGCAACGTCATGAACTTCAAGAAACAAAAGAAGAGTTAAAGCTTTCAAGAATGGCACATGTGAAAACCAGCGAAATAATGGACGCTCAACTTGATATTTTGAAGAATACATCCAAACTAGAAAATGCAAGGTATAGAAAGGAAGTCTTGCCATTCTTTGTTTTAAGGTATAGCGACAACAATAACAGAAAAGAACAAGAAGGATATTTAAAACTTCGAATTGAACTTAAAAATGTAGGTCAAAAAATAAACGAAATATTCCTTGTCCAACTAAGAGATGACCTGCCCCCCGGAAACCCAGACCAAGAGTTAAAACACATTGGCGAACAAACTGACTTCACTATGACTGCTTTATGCCCTGCTAACGAAGAAGACTCAGTGGAATATTTTGACATGAGCTTTAGCACTATGGATGGTATTTTATGGAAGACCAAATTGACATTTTTTGTAGTCAATCATGAAGTGAGATCATTTATATTTGGAAATCCAACTGAAGTAGCAGAACGTAAGAAGATACCCAAAAAGACTGCCGAATAAAGAATGGTCTATTGTGGATACTCATCAAATTTCCATTCACCACCGTCTGGCATCTCCCAAAAAGCTGGATCATCCAGTATCCCATATTTAGGGTTTTTTATATTTGACAGGCGAGCAATGGTGGTATTCAGTTTCTGTGTTAGTTCTATAAATCCACGATATTTAAGGGGTATTTCAGACTCTAATTGCTCATCAGTTAACCAATACTCAGATATTAGGTGAGCATCTCTAGTACCATGTGCTTTTATAGGATAATCAGTTTCTATTTCATATATATGATATACACCTTCACTACTAGGAATCCCTGCTAGACATTGCCAGACTTTAGGGGCTAAACAAATAGATAAAGCAACAAACATTCTGTAAATTTCCGGGGCCTTCGGTCTCTGTGATCAGCATTAAATTGTCAGGTATCTCATGCCGGTTTCCCAGTCGTCGCTGAGTTCCACCAGGACCGCGGTCACCAGCCTCAGCAACGACTCCTCATTGGGAAACAGTCCCGCTACGCGGGTACGCCGTTTTAATTCCTTATTCTGCCGTTCGAGCATGTTTGTGGTTCGCATCCGCTTGCGATGACCGGCAGGGATGGTAAATACGGTCAGTCCTTCCAGGATGTTTTCTTCCGCCCAACTCGCCAGTTTCGGAGCTGTTTTTTCATGAGTGGAAACGAACCGTTTCAGTTCATTCAGCGCATCATCCAGGTCTCTGGCATTAAAGATATTGCGTAATTCATCGCTCACCTGTTTGCGCAAATGAACCTTGGGAACGTATTGCATCGCGTTTTGCATCAAATGAAACTGGCAACGCTGCCAGGGCGTGCCAGCGAGCATGTTCTGTCGTGCCGCTTTCAGGCCTTCGTGTGCATCACTGACGATCAGCTTCACGCCATGCAGTCCGCGCTGGTTGAGTGAACCCAGGAATTCACGCCAATGGACTTCGGCTTCGGAGAGCGACACAGACACTCCGAGTACGCTCCGATGACCGCTGGCCAGGACGCCGATCGCAATCAGCACGGCACAGTCCCGCACGCTGCCTTCCACGCGAACTTTTTCATAGCGGGCGTCGAGGATCAGGTATTCCACCTGCCCCAGCGGTCGATTACGCCACGTTTCCAGCTCTTCGTCGAGCAGTTTCGCTGCCCGACTGACCTGTGTACTGGTGACATCAAATCCACAGAGTTCGGTGGTGATTTTGGCGACCTTACGGGTAGAGACGCCTTGAACATACATTTCAGCGATTGCCAGCTTCAGTGCGCGTTCACTCCGTTCGCCGCGTTCCAGTGCAGAGGGATAAAAGTCGCCATCGCGTGTCTGGGGCACTTGCAGTTCCAGCTTTCCGAGGCGACTTTGAAATGATTTTGGCTTGAAACCGTTGGCATAAGAACGGCGTGTTACGCTGCGTTGATACGGTTCGGCACCGAGGTATTCGGAACGTTCCAGCTTCATCGCTTCGTTGAACAGGATCTGGAGTGCTTGCGACATTTCATCGAATCCATGATCGGCCAGGAGCTGGACAGCGTCGAGAATGTTGTTAGATTGTTGTTGGTGGGCCATGGTTGGAGTTCCTTTTCTGTTGTGGAAAACATTAAAAAGAAACCGATCTGGCCCACCCTTTCAAGGGCTCGCCGGAGTGGTGCTTGTTATTTTCGCTACGCTCAAATAACAAGCACCACTCCGGCACACAGGTAATTTACAGAAGAGATGTTACAGTAACAACAAATACGTGGTATTTCTGGTTCCTGATAAGCCTTTGTTTCTGGATCTGGTACTCTAGGAACTATTACACCTTCTCTCCAAGATGAACTCTTAGCAATAGCTTTGAGATGTGGAATAGAAGACAAGTGATACCAGAATTTTGACATAATTTTCCTCAAATCGATCTAGTGTTAAAAAGTTCTACTTTTGCTTTTCCATTAATAGGAATATTGACACCACCTAAGCAGATGATGCATGCCGGCGGCAGCGACGGTGATGGCGCGTTTGGCGTATTCCTGTCCTTTCACATCGCTGTAGTCGATGTCGTAATGGCCGTGTTCTTCAAGGGCATTTTCCCAGCTGAACTCGACCGGTTCGATGGGCAGTGTTCCCGTATAAAAGCCAACCGCTTCGGCCAGTGTGCCGACCGCGTAGACATCCAGACCATCGACGACCGCTGCTTCATCGGCATTCTCGACAGGGACGAGCAGTCCCTGCTTTCCCTGCTCACGGGCGGAGAGTGCCATCGACAGAGCACCCCGAATGGGGCGAATTGTACCATCCAGCGCCAGTTCTCCCACGGCGGCGTAGTCTTCGAATCGGTCTGAAGAGAGTTGTCCGCTGGCAGTTAACAATCCGAGGGCGATCGGTAAATCAAAGGAAGCGGCGTCTTTGGGGAGGTCGGCCGGGGAGAGGTTGATCACAATCCGGTCGATCGGACGATTGTATCCGCTGTTGACCAGAGCCCGTTCGATCCGGTGGGTGCTCTCTTTGACGGCTGCTTCCGCCAGCCCGACCAGAATGGTCTTGGGCAGCGCGCCGGGCGAGATATCGACTTCGACTTCCACCGGTCTGGCATCGATGCCAAACAGGGAATAGGTATAAAGCTTGGCCAGCATATACGGTCTCTGTCATCAACGGGAATTACGTTTATTATGTCCAGTGTTCAATTGATTCAGGCTATGCTACCGGAAAACGGAACACCAGTCCATATATTCGCTGCTTTTTAAACAATCTAATCTGATGGATATTGCAAACACAGCAATGATTACGAACAGTGTGTAGTAATCTGAGTAAACATCACTCTTAAAGAGGTATTCAGTTTTTCTTAATTAAAAATGGTTGTCGGGAAGTAAAACAAATTTGACTTCTTCAGAAACCTGACGATAATGAATTTAGTGCTAGTTGCACGAATGCACTCCGGGAGGAGTGTAGAAACATTTTACTGATCCCTAATCGGGTTCAAATTCTAAACTCTCCTGATTGGAGAAGAGAGGATTCCTACAATGGAACCTATTGATTTGCGCGCGCTTTCTGCGCCCCTCGAAGCATTACGCCCACGTTTAGAAGAGGCATATCAACATCTTGATAAGAAATGGTGTGAGATCAGCGAGTGCCTTAAGTCACTACCAATTCCGGGTAATGTGTCGGTTATTATTCCAAGTGATGACCACCATCCCGAAGACTACCTGACCCTCGAATGGGGAAAATTTAAGGGCAAAAAACGGATTTATTTCTCCTATCACAATTTCAATCCAAGCCCTTACGGAGACTATGAGGTAACGACCATTCCTTATGAGGAGTGGAGCGGTGAGCAGCGAATAGCAATGTTAGAACATGTTCCAAGTCTGTTTGCCGCTGCTGCTGAGGAAACAGAAAAATTCATCAAACGCGCCCATAGATAGGAGACCCCCAGTATGAGTTCTCCTAAATTCCCATCATGGGTTGCGTCATTTGTCTGCGTTGCTCCATATTTAATATTGTTGATTTATGTGGCATCCACATTTTTTGGTGTGGAATTAGCTAGTGCGAATATGTTCTGCTTGATATTGCTTTGCAGACAAATCTCTGCGGGAGTATTAAATGTTCCACCTTTGCTGGTAATTATTCGCAGACCTAAAACGAGCGAATAGTGTTGAACCCGGTCCTTATTTCCTGTGACGATTGGGACCGGGTTTTATTAGTGTAGTCTTCACTCCCTTCCAAATGAATAGTATTTCCAGCCTAGTAAGGGGGAGTGAGTTTAGTTTCTGCTGAGTATATTTGGTGCTCCTGAGTTAGTGTCTATGTGTATATATTCGCAGGCTGGTATGCGACTGATTTCGGGTTAAAAAACGGGTCAAAACCGGAGGATTTCGGTAAAGCGTCTCTGATTTTCAGTGGAATGGCTTTTTTTCATCCGATACTTTGACTAGAATACCCGACCCGTTACGAAAGAGATTCTGCAGACCTCATCAGTAATTGTGTGGTCTTAATTCATATAATTTGAAGACCATCGAAGGATAATGTCATGGCTAAAACACAGCGTAAACTGAAAAAAGCAAACCACGGTCGCCGTCCTGCCAGTGCCAAAGCACGCAAGGCGAAACGGAAGCACATCAAGTTCTAAGTTGATGTCGCAGCGTTAGTTGCGGACCCGAGAAACATGAAAACCTCGTCCGGGATGTTCGGATGAGGTTTTTTTGCTGCGCCCAGCGAGATTCAATTCAGCCCCAGACCCTGCAGGTCGGCATCGAGAATCTGGGCGGTTTTGATGGCATCCTTCAGCTTGCCGACCACAAAATGCTTATGATTGGCAACCGCCTGCTCGGTAATCTGCAGCGTGGCAGCGACTTCTTTATTCGCTCTGCCCGAGACGAACAACTGCTCCATGCACTCCAGTCGCTCGAATTCGCCATTCTGGATCCAGCACTGAATCAGATCTGACAGGCTTTCACAGATGACCTGCTCCTCTTTGCTTTTACGCTCTTTGCTCCGTGCCAGACTGGAAGCCACACGGGTCCGTCCTGCCGGTTCCCGGTAGCTTTCCCGCTCACCGTTTTCGTGGGGGAACAGGGGGATCGTCGGGCGTCGTCCCTGTTTTCGCAGCAGGTCTGTCAGCTTATGCGAGGCGATGGCGAACAGAAACGATTCCAGTGGCGTATTCGCATCGTAGTTAGGAATGCTGATCAGAAAGCCCATGAAGGTTTCCTGGACGACATCTTCGCTGCTGGCACGATTCCGCAGGCGTCTGTCGACAAATGCCAGCAGCCGACCTTCAAAACGCGCGATCAGCTCGGCCCAGGCGCCAGAGTCGCCTTGTCTGATTTGTGACACGAGGAGTTGATCGGCTTCGTCAATCGGCATGAGAGCTTCGTCGGTTTCCGCAGGAATGAAGAGAGTTCAGTCAGCCTGGATTGTAGCCTATTGATGCGAGGCTCTCAAATACACGGTCGTTCCCAGGCAGAGCAGCGTCACAAATGCGAATGCGCCCCCCAGCCAGATCACCCGTTGATTTCCCGCCTGCAGCTTCCATTTCGTATAAAACGTCTGCTTCACAGAGGGGGAGAGTTCGACTTCCACATAAGCACGGTACATATCCTGCTTAAATGATTCACCGGATTTCAAGACATCACCAAAGTCATGCTCAATCGTCTGGTAATAGCTCCGCCGCATGGCGACCTGTCTGACCAGTTCCGGGCTGAGCGTTCTGGCATCCGACGAGTACTGTGGATGCTCAGCGCTAAGTGTTTCTTCGAATTTCACACGTGCTCTTCCCAGTGCATCCTGAAATGCTTCGGCCGGAGTGGCAAACAGTCCTGATTGAAAAACCTGCTTCATGCCTCCTGAACCTTCCTGACTGGAACTGATCCACTCGGGCAGCGGTTCCGCTTTCTTAGGCTGGTCAGCCTTGGGGGCGTCATGCGGCTTTGGTGCAACTAAAGGCAGTTCGGGCAGCGGAATCGATGACTCCTCTACCAGTGTATCAGGTGCTTTGACGGCAACTGCTGTTGTCCCCTGTACCACAGTCGCTTGTGAATTACTTTCCATGCTGACGTAAGACACGGCCAGCACAGCGGGAATAAATGCCACGAGGCAAACGCCCACAATCGCAAGGAAACGGGCTTTGTATTTCACCATCAGGAAACTCAGAACTGCAACGATTACGGCAATGGAAATCAGAGCCATAAAACTCATGGATACACTGTCTTGGGGACTCATGCCTGTACCTCCTGCATTTCAATCGCTCGCTCATCGGGATGGATCCAGGAAGCAGACAACTGGACGACACTGGAAATAATCGCGGCCCAGGTCAGACCCATTACAACCGGGAAGGCCCAGATGGCTGTGATGACGTAAGCCACGAAAACCGTCAGCAGGACAGAACGGACTCTGAATTTTCGCGGGCGGAAGGCATCAGCGTGCCACCACCAGCGACGGAAACAGAACAGCAACCCGAAGAACACGACGTAGGAAATCAACGTAGGTTGTCCATTCGGCAGCACCAGGGAATAAGGTCCAATCACGTTGAACAGGGGTTTTAATCCCAGATACATTCCTCGAGAATCGGGCAGGTCGGTCAGTAACAGTTCGGTCTGCAACAGATAGATCAGTGAGCCGACGACGACGCCCGCACCCAGCCAGATAATCCGACGCGTACTCTGATCGAACGACTTACCTTCCGTGAGCTTGGCTACCAGTAACGCACCCCAGGCAGCGATCAATGTGCCGAAAGTAAGCAGTCCAAAGGGGGCCAGATCGGTGCCGCTCCAGAAACCGTTGGCGATACGTCCATCGGTGAAGCAGACCACGCCGGCCGCGATGACCAGTGTGCAGACGACTGCTTTGACGATGGAATTGCAGATATCGTATGTTCGAGCGCGCCGGGACACAGAACGGGGCGTCAGCGGCGTCAGGTTTCTGGAAAAACGCGGTTTACGACGGTGCTGTTCGCGGACCCGACAGCGTTCTGCTTCTGCCTTCTGCTGTTCCCGCTCGCGGATGATCTGTGTCTCCTGCAGAACCTGTTCGCGATAAGCTTGGGCTTCGGCCTGATTCTGCTGTGCGGGCTGTTTATCCCAGAGATCGCTGATCGGAGGAGGACCTTTCACGATGGCGCTAAACAGTCCGGAGAAGAGCATTCGACTTGAACCCGCGGTGAGCAGAAGTCCGCCACAAAAAGCACAGATCAAAATTCCCGACGCGAAGAGCGGCGCACCGGCGAAAACCCCCACCACGGCCATGAGCAGTCCAAAAGCGAGCATCACGATCAGCAGAATGGCCGGCAGTAACAGCAGGCTGTATGCCCAGTGTTTGTCTGATTGCGCTATGTTAGAATCCGTGCCTCTGGAAGGCTGCCCATTGACTGCTTCGTATTCGAAAGAGTCATTGGGAATTTCCGTAACAGTGTCGCGTTGGAACAGAGCCCGCTCGAATTCGCGTTTGAATTGTTTGATGTCAGAAATTCGCTGCTGTGGATCTTTTTCCAGAGCCCGTCCCACAACGGCTCTCAGGTGAGCCGGCAGACGACTGAGGTCCGGCTTCTCAGAGAGATGTTTCATCAGAATCTCTGCCGTCGATTCCCCGTCGAAGGGAACGACGCCGGTCACCATCTCGTAAACCAGGACACCGGCCGCATAGACATCGACTTCCTTGCCGTAACGCCCTCGTGCGACTTCAGGCGCCATGTAGTGTACTGTGCCCACGCTCTGCGTATTTGCACTGCGGCGACTGTGGGTAATAAACTTGGACAGACCCACGTCACCGACTTTGATGATCTCGCCATCTCGAAAAACGTTGGATGGTTTCAAATCCCGGTGTACGAGACCGCGGCTGTGTAGATACGACAGGCCTTCAGAAATTCCGGAGAGCCAGTACCGGACCTGCTCCATCGGCATCCCGTCGGGATACTGTTGCAGTGCCTTGTCCAGTCCCTGGCCCGAGACGTACTCCATCACCACCCAGTGATCGCCGTCCCGGTCCGTTTTGACATCAAAGATGGTGACCAGGTTGGGATGTTTGAGATTCAGGCACTGTGTGACTCCCCGCAGTTCGACGTCCATGTTCTGCTGCAGCAGTTTTAAGGCGACCTCTTTACCGGAATCGGTCAGGGCGTAGTACACCTCACCAAATCCGCCCCGATCGATGGCGCGTTTGATCGTAAATCCTTCAAGAGGCTTTGATTCTGGTGCGAAGGTGAATTTCATGGCCGCTTCCATCCGTTAAACAACGTTGTTGTCGTACGGTACTGTTTCTAGTGACTCTGTTTGAATAACGTTCACAGAGTCATTCTGGTTCATAGTTTTTCGTAAGTTTTACTGCCCCGTCTGCTTAATTCGTTCCGGTCGACGCACAATGTAGTACAGCAAGGCTCCCAGTGCCTGCAGGAGAATAATCACAACGGCCCAGATAATTTTATCATTTCCCTCTGAGGGTTCGTATTTCAGGCAGTCAATCAGCATCCAGATCCAGAACACAAAATAAAGGACCGTAAAGGCCAGTGAGAATAAAAATAGAATGAGACTTATGATTGAGAACATGATGCCGATTTCCATAGTACAAACTGTGTTGTTACGCGAGACAACCCCGAAGCAGATTAAACAATAACCTCCCAGCGAAAGCGAAGTTCAGGACCACTCACCAGGCAACCCGGGGTTAAAACGGCTCCCTGTGAGGCAGGCTTTTCATTCACATAGATCTCCTGTCGCGAACGACAGAGGACCTGGTCTCCCTGGCGGTAAATCACGACAGATCCCGGCCAGTTCTTACAGACAATATGATTTTCTCCGGTAGCGCCCAGCAGGCAGTTGTCGGCCATCAGTACGATTCCATCCAGCCGTTGCTGAGGCTGATGGAAACTGGTGAACTCCAGACAGGCAGATGTGCTGAGTGCGGTTGGCTGGGTAAATGACAGGATGGTGTCCTGGTTCAGTTTAAGCGTCGCCCGGTCCGACAGCAAGACTCGATCATTGACGGGTCGTTCCTGGCAGAGCACTGGGGCATGGGCTTCCAGATAGTAACTTTCTCCGGAACGGGTAATCGTTGCGTGGTGTCGCGACAGGTTCGACAGTAAGGCCAGATCAGCCCATTCAGAACGTAGTGGGCTGCTGGAACCTGGTTTCCCCGGGCCCCCGATTCGCAGGGTCTCCTGCAGATAAACCAGCCAGGTGCCGACTCCGTCAATCCACAGCAGGTAATTCGTACCCGCATCAGTGGGGGCAGCAGACTGCCGGTCGTCTCTGGATGTGGGAGAAAAGAAGCCCAATGAAATTCCCCTGGGAAAACGCGGATGTGTCAGGAACCGGCGGTCCGGTTACCCTCTCATTTTAACGGATTAGAAAACGAATTGTGCGAAAGAATCCTGTTTTTACTGCGGTATTGACTGTTTTTCAAACCAGGCAACGGTGGCAGGCAGCCTTGTTTCACAACAAATCCTGCCTGCCACCCCCTCGCGCCTATGGTTCGCTACGATCACACAGCGATTATTGTGCAACGACCTTGTCGCCGGACTTCAGTTTGAAGTATTCATCCATCTGCTTTACGACATCCCGTTTCTCTTCGACTTTAGTGTCGACGGGAATCAGACCGGTGAACTTGCCTTCGGCGTCCAGCAGCTTCTCTTTGACGTCCAGCTGCTTATTCAGATCGCGGATCAGACCTTTTGCTCGCGTGAGCTGTGAGTTGTCGATCTGCAGATTGCTGACCGTTTCAGCAGCCTGAACTGATTTGAGACGTGCTTCCAGCTGTTCGATCTGTACTTCCAGGTCCATCTTGGAAGACAGCATGTTTTCCAGCTTTTCGCGATTGGCATCCAGTGCTTTTTCGCGGGCTTTCAAAATCTGCTGGTTGCGTTTCAGGGTCTCGGAAGCGACCTTAAAACGATCAAACCGTTGTGCCAGGTCATTGCGAATGTCATCCTTGGAATAAGTCCGACTTGCATAAACGAACTCTGTATCGTTCGATTCCAGGTCAGACCGCAGCGTGAACATGGCCTCTTTCTGCTGTTTCATCGCCAGCTCTGAGTCATGCATTTCCTGTTGCAGGGTTTCTACATCTACCTGCTGCTCAGCGATCACGTGCATGCAACGCCGGATATCCGGGACCAGGTCTTCTACCATCTTACGGGCACGTTCGACTTCAAAATCGACGGGAACTTCCGATTTCACAGCTTCCCGTACCGAATTGCCGGCCGTCTTCATGTAACTCACAACATCACGGCCAAAGACGAAGGTTCCCAGCGTGGCCAGCACTGCAGCACCTATCAAGATTTTCTTGCCAAAAAATAACATTGTCCAGACTCCCTCACTCCAAGATATGTTCGATTCGGAACAGTAGGCCAAACCGATCGGCCACGTTACAAAGAGTGATTCGCTGGAGAAAATCGATTATTGACCGTTTTTCAAAAGTTTTGACGCGATAAAATAAAAACGCCGTATCTCTCTACAGTATCGAGGGATACGGCGTCTTGTTTTGTTCGATCAATGTCGAAATTTAGCCGGCTGGCAGTGCCTTCAGGAAGAAATCGATAAAGTTCTGCGACATAATGCCTTTGATGTCAGCCTCGCTATAGCCCCGCTTTTCCAGGATACTCGCGTACATCTCAAGGTCCGCAATCGTATCCAGATCGTGCGGCGTCTGTTCTTTACCAAAACCACCGTCAAGGTCGGTTCCCATCCCGCAATGCTTCGCATTACCCGCCAGCTGGCAGATGTGATCGGTGTGGTTGGCGATATCTTCGATGGAAGTCGTTTTGGGATCAGAAACGCCGATCGTCCAGCCCGGTTTGATCATCCAGTTATCGAACGCACAGCCAATGACGGCCCCGCGTTCGATCAGGGCTTTGATCTGCTCATCGGTCAGCTGGCGATCCGCATCCACCAGCGCACGGCAGTTGTGATGGCTGGCCAGCACAGGCCCCTGGAAAATCTCCAGAGCTTCCCAGAAGGACTGATCAGCCAGGTGGGTTACATCCAGTAACATGCCGACCCGATCCATCTCTTTCAGCAGGGCAGGGCCTTCCTCTTTGAGACCACCGGTGCTGCCCGTTCCGTAGCAGTACGGACCAGGCCCATAATGCGCGGGGCCCAGAATTCGCAGGCCAGCATTAAACCAGTGCTCGATCTGACCGGGTGAGAGAATCGGCGGAGCCCCTTCCATGCTCAGAATGAACCCGATGGGAATCGTGCTGCCTTCTTCGCGAGCGGCTGCCTCGTTGGCTTCCCACTCCTCGACGTGACTCTTCAGGGTCTTACTGTCCGGAATTTCCCGCAGAACCCCCTTCTCCACCATGGCCCGGTAATAGGCCAACTGTCCCATGGCGACCCCATAGGCGGCTTCGCGGGACTGATAATGTGTCAGTGCTGCATCCTTGCGATGCAGGCGGGGGAGCAGCGTGGAGATGGTCATTCCCACGCCTCCTTTGCGAAGTGCATGCCAGGAAACGGTGGCTTCGCCGGGAATAATATTTTCGAACTGCCGTTCAAATTTACGAATTTCGCTGACCGGCAGTTCCAGGTCACGGTTCCATTCGCAGGCGTTCCAGGCCATATCAAGGTGGGCGTCAAAAATCAGCATGAATGTTCTATCCTGAATGTAGGTAGGGATGACCGGGTTCGGTCATCATGATAAGTCAGAGCCACGCAGGGGCGGCTTCAGGTCGAGGCAGGAGTCTCAGGGCCTTCTGTTTCAATTGTGGAGCCACCGCCACAGGCACAGACGCCTGCCGCGAGTGAAAACCAGCCCACAATCAACAGCGTGCCCCCGATGGGCGCGATCGCTCCCCAGAAAGTTTGACCGCTTAAGGTTAAAACGTAAAGACTGCCGGAGAAAAAAATGATTCCCAGCAGAAAACACCAGCCGGCAATGTTGAGCAGCTTCTGTTTTCGCGAAGTCACACCTGCAAAACCAACGGCCAGCAGCGCCAGTGAATGGTACATCTGGTACTGTGCGCCGGTTTTGAAGTCGTTCAGGTATTTCTGGGCAGCGGGCACTTCGACGCCGGTCACCGTTTTTAGCTGGCCCGCATATTTTTCTGCAAAGTAACCATCGATTCCATGCGCAGCAAAGGCACCCAGAATGACGGCCAGTCCACCCAGGGCCGCGCCAATTGTCGACCAGTTGAGAGAGCAGCAGGACATCAGTTTGTCTCCAGAATTATTTAGTAGGATCGCCTGTTCGGCTGACGAACATTAGAGTTCGATTTTTGTTCCCAGTACCTTCAGGAAAGCAGCCAGCCACTGCGGATGGGCAGGCCAGGCAGGTGATGACACCAGGTTCCCATCCACGTGCACGCCATCAATGGCTGTTTCCACATAAGTTCCACCCGCCAGATTCACTTCAGGTCCGCAGGCAGGATACGCAGTACAGCTGCGATCTTTGAGCACTCCTGCTGCTGCCAGCAGTTGCAGTCCATGACAGACGGCGGCCACCGGTTTGCCGGCTTCGAAGAAGCTGCGCGTGATTTCAAGTACGCGCTCATTGAGTCGAATGTATTCGGGAGCCCGTCCGCCGGGAATCAAGAGACCGGTGTAATCATCGGGATTGACCTCTGAGAAAGTCGCATTCAGGGTGAAGTTGTGCCCCCGTTTTTCGGAATACGTCTGATCCCCTTCGAAGTCGTGGATCGAAGTCCGGATGATGTCACCCGCTTTTTTATCCGGACAGACAACGTCGACCTGGTAACCGACCATAGTCAGCGCCTGGAAAGGCACCATGATTTCGTAGTCCTCGACATAATCGCCGGCTAAAAACAGAATTGATTTTGCTGCCATGAATGCGTCTCCCTCTTAAAAAACAGATCAGTGCCTGCGAACAGGAATGTACCTTTCCTGTCTGAGGGGCTCTGATGCTGTGAGATCAGGTTCGAATCGATTTCAGCTGACCAGCAGATAGATCAGCCGTATTCCAATCATAAGAGCCACCGAAAGTAATAACCAGCCAAACTGCTGTCTCAACTGCAGGCCTTTGAGACGGGAGTTCAGGTCCGAGCCCAGTCGAGCACCGATGGTCCCCCCCAGCAGGAGAGCGATTACAATTTCGATACTGACATTGCCGTGCAGGGCATGGGCAATCGTCGATTGAAAAGCCACAATCCAGACAATCACCAGGCTGCAGGTGATGGCGCGATGTGTGGGAATTCCCAGACCAAAAATCAGCATGGGCAGCAGCAGGATTCCCCCACTGATGCCCAGCAGGCCCGAAATCAGTCCGAGCGCCAGCCCAAACCAGGCGATCACCGGAATGGAAAGCGTCCCCTCGAACAGGTTGGGGAAAGTCGCTACCGGCGGGATGAGAAAGCGGTTTTTGAAAATCGCGTCCTTCAATTCTGAGTCCGGTCGACGTGCGCTTCTCAGGGAAATGACGGCCAGTGTCAGCAGCATCAGAAAATAGACAACCAGCACCACCAGGTCCGCTACGATGATCGGCTGTCCGTTCAGCTGGATCTTGGCGGAATTCTTTGCTTTTTCCAGAATGCTGGTCCCGGCGATTACGCCGAGGAACAGTCCTCCCGTGATGACCAGGGGAAAAGCAAGGTCCCGGATTTTGATCTTCCGAGCAAGCAGAGAGGTGGTCGCCGGTCCCAGAATCTGGCAGGCACTGGAGCCGACAGCCAGTTCCATGGGGACACCCAGGACGATATTCAGAATCGGGACGAGCAGAAAACCGCCCCCGACACCGAACATGCCTGCCAGGAAGCCGATCGCGCCCCCGGCCAGCGAAATCAGCAGAAAATCAAACAATCCCACGCTCATTTTCGCACCGCCTCAAATCTGGTAGTCGGGGAAAATGTAGTCGTCATCAGAGTTATTGTTCGAGCGATCTTGCCATTGATTGAAAATCCAGTTCACGATCACTCCCCATAACACGGGGATAATGATGCAGGCGATGATAAAAAAAATCTTATCCAGCATGTACCTGGCCTTCCTGGAAGTTCAAAACGATGTGCTTCGTGTTTAGAGGCAAACAGCGGTTGCTGTCAAGTGTCAGACTCCCCTTCCCTGAGATTGAGCATTGATCTTAGTTGTTTTTTCATGACTTTTATGGGAACATGTACGCACGTTACTATAAATGTCTCTGCCTGTTCTCATCGAGTGTGATCCGCATATGCCAGCCGAATCCTCTGAATCAGACCAGTTACTGCTGGATCAGATCCAGCTTAATCTGATTCAGGGAGTCGGACCGCGCATCCGGCGTTCCCTGCTGGACCAGTTTGGAACACCGAGTCAAATCTTAAATGCCCCTCGACAGGATCTGCTGAACGTGCCGGGGATTGGCGAGAAACTGGCCAACGCCATCATCTATCGTACTGCCAAATCGACGGCTGAAGAAGAACTGCAGCGCTGTCGCGCCGCAGGATACCAGCTGCTGTTTGAGGAGTCCGATGATTACCCATCCCTCTTAAGGGAGATGCCCGATCCCCCTGCCCTGCTCTACTGCAAAGGAGAGATCCTGCCCGAAGACGAACTGGCGGTTGCGATTGTCGGTTCACGAAAGTGTACGCATTACGGGTTGCAGCAGGCCGAAAAAATGGCAGCCGCCCTGGCTCGTGCTGGTGTGACAGTAGTGAGTGGACTGGCACGGGGCATCGATCAGGCCGCTCATCGGGGCGCTCTCAAAGCCGGAGGCCGAACGATCGCCGTAATGGCAACCGGGCTCTCCCATATTTATCCTCCCGAGCATCGCGAACTATCCGAGCAGGTCTCCGCTCAGGGGGCCCTGGTGACGGAGTTCCCCCTCGACCAGGCTCCCGTGGCCGGACTGTTTCCACAGCGTAACCGGATTATCAGCGGACTGTCGATGGGCGTGCTGTTGATTGAAGCGGGGCGTAAAAGTGGCGCCCTGCATACAGCCCGCCATGCTTACGAACAGGGGCGAGACGTATTCGCCGTTCCGGGACGAATAGATCACCCGGCGAGTGCCGGCTGTCATGATCTGATTCGCGATGGCGCCATGCTTGTTCGCAGCGTAGATGATGTACTGGAAGGCTTGAGTCCCGCTAAAACTCCGGTGAAGGTCTCAGAAAACCGTGAAGTGCATACGCCGCGCGAACTCTCTCTGAGCGATTTTGAACGGGATGTGCTGAATTTGGTCACACTCGAGCCACAGCATTTGAATGAAATCGTGCAATCCAGTAATCTCGACTCGTCCCGCATTCTTTCCACCTTGACGGTTCTGGAAATGCGGAAGGTCGTTAAACGTCTGCCGGGTGGTTTTCTTGTCAGAGCCACCGGCTGATCCGAACTCTGTCTTTGCTGCGATTGTTATCCTCTATGAATCTGGACTCTGCAGATACCGCCCCCGGGCAGGCGGTCTACACGAGAAAAATGCTTTCCATCTACGATATCTGGGTTCTGGGAATTTCCAACTCCCTGATCTGGAAATGTCGCACTAAACAGATTCTGAACTGGATGAATCAGAGCCTGACTGCCAATCACCTCGATGTCGGCGTGGGCACCGGTTATTATCTGGAGCATTGCACCTTTCCGAGCTCTGAAGTCCGCCTGGGACTTCTGGATTTGAATCCCAACAGTCTGGCGGCCGCTGCCAGTCGGAGCGCACGCTACCAGCCGGAAGTCTATCAGGCCGATGTACTGGCTCCCCTGCCTCAGCAGTCACGCCCTTTCGATTCAGTCAGTCTGAATTATCTGCTGCACTGTCTACCCGGCGATCTGACATCAAAAGCAAAGCTGTTCGATCATCTGGGTCCCTGGTTAAACCCGGGCGCCATCTTCTCTGGAGCTACGATTTTGAGCCAGGGAGTCCCGCGTGGCTTTTCGGCCCGGCGTCTGATGAATTTTTATAACCGGAAAAAGATCTTCACAAATACGTCGGACAGTCTGGATGAGTTACAATCCCAACTCGCAAGTCGCTATACTGACGTGGAAGTGAAAGTGACTGGCTGTGTTGCCCTCTTTCGCGCCCGCACACCTTCACCAGATTAACGATCATCGACATGGAAATACGCGCCTTCGCCGAACGGGTTCTCTTGAGTGAGTCTCTGGAAGAGAAACTGCTTCCCGCCCCTGAAGTACTGACTGACGAACATCCAGGAGATCCTTTGCGTATTCAGGAACCAGGACGACCTGCTAACCTGAAGTTCGCTCCCCCGCGAACCGCCCCCGGTATGCCGAAACCCTCTGCTCTGATGGAACAGGACAAGCGGGCCCTGGCACATCACATCATGGCGAATCATGAACTGCAGGCCCTGGAAGTAATGGCCTATATTCTGTGCGCCTTCCCCGATGCCCCGGCAGAGTTTCGCCAGGGAATGTGTAACATCATGGCAGATGAGCAAAGACACACTCGCATGCATAAGGAACGTGCCTCCGTGCTGGGGCTGGAGTTCGGCAGCCTGCCCGTGAATTGCTACATCTGGAAAAAAGCACTGAGTTACGAAAGTCTGCTGGATTATCTCGCCGGTCTGCCACTCACGTTCGAAGGTCGTAACCTGGATCATACCCTGGAATTCGAACAGTATTTTCTCGATGCCGGCGACCAACGGAGTGCCGCGTTGATGAAGGTCGTCTATCGCGATGAGATTCAGCACGTCGCCTTTGGCCTGCACTGGCTGCGACACTTAAAACCCGACCACCTTTCTGACTGGGAGACCTACGAACAACATCTGCACTGGCCGGTACGAGCTGCCCTGTCGGTCGGCGATACCTTCAATCGTGAGGGACGCAAGGAAACGGGAATGACTGACGAATTTATTGAGCAACTCTATCAGGCCGCTCAGACTGATCAGCCACCGAATCAGAAGCCTAAGAAACTGGATTAGACTCACAAAACAGGAAAACCGAGCATGCCGCCACGATGCAAACCAGTCTGGGACAAAGTGATCTTTGTAGACTGGCATGGCGTGCTGTCCTGTGATCCCTTCTGGCTCTCTATCCTCCATAACAGCGACCATCCCCTGCACTCCCAACTGACGGACGCAGCCGAAGTCCTGTTTCAAGACGAGACACTGATCCATGACTGGATGCGGGGAGATGTTTCTGCGGACCAAGTTTTAGACAGATTAGATGTCAAACTGGATGATTCATTTCCCCCTGACTATCTGAGTCGCAAGCTGTTAGAGGACTGTGAGTTGATGCAGGTCAATCAGCGGCTGGTTCAGATTTTGAGTGAGATCCGGCAGCAGGGAATTGGAATCGTTCTGGCGACCGACAATATGGACTGTTTTCAGGAGGCACTTCTAGACGCAAACGCGCAGAGACCGTTAACAACTCAATCCGTGGAAGGGGCAACGGTCTCGTTCCGTCACGCTGCTCAGTTGTTTGATGAGGTGCTCTGTTCCTGCAGCCAACGTGTGCTGAAACGAGAAAACCCAGAACGGTTTTACGGCAGCTGGCTGAGCGCGCACGCGCTTGATTACAGGGACACCTTGCTGCTGGATGACCTCGAGGTGAACTGCAGTGCCTTTCATAGAGCAGGGGGGAATGCAATCCAAATCACCGATCAGTTATCTGATAGCGATTTGTCTTTGTTAAAGACTCAAATTCAAAACTGGAGCCATGAGCATTGCCAGAGCTCACTCAGACAATGCTGAATCAAAGTAGAGACATTTAGATGAAAACAGCAGGCTTTCTATTTCGCCGGCTTCTGATTTCGTTTTTTGCGTTTCTTTTCCAGGCTCGGGTGTTTCGGACCACCGCCCAGGTAGGGATGTTTTTCCAGTTCGTCTCCCTGTCCCAGTTCGCGGGGATCATGAGTGGCAACCAGCTTTTGATGCAGTTCCTTCGCGAGCCTGGCTTTGATCATCTGATACATGGGATCCTGGGCCACGTTCTGTAGCTGGTCGGGATCATTCCGCAGATCGTATAATTCTTCTGCAGGCAACTTGCCGAAGGCCAGTTCATACAGTCGGCGATGTTCCGCATCCTTATCTTTATGGGTAACCATATAGGTCTTGGTCGGGCCATTATCACAATCCCCGTACCAGGTGCCCGGAATGGCTGCTTTGGTGTAGTTGGGTGTACCCACGGGCCAGCGATCAGGCCGGTAATTGTGGATGTAAAGAAAATCGTCCGTCCGAATCGCACGGCAGGGGTAGCCTCCCATGTCAGGTTCTTCCTGTGAGGGAACGTGTCGCTCCTTGCCAAAGAAGATTTCATCGCGGTCAGCTACGATGCGTCCCGAGCCGGGCGCATCCAGAACAGGCATCAGACTCTTGCCGGTGACGTCCTGGGGAATTTCGACACCGGCGGCTTCGTAGAATGTGGGGGCGAGGTCAATCAGACTGACGAAGTCTGTCACACTCCGATTGGGCTGAATGTGAGAAGGCCAGCGCGCCGCCAGGGGAACGCGGGTACCGGTATCATACAGGCAGCTCTTGCCCCGGGGAAAAGGCATACCGTGGTCGCCGGTCATGAAGATGATAGTATTGTCCAGTTCGCCTTTTTCTTCCAGCAGTTTCAGGGCGTCTCCCACGAGCTGGTCGAATCGCTGGACTTCAAAGTAATAGTCGGCGACGTCGCTACGGACTTCCTGTGCGTCAGGGAAGCAGGCGGGCAGTTTGATTTTGCTCAAATCCATGCCACTTTCTACACCCGATCCTGGGGCGTACGGGCGGTGGGGATCGCTGCTGCCTAACCAGAAACAGAAGGGCTCATCGCCGTCCCGCTGGTTGAGGAAGTCCTGAAAGTTTTTGAATCGTTTTCCAGCCAGTTCGCGAGAGCGGGTTTCGGTACGCCCCGGTCCCCAGGCTTTACCCGTGTGTCCTACAGTGTAACCGTGTGATTTCAGTATCTCCGGATAGGTCGTGAGACGATCCGGAAAGATACAGTGCAGGTTCGCTCCCGCATCGAGTTGCCAGTGATATTTACCGGTCAGAATGGCACCACGGGAAGGCGTGCAGGAAGGGGACGAGACATAAGCATTCTGAAACAGAACCCCTTCGCGGGCGAGCCGGTCGAAGGTTGGAGTTTTAACCACGGGGTCGCCATAAGCGCCGGCATGAGGCCAGCCCCAGTCGTCGGCAATCGCAAACAGAATATTAGGGCGTTTTGATTTTTCTGCAGACTGAGCTGCGGAAGTAGGAATCAGATTAGATGCCAGCGTCAGACAGAACAGCAGACGCAGCCAGATAGAACCATTAAACATAGCGCACCTTTAACGGTAAGGAATTCAGAAAACGTTTCTGAGTTCCACTTTACTTACGGTTCTGGAGGTAAGCAAGTAAATCCCGGATTTCCTGTGGGGTCAGGCGCTGTTCGAGGCCCTTGGGCATGATGGATGTTGGTGATTCCTTCATGACTTCGATTTCATCGCGGGCGATGCGCACTTCCGAGAGGTCAGCAGTGCGCAGGTAAACGGTGTCCGTCGATTCGCGGCTGATGACGCCGGTATAAATTCGACCGGAATCCGTGACGACCAGGTAAGAACGATACCCGCGGGCAAAGCTGGCGCTGGGGAGCGCGATTGCTTCCAGCAGGTCAGTCCCGGTACGGATGGCACCGATACGCGTCAGGTCGGGGCCAACTTTCCCCCCCTGATCCTCGACAGCATGACAGCCGGAGCAGGCCGCTTTCTTGCCAAAGAAGATTTTTCGGCCTTCCTCGATCTGTCCCTGAGTCAACAGCGGCTTCAGTGATTCCAGATGTGCTTTCTGCTGAGCGAGGTCGACCCCCAGTTTTTTCAGCAGGGGATCTGCTGCTTTCTGGACCGGTTCCGGATACTTCTTGAGCAGACTGGCCAACTCATCTGCAGAGAGGTTCGTGGCCGCAGATGAAGCATTCAATGCTTTGATCAGTGCCAGCCCAACCGGTTCAGCGTTATTTTTGGTGTAGGCTCTTAACAGCACGGGCAAGGCAAGAGGACCGGGGGCATCGAGCTGTTTTGATAATTGAATCAGTTGACCTTCAGATAATGGCAGACCGGCCAGGGCCCGGGCTGCCGCCAGTCGATCCAGAGGCGGATATTCTTCGCTCATGCGTGCAATCAGAAAATCGAAGGGTTCAGCCTCGACAGATTTCAATTGAGAACCGGTTGCCGACAATGCTTCAATTCTGAGTGTGGCTGGCTGCTGAGTGTCGAGTGCCAGTGATGTTAGCAAACCACTTAACTCTGGCAGATCATTAGTTTGTGCAATCCGAATCACCAGGATCTGCAGTTCTGAGTCTTGGGATTTCAGCGTCGATTCCAATGCCTGTCGCCAGGCTACGGGGAACTCTTTCAACGCGGATCGTTGAATTACTTCCAGCAGGATACTCTTTGCGGAATGTGAGGTGTTTGGATTCGTTAATGCCTGGGCAATCAAAGTCTGGACTTCCGGGTCAGCGGCTTGTGCGATCAGGAAGCCTCGCAGGACGGCGGCCCGTTCTGCACTCAGGGACTCTTCACTCAGCCAGGTTTTCAGCAGGCTCAGTGTTTCACCGGCCCAGCCTTCATGTTCGCCAATAATGGTCAACGCTTCTTTCTGCAGCGACGGATCGTCGGTGTCGAGCAGGGGGGTAACCAGTTCGCGTGTCAGGTTGCCTGAGTTCATCTGGTCCAGGGTGATCAAGGCCGCGCGACGAACAGCCGGGCTTGAGTCACTCAGGCCCGCCAAAATCAGATTACGTTGATCAATGCGGATCAGTGCGTAAATCAGGGCGTGTTCCAGCGTACGATCAGGAGCCCCTTTGATCGCCTGGAAAAGCGACTCGACAACGGTTTTCAGTTCTGCGTTGGAGATCGTATCGCCCCGTTGTCCCGCTTCACAGATGCGTCCCAGGGCGGTAGCCGCATTTCGTTGAATTGCCGGATTCTCAGATTTCAGGAGCTGAGTCAACTGGGAAACGGAACTCACATCCCGCAGTGTGCCGAGACTCTTGGCCGCCGTCATCTGCACGGAAGCCGAGGAATTCAGACCGTGCTGAATCGCGGTTCGTGCTTTATCGGTGCCAATGCGTGTCAGTGTCCAGACTGCGTTGCGTTTACTGGTATCGTTGTAGAAAGAGCCTGCGGGAGCGGCGACAACTTTGGACAACATTGGAACGGCATGATCGCCGGCTTTGGCCAGTTCATCGATGGCCTTTCGTTGCACGAATGGACGTGAGTCATTCAGGAGTTGAATTTTTCGTTCGGGAGAAAAGGAGTTCCAGTCGAGCGCCAGTCCGTAGGGATCCTGTACCGGCGGAGTACCCGATTTTCGAATGCGGTAGATGGCGCCATGGATATCTGGTTTCGAGATCTGCGACTGCGGACAGCCGATGCGGAACCAGCCCCCGGTATTAATCACCAGCAGACTGCCATCCGCGTCTTCGATGACATCGGTGGGATGGAAATCGGGGTCATCAGAGACGAGAAAGTCTTCCTCTTTCGTTTCAAAGCTGGCACCATTGCGTACCAGTTGCGTACGAATCACTTTATGAGTGTTGAAGATGGACGTGAAGATGTTTCCCTGGTAATCAGGGCCGAACTGAGGCGAACGATAACGCAGCATCCCCGAAACTGCGACATGTCCAAAGCGGGTGATCGGGCCCAAGAGGTCCCCCGTGCGTTTGAACTCAGCCACACAGTCTTCAAAGTGCGGATATACGCCCCCTTCCAGCCAGTGAACCAGACAGTCGACACGCGGACGTGTGAGTAGAATATTGACAGAACCGATCATTTCCCCTTCCGGTGTGAAGTCAATTTCCACCGGGTTATCCATACCACCGCCGCAGTGGACTTCAATATCAGAGCCATCAGGATTGCAGGAGAAGATTCGGGCAGCCAGTCCTTTGCTGGTGACTTTTCCCGACTTGTCTTTGAATTCGTGACCATGGCGGCCATCACACCAGTAGAGTCGTCCTTCCGGTCCGCGAAAGCAGCCATGAATACTGGCGGCGTTTCCGGAGAAGCCAAACGAATCGACGATGATCTTGCGCTCATCGGCAACGCCATCGTCGTCATGGTCGGTGAGTTTCCAGATATTAGGCGGGCTGGCGACATACAGTGATCCATCATGCCAGAGCGCACCCATGGGCAGCGTCAGCTTATCAGCAAAGACGGTGCTCTTGTCAAAACGTCCGTCGCCGTCCAGGTCTTCCAGCATGCGGATCATGCTTTTAGGTTCTTTGATCAACTGAGGAGCCCGCGTATTTTCACCGGAACTCTCAGCAATGAACAGTCGACCGCGATCGTCGAAGCCCGCCATCATCGGATATTTGGTGAGTTCACTGTTGGTGACGCGCTCGATTGTGAAGCCTGCGGGCACGCGAGGCATTTCTTCGGCGTGAGTGACTGCATTGAGGGACAACACAATCAGAGACAGACAACTTAGAACGGAAATGCGAGTCAGTTGAATGGTCACGGCTGGCACCTTAGTAGAGGCAGGAATGAAACGGTCGCACTCTGTTATTTAAGACATCAGAGTAAGAAGAATTGATATTGTAAACAAAGTAAAGAATGTTCACAAACAGGAAATCCAAGTTTTCCTGATTTCTCCGTTTGTGAGAACGCGTGATTTTTTGAGTCCGCATTGCAACATTTCTCATGTCCCCTTTGGATCAGAAGTTCGTACGCGAAAAAAATAAAAAATAGTGATCTTTTCTGAGCGAAAATCGGCGGGAAAGTTCGCCGGAAATCGTCAATCGTCGGCAGACAGCGGGATCTGACGTTTCCCTGTTATGAGCCCTCCTCTGAAAAAATTAGATCGCTTTTTTACCGCTATAATTCCTCACGTAACGCACATCCAATCACCTCAAAACGGGAGACAGACACATGGAATCAGCAGGAGTAATTGCACGTCAGAAACTGACTGAGAAACAGCACGCGATCTATTCCTTCATTAAACAGGAAATCACCGAACATCGACTCTCACCCACTGTGCGCGAAATTGCGGATCGCTTCGGTATTCGCTCCTCCAATGGCGTGATGTGTCACCTGCGTGCCTTGGAACGGAAGGGCTGGATCAAACGGGATTACTACCTCTCTCGCGGCATCACGCTGGTGGCAGAACCCGTCACGCAGTTTCTCACACTGACGCCCGGTGAAGCAGGGTGCCTGGGTGATGTCTATGTGGGTTGTGTGGGAGTCGAAGATCGCAGTGTGACTCTCGAGTTCATCGCTCCCGACACGATGGGAGAGGTTCAGAAAGATCTCTGAGGCATACGGTCAGTCAACTAAGTCAACGTGAATGAATAAAACAGGACTTGAGACCTTTGATTATGGATAAGGCAGGAATGAAACACGAAACGGATAAGAATGATCATGCTTTCCCACTTCATTGCATTGATGAACAGAGGGCGGCAGTAACAGGTCAGGATCATGCTTCTATGTCGCAGGTAGATTTTCCCACTCAACTGCAACAGAGTTTCGCAAACCTGGTTCTGATTGAGGATGAGTACGATGGTCTGTCGTCTATCGAGGCGACCACCGATGTGCAGCATTGCCGTGATTTACTGAATGATCAGGAGCGGCAGATCAATCAACTTATGCGAAAGCTGAATCAGGAAAAGTCTCGGCTCAAGCGTCTGCAGGGGGATCTGGAGGAGGCCGAGGTCTGTCTGTCGATGGCACAGTCCTATGAAGCAGCATTGGCTGGCTGGAGAGAATCACTCAATGCGTTTGATGCACTCCAACGCGAGTCTCTGAATCAGCAGCACAGTTTCTCACTGGCCGAGCAAGCCTGGGAAGACCTGCAGCATGTCGAGCAGCAGGCTCTGAGGGAACTCGAATCCGCGACGACCTATGAAACGATTCATACTCCTTACGGTTCAACGACGGTTCCCAGGCAGGAAGGCATGCTGCCTGATGAAATCTCAATCGAACTGCTGGGCGATTATCTACCTGTCTCAATCGAGACAGACGGTGCCCGTCTTTCTCTGGAACAGTGCGCTGACGGGACGGCGACTTACACGGTGCACTGCTCCTGATTGAATCACGATGCTGATCACGGCTGCTCATTTTCAATAACCTCTTTCTGCAGGGAGAATACGTTTATGAATCAATACCAGAGCCAACCAGACTATGTTTCGAACACATATCGTACCATCAGCGGACAACTGGCTGAGTGGGGCATCGAGTTCAGCCCCGATCGCGTTGCTGATCTGACCCCGGAGCAACGAAGTCATCTACAAGCCTGGATCAACACTGGTGTCGACGCCGACGAGGATTGTCAGGCTGAGTTCGCTTCGTTGCCCGATTTCATGGAAAGCGAATTGCTGGAAATGAGGGGAATCCTGGCTTCAGTACCACGGGAAACGATTATCGAGCAGGGCATCATTGCCTGCGAGTCGCAGACCCCGATTGTGGAGAACCCTTATCTGTTTGATACCACGGGTTGGCATCTCTGGCGTCAGGCTTATTGTCGCTGGCACCATGGTGAGTCTCTGGATTTCTCAGATGAAGCGTTGCCATCCGTTACTGATCAAGGGCAATCCAAAAGTGAAATTGATGTAGAGAGCTTGATTCGATTGGCACCAGAACTGGTCAAGGTGGAACGTTCATTAAGTCAATTGCGCCGCAAAGTCAGACAGGCCAAATCGCTACGCAAGCAGTTGCTCACACAGTTGTCGCATTCACTTGAAACGATCTCTCAAGAAGTGGATCTTGAGCAAATGCAGCTTTCATCCGCTGTTTCAGATCGCGAGCAGACAAGATCCGTCCCGAAGCCTGTCAGGGGCTGGACTGAGGGTGAGACAGAGGTCGTCCGTATTCCTGTGACCGGACCAGAGACGAATCGGATCGAAATCCTGTTGACGCAGAATTCAGCGGGGGACTGGCGTTCTGGTTCTCGCTGGTCAGTTGAAACCGATGCTCGAATCGGAAAGCGTTTGAGTGGTGGTGTGTCCCTCGATCAAAGTTCGCAGTCTTTCCCCTCACAAACAGCAGCTCTTCTCAATGCAGTACTGGTTCTTAGTCGTGGTCTGATCGGAAATGCCGAGATCGAGGGGCAGGTAGTCGACTATCTGAATCTGCTGGAAGAGTCACCCGGACAGATCGCAGTTTGCGGAAAATGTGGAAACCACTGGTTGCAAGACGACCTGGATGCACAGGAGATCTGTCCGGATTGCCAGCCAGTGATTGATTCAGCACAGAACTGAGACTGCTATAGAAATTCTGTGAGCCCTTTGATTTGTCTTGCGATGCGTGATCGATCTTGCGATAGTTTAAGTAAGTTAATTAAACGCATTTCCAGCAGGATGGCCATATTCTTCAGAGGGGGAAGCCTACAGTGCAAGATAAATCCAGCCAAACAGACAAGACACATTCTACCATGAACCGCAGACGATTCCTGGCAACCTCTGCGTCTGCGGCTGCCGCCATCGGTTTTGGTGCCCCTGCCATCGTTCGTGGGACCAATTTGAATGAAAAACTGAATATCGCCATCATTGGATCCGGGGGCAGGGGGGGCAGCAATCTGCGCAATGTATCCTCTGAAAACATTACCGTGCTGTGTGATGTCAATGAACAGAATCTGTTTCGAGCCTCACAGAGCCACCCCAAGGCGAAGAAGTTCAAAGATTTTCGGGAAGTCTACGATCATCCCGATCAGTTTGACGCAGTCGTGGTCAGCACGTGCGAGCATACCCATGCTTTCGCAACGCTGCCGGCCCTGCAGATGAAAAAACATGTCTATTGTGAGAAGCCATTGACACACAGTGTCTGGGAAGCGCGCGTGATCCGGGATGCGGCGCGTGAAGCAGGTGTGGCGACACAAATGGGTACTCAGATTCATGCCGGTGAGAACTATCGGCGTGTGGTCGAGTTAATTGAGACCGGAGCCATTGGTCCTGTTCAGGAAGCGCATGTCTGGGTTTCCCGAGCCTGGGGCTGGCATCCGTCAGAAGAAGCTGCCCGGGCTGCGAAAGATCTCGTCTATTCCGAAAAACGTCCCAGTCACAGCGATGAGATTCCGAAGGGGTTGGACTGGGATCTCTGGTTGGGCCCCGCTCCGGAGCGGCCGTTCAACAATATCTATTTCCCCGGTCCCAAATGGTATCGCTGGTGGGATTTTGGGAACGGGACCATGTCCGACCTGGGCAGCCACTGGATCGATCTACCCTTCTGGGCTTTGAAACTCGATTACCCGTTGACCATTGAAGCCGCTGGTCCACCCATCCAGAAAGAGATCGCACCTGCATCTATGCAGGCGGTTTACGAGTATGGGCAGCGTGGAGATCTGCCACCCGTCACCGTAGGCTGGTACCAGGGAACCAATAAGCCCAAACTCTGGGAAGAGGGGAAAATTCCCCAATGGGGAAACGGGGTTCTCTTTGTTGGCGAAAAAGGGATGTTGCTGTCTGACTACAGCAAACACGTTCTGCTGCCAGAGAATGAGTATGCCGACTTTAAACCGCCCGAACCCTACATCCCCAAGTCACTGGGTCATCATGCTGAGTGGATTCATGCCTGTAAAACCGGCGCCCCCACAACCTGCAATTTCGAATATGCAGGTCTGCTGACCGAGGCAAATCATCTGGGGAATGTCGCTTACCGCACGGGGAAAAAGCTGCATTGGGATACACAGACCATGCGTGCCACGAACGCTCCGGAATCAGATCAGTACATCCGTCGCGAATATCGCAAGGGGTGGAAGCTGATTTAGGTCTCATTATGAAACAACCAGTAACAATGCTCGATCAGGAGATCTTCTGGATCGAGCATTTTTTTTCGGCAACAGAGTGCCAGGACTATATCAATTATAGTGAATACCTCGGCTATGAAACCGCAGACGTTGATGTCTATGGTGTCAGAAAGCAGATGGATCAGATTCGTACCAATGAGCGGGCGGATATCGAATCCCAGAAGACTGCTGACGATCTGTGGGAAAAACTCCAGCAGTACACATTACCAGAATCAGACCTGGGAACTGCCGTGGGTTTGAGTCCTTTCATTCGTTTCTACAGATACAGCGGGCCTCAAAAATTTAACATGCATAAGGACGGCACAAAGCAGCTTCCGGGATGTGAATCCCATTTTACTTTTCTGATCTATCTCAATACGGTTGAGCAGGGAGGAGAAACGGTATTTCGAAAAAATGATATTCGTGCCAAACCACAGGCAGGTTGCGGTTTATTATTTGCCACAAGTTGTGGCACTCCGGGACACCAGTGGCTGGAGAAGAAACCAAGTACGTCCTGAGATCGGATCTGCTTTATCATGTGTGACTGGCTGTCATTTAAATTTGAGACTGACCAATTCATTTGAATTAGACAGCACATGTAAATGAGTCTCTGTCAATCTGGTAGAAAGGGCTGTTTCATGTTTGGCTGGTTCCGTTCAAAGCCGACTTGTCCAGTTACTGCAGAGGAGAAATCCTGGATTGAAGGACGCTTTATCTGGCTCATTGACGAGTTTGGTATGTAACGTCTGACGAAAGGGACTTTCATTTTACCCACTGCTGAATTTTTTCCTGATGATTATGATCTCGCACATGGAAGTATTCGCAGCCTGATGAATCGAGTCGCAGAGTATATGGACGTCGATCCCGTTGACTTACGATTGAGATTCTACGAAGAAGCCCGACCCGAGTTCGAAGGGATGATGGCAGAGGGATCTGCTGGTCTGTACGGCAAGGTAGGAAATAAGCATGAGATCTGGCTCGAATTGAATACTCTGGAAGACCCTCTCAGGGCTGTCGCAACACTCGCACACGAAATCGGGCATGTGCTCCTGCTGGGAGAGCGACGGATTTCACCTGATGAAGAAGATCACGAAATGCTGACGGATCTGATCACGGTTTATATGGGAATGGGGCTCTTTCCTGCCAATATGGTCATGCAGGAAAACTACTGGGATGATGGTCCTGTCTCGGGCTGGAGTATGTAACGTCAGGGATATTTGAGTATGAACATGTTCGGATATACATTTGCCTTATATGCGATCGCACGAGGAGAAGTCTCTCCCAAATGGTTATCTCAGCTACGCTTGGATGTGCGAACGGCGTGTAAACAAGGCATGCATTACATCAATGAAACCGGAGATTGCAGCTGTCCATTCGTAACTCCCAGGTAGGACTTTTTTTCTCTGCATCAGCGATTCCAATCGCTGTCTGATTTGCTATTCTTTGGAACTGTAGACACTCTGATCGAATCAGAGTTACTTTTCAGCATGCCAGTTCACGGGTCAGATGCGATGCCTGCACCAACGGAAACTCTCTGGGGATTACCAGTCAAGTTGCAATCTCTGATCCAGGCCGAACTCAACGAAAAAGAGCGGATTTCGTGGGTCGGTACCCCGGACCCTAAACGCTTTGGTATGCGTGCCTGGCCGATGGTGCTGTTTGGGATTCCCTGGACTGCATTTGCTTTGTTCTGGATCGCGGGAGCGTCCGGTTTTAAAATTCCAGACTTCAACAAAGGGTTTGATTTCTTTCCATTATTTGGAATTCCCTTTGTGTTGATTGGGCTTGGGATGCTTACTTCACCTGTCTGGATGATGAAGAAAGCCAGGAATACAGCCTACGTGCTCACCACGGATCGCGCCATCATCTTTGAAAAAAAACTGGCTACTGCAATTCGATCTTTCGAACCGGAGCAACTCCGTAACCTGCGACGTACACAATGGGACGACGGTGCAGGAGATCTGATTTTTGAGCGTCAGGTCGCAGTCGACAATAACCAACAGCGGCAACAGACCGACATTGGTTTTTTGGCGATTCCAGATGTGAAAAAAGTAGAGACATTGGTACGTGAGCTTGCTGAGTCTTCACTATGATATTTCCGTCTGAAATCTGGAAATATTAGTATCTAAAGTAAAACCTGGCTGTGCTTTCTCACGGCCAAGACAATCCCACCTTTCACCATCGCGGCTTGCTTGTCATCTATCAGTTCCACGCCCTCTGTATTTGAAGTGTGGATAATTTCCCCGAACTGAGAGAACAGCCCTTTGAACTCCGACAGGCGACAGTCAAACACACTGTCCGCCGGCTTGTTTCCGGAGAAGTCCGTCCGGATCTGCAGCACGAACGTGCCTCCCGGCTTCAGGAATTCAAACAGCTTGCCGGTTTCTTCGTCGATGTCGATCCCCATGCGGGAAATGCCGCTCAGCTCGTAGTGATACCAGCTCATTCCCCGCACGAAAATCAGGTCGAAGTACCCGTGATCGAAGAACACCCCCAGATCCAGGGCGTTGGCGGCGATGAATGTCGCACCAGAACCCCTCTCCTTCGCCGCCTCGATGCCTTTCTCGGAAAAGTCGACGCCGTACACGTCCATCCCGAACGAGGCCAGCAGAGCGGAATGGTGGCCTTCACCACACCCCAGTTCTAACACCCGGTCTCCGGGAGTCAACCCGAACCGGAACACGATGCTTTCCTGCAGCCATCGCGTCACTTTGTCCGTGTCGTACTTCCAGCCGTTGCCTGATCCATATTTATGGTCATAGAATGACGAATTGCGGGTTCTGCTGTGATTGATCTCGTTTGGCATCATTTCCCCTTCAGGACTTCAAGTTGTTTATCATTTCGATGTTTGGCTAAACCACCGATAGAGTGATCCGGTCCCAGCTTCTGCCGTTCAATACTCTCAACGGTCCACTGCTTGATCTGTTCGCGGAAGTCCGATCCGTGCCCGCTGGTCACCTGGTCGTTTGAGAGCGACGGATTGTGGAGTCTTCTCAGCGCGACTACATCGCTCAGGGCTGCCACTCTGAATCCTGCCAGAATCGCCCGCTCATAGAACTCACTGTCAGCCCCTGCCTTCCAGGGAGCCATGCCGTTGCAACTTTCGTAGACAGACTTGCTGATCAGAGCTGTTGAATTGACGATATTCCCCGAAGGACTGCCGAACCGCACGATCCCCGAGTAATGATAGGGCTTCATCGAGAGTGCGTTCTTCATTCTTCGGTTGCCATCGTCGTAAGTGACAAACTGTTCCATCGCACCGCCGACAATCTGGTAGCCGCGACCGATGGCCTGAAAACTCTTATAGAACCGCATGGGGAGTGAGATGTCGTCTGAGTCCTGGTTCGCAAAGTAACCGTGTTCCAGGTGGTCGAACAGGCGGTTTAGCGTGACGTATGGCCCCACGGGGCCGTCGGCGTTTTTATAAAGCCTGACGTTACCCAGTCGGGAGTATTCCCAGCCGACAGGGTCCGACTCCATCCCGTCGTTGATTAAGTGGATTGTTGTCTCGGCAAAGTTCTGATTGAGAACCGACTTGATCGAGTCTTCCAGGTAGTGATAGTTCGGCTGGTTGTATGGCAGGATCACATCACAAGAGAATGTCTCCCGTTGTTTTTTCGGTTCGATATTCGCGGTGATTGTGGGGATCAGTTTCGGGGGAGCCTGCCTCTGAAGACCAGATCTCGCATTGCTCTCTGATCTAGCTCCGGTTCGGGACTCGAAGAAATGCCGAGCGACTTTCATAACTTCGGAAACACCAGCGACAGCAGACCAGGTGAGTGGCTTGCTGGGGGTGCTGTCGATGTGCTTTTGAAAATCAAAGCCTGCCTTTTTCAGGGCCTCGTATCGGCTCACCTGCTGGCGGTCACCGTGATCGCCGTGATAAAGGTGTCGCACCACTCCGGGAACGCTGTCGATTTTGAGCCCGCTTGTCTCCCAACGTCGCATCATCACGCTGTCACCGCCGCCGAGAATATTCTCTTCGTGGAATCCGTCCTTCCCAAGGATGGACCGCCGAAACGCCACCGCACCGCCCGGCATTCCCGGCCTGCCTTTCAATGATCTTGCGAAACTCGGGTAAGACTTTTCGACACTCCCTGTCTCGGTTTCATATTCGACCGAATCGAAGCATTGAACGACATCGGCGGTCTGCAGTCTCCGAAGTGTGTCGAGAAACCAGTTGCGGTTCCGAAAGATCAGGTCGGCATCGACCACCGCTACCGCATCGACCGACTCCGGTAGTTGCTCGATTGCGATATTCAACAGCCGTTCTTTCTGCCAGATGAAACGCGCGGATTCGTCGCCGCTGATCTTGATCGAATCGTCAAACAGAAACTCACCATCAAACGACAGCTCGCAGAACTGCACCGGAACGTTGATCGATTCACGGAAGCGACTCGCATTATCCGCCACTCTGGGATCGGATAGAGGATTGAAGTAGCAAGTGATAACCACGAGGTTCTGAACCTGCTGTCGCCTGACTTCAGCTCTCTCAGGGCGTTGCGGCCGCTGCGGCTCCGGAGCAGGGCGAGCAGGTACTGGCGGTGGTGCGTTCCCTTCCCATACCGGGCAGCTGTTGCTCTGCGGTTTTGCGAAATCGGTACAGTTCGACCCGTGCGTCAGGCATCGCTGCCCGCTCCGCCTGGGACAATTATTACAAGCGAAGATTCGCTCGCTGAATTGTGCCGCCGCTACTTCACTGTTATCAAATCGCCGAAACTGATTCAGGGCATGTAGGATGCCCGCGTCTTGTTGCATCGTCTGGGGTTTCTTTTTCAAAATGTATTTAGTAAACAGACTCTCGTGTCGGCTCGCCGTTCATGTCGAGCCAGAACTCTCGATTTTCAATCTCGGTCACAACATAGCCGCCACCTCTGACCCACGACGCCACGCCGAACGAGCCCGCCGCGACGTGCTGAAAAACATTGGCAGTCGCCTGATTGATAATACCATGGTCGTTCTTATGATCCGCGTGCGACTGCCCCGTGTGAAGGTGTCCCCAAACACCGTAGTAGCCCCACGTTTCGCCGTCGGCGTTGAGACCGTTTGTGTCGAACCCGGCGGGATCGTAGCCGTTCACATCGAAGCCGTATTGATTGTAACCGTGCTGGTTGTACCTGATTTCGTATGGGAGCCCTGTGGCCGGGTTTACTAACGATTCACCAACAACGGTGCCGGAGTCATCCCGATCAAAGGGGCCGTCTAACAGGTAGGTGTAATTCCCATAGGGACCGTAGTATCCGTCGTAAATGCTGCCGCGACCCCACCCGAAACCATCCCAGTAGCTGCCTCCAAAGTAACCGAAGGGGCCGCCGCCATAGCCACCGTAATAACCGTAGCCACCACCGGGGTAGTATCCCCAGCCGTAGCCCCAAAAACCGGCGGCGTACCCGAACCCGTAACCGTACCACATCTGGTCGCGGGTCATCGGACGCGAAGCCTGTGTTATCTGCACCGAGTGAGTGCCGGGGAGAATCCGATAGTCGTACTCAATCAGGTCCTGTTGCGTGATCGGCGGGATCTCTGGGACACCTCCCAGCAGGTTTACCGGCGGCGTGCCTACGGTGACCACTCGCTGCCAGTGGAGCGGAGGAACGCGAATTCCTGCCAGATCGCCGACAAACTCGATAATGAATCGGCCTGTCAGCGGCCCCGGCGTGTGGATCGCGACGTTATCATCTCCCACCCAGGGTAGAGCCTCAAGGGCCGCCTTGATATCACTGCCATCTGTCGTGATGATGAACGGCCCGACCGTGTTGCCGTAGCCGTCTGTGATCGAGAAAGCGTACTCGTGGCCGAACACCCCCGAGAAGTCGAGCAGAAACTTATGATTCCAGTCGGGGCTGGCCGGGTCGACGTACTCCAGCAGTTCGACTGATACGACTCCTTCCTGAAACGTCTGATTCGTGACCGCCTCTTTGGTCAGGAAGATCACACTCGGCGACGGGTCCTGCTCAGCAGGTGTGATCATCGCGAGCAGATTTTTCGTGGGGTCCTCATCATCAGGTTTCCCCTTAGTCTTCTCACCGGTGTGATACTTATAGATGCCCGATGCGTTCCACGCTGGTGCTTGACTCTGGCTGACCTGAGCATCAGGGAGCTTCAGGTGCCCCTTCGGGTCGCCGATCAGACGCTGCAGCACACCTCTGCCGAACAGATTTTCATAGAGATCCAGCATCGCGTCCGACAGGTCGGACTTCTCCGGCCTGATGTACCTGCCGTGAATCTTCGACATGTCGGTCAACTCTCCCTCGAAGCGGCAGAGGCAGGGAGGGAACGTCAGTCGCCCCTGGTATCCTTTTGGAATCACCTTCGGTCCAGTGAATGCGTAATTCCGTCTTGCTGTGACATACCGCGCTTCGCCGCTGCTCTGACCAGGGACGTATCCGCCGACAGGTAGCCGTACTTCCAGCACGAAATGATCGGCGTTGAAGGTTCGTACCCCGACAATCTCGACCAGACTGTGGTCCGGGATGATCAGATCAATGTCGTCGCGGCGGTCGTCCTTCTCTTCGTAGTCATCGCCGACGTTCAGGCAGGTAAACCATAGACCCGGTGACTCCTTTGCTGAATTCCACATTGTTAGGCCTCCGGGTTGACTTGCTGGGTTTTGTCGATTTTCTGGCCACGCTCTTTGATCATCTCTTTCAGGGCGTTTCTACGCTGCCGCTCGTCAAAGCTCGGCACGACTGGATTCACTTCTGAGTTACGGGAAACCGTCGTCGTCATGCCGCCTGTTGTGTTACGCGAGATTGTCACCTGGTGAATCGCTCCATCGAGATTGATTTTCTTGAGCCCGGCATACACACCGGATCCGGATCCCTTGGTGATGATTCGCAGATTTTCAACGTCGATCACGGCGAGTGCCTGTTTCTCAAGCTCTTCGGTTTTGACATTGTCAACGACCTCGACGAACGAATAGGTCGGAACGCCGTTCCGATCCTTGATCGTATAACGGGCCTGATATGCCTGTACGATCTCGTTTTTCACGATCAACTTTGTGTCGGTTCCAATGGGCACCTTCCTCGGTTGATCCTTCAGATTGCCAGGGAGCTTCGCGGGAGTCGTGCGGTGCTTTTTGTCGAGTTCTTCTCTGTATTCAAACCGGGCTGGTTCGCCGACAGTGTTTTTCAGTGGGGTGGCCAGTTGGATGTACAGTTCTGCGAAGTAGGGTAGCGATTCCTTATCGGACTTCTTCTTCCCGACTTTGATCACTGTCGGAATCATGCGATACATCGGCTCGCTAAACTGAATGATCCCCAGATCCGGTACGATCTCGAACTTGCCGCCGTCGACACTCTGGATCGGATTTGACGGGTCGTCGGTGTTGCTGACTTTGTTTGTGTTGTAATAAAAACCAGCCATCTCGGCAGGCTTGCGAATCAGCTTCCCGGTATAGGAATCAACGGTCAGTTCCGCCCGTGTCTTAAAGCAGGGGAGCACTTGCTCGAACTCTTCGAGCCTGTAGTCGCCGAGCTTTCCGGTGCGGGGATCTTTTTTCTGTGGTCCCGGGATAACTGGCTCCGACTTCAGGAACAGTTCTCGCTTGGCTTCTTCATATTTTATGAGCAGATCGTCATACTTCTTGTCGCCTGGTCTCAGACCCTCATTGACTTTTTCGGCTAATTCGACACCGATTTTGTCGTATTTCTTGCGAAGGAATTCATCTTCCTTCGTGCCGAGTGGATAACTCAGACGGAATGACCGATAGACAGTCTGTTGCGCCAAGCTGTACTGTTCTTTCTTTTTGCGGTACTCGTCTTTATCAACGGGTACACCGTCAGCCTTCTGATCTTCAATATCCTGATAGCTGGCAAGAATGCCATCGAACACCCCCGGCTCTGTGAGACGCCAGTCAGGTTGCTTTGTGTCTTTGTTTTTTGGGACATAGCTCAGGTGGTAGACTGGACGCCACATCCCGTCGATATCCAGTCCAACTGCTTCCAGCGACCAGATCGTTTCGTGCATCGTGATACCACCGACAACAGTCACAGAGTTTGAGACCTCCGGCAGATCAGCTTCAAAGCCACCCGACAGCAGATCATCCGTCGACAGCAGTGCCCCCTCGCCGTATTTCTCGATCGATACCGTGTCGTCCCACTTCAGGCAGACACGAAAACCCAGTGACGTGACGAGATCATTCAGAGCCTGTGCCGGTGGAATACGGTCCCAGTGGACTTCGGGGCGTATTTTTTTGCGGTACTTGAGCTTTTTATTGTCCTCCAGCTGGTCGAGAGCCTTGGTGTTGTATTTCTTCTCTCCCATCGCTTCGAGGCACATTTCTGCAAGCTGACGGACTGTCCGCTCTTTGCGGATCTCGATCACACCATTTTTCTTCATGTTCCAGTGGCCGGAGAAACTACCGAACTTCCACTTCCAGCGGCGGTCAAATACTGGGATCGTCCATATCTCCGAAGATCCAGAACGGCGGAAATTCGCTCGGTCGGGGCGGCACCCTTGAATCAGAATTTGCGTGGTTTTCGTCGAACGGTTTCCCAGTGAATTGACCTCGACAGATTGAGCCTCAAATTGAAACAGCAGATACCCATCCGGTTCGATGGGTGTGTAATCTGGGTCGGATGGGTCCAGTGTCTGCGGTGCCATCTGTATCTGACAGATATCGGGCGTAATACCATGAGAGCGGGAATAACTCGCACTCACAATTTGCTTGATGCCCGGATAGTAAACCGAGCCGACCCCTTCGTGAATTTCACTCATGACGCCCCTTATGTTGTTGTACTAAAGGTCAGCTTGAAGTCCTTGCCCATGTGCAGAGTGCTCATGTCACCACAGTTGTGCAGTTGGATGACTGGACTGGTGATACAACCGGATTCATCGAAGACTTCCGAATCGTCGCTATACTTGTTGATCACAGTGACGTCCTTCGGACGGGCATCCTGATCGAAGACCAGCACCGCATCCCCTGACAAGTTGACCGCTGCGAGTGTGCCGGTGGAGTTGTAATTCACCATCCCCGCAAGAATATTAAGTACCGAGTGTGCTCCGTCATGAATGGTGGTAGTGCCGGCGGTCTGCTGGAATGTTGTGGTTTCCGAGTTGATGTCGAGCACACCACCCGTTTTGGTGATGTTCGTGACGGTCACCCCGGCCCCGAGATATACCGTCGTATCGTCGGTCGCGTCGTCGAAGAACGCCTGGCGTAATGTGGCGACTGTAGAGACTTCTGTCGGGTAGTAGGCGACTCCCAACTCCCCGCGGTTGACGTTGATCACGTTGCTGGGGTGTGTCCCCATGAGAAGAATCGGCGGGGTGTTGCCGTCCGGGCTATCACCGGAGTTGGTGATCAGAACAGTTGATTGAACCGAACCGAGATCGATCTTGATTCGCTCCGAGCCGTCCCCCTCTTTTTCACCGATAAACAGTTCTGTTGCACCGACCTTGAGATAAGTCTCACGGTATTCAAAGTAAGAACTCCCGGTGCCACCGTCGGTGTTGATCCGTGGGAGCCCGATGGTACCGGTGTAGGTCTGTTCGATGTGCAGTTCTGTCAAAGTGACGGCTGATTGATCCAGTCCGTACAGAATATCGACGTCGCTGTCTGCAATGTAGGGCGTATCGCTGTTGACGGGCACTGTGTTCGTGCTCCAGTTGGCAGCAACGTCCCAGCAGTTCGGGCCAGAGTTCGGAGTTGTGGTCGACTGTGAGAGTGGAGTGACGGTTGTTTCTAAGGTTCCCGTCGGGGCGGTAACCCCCTTCGTGGTCTCCGAGACCGATATCACCAGACTTGACGTGTCGATCTGCAGCGACTCGACGTTCGTCAGGGCCAGCGTTCCGATGAATTCAACGACCAGCGCGGTTCCCGGCCAGTCGCCGCCTGTCACACTGACGTTTCCTGAACCGATGGTCGAGATGGATTCAAGCAGAGCCTCAGCTTCAGCTGCTGTTGCGTCGTATGGAATGTCGACTCCGACTCCCTGGTAACTCACATTCACACTTCCAGAAGTAGGAGAACCCGTTAGAGCGAGTGTCTGCACTTCATTGCTGCCGTCTGATGGGAACGGGTAATCTTCACCCGAACCGCTTGCGTAAATTGTTCGCGATTCCGAGAGAGTGAGGGCATCGTTAAAAATGCCCACACTATCGATGTACCCTGAAAGCTGCTGAACCGACTGTGTCAAAACAGAGAGGTAACGTATTGAACTTGCCGCAGCTGCGCCGACAGTGAGACCGGTTGCACTCTCAAGAGCTCCCCCGTTGATTCCGATGCTTAAGGTGGTGTTGTCAGGGTCCCAGATCGCGGTGACGAGATTCCAGGTGTTAAGAGCCAACGTTCCTGTAGTGGTCTTTGTGTGGAACCCACCAGACTTGAGTACATCAAACTTCACATATCCGCTGGGTTCCATCGTTAAGGAGAAGTCATAATTAGAATCTAAAGTTGACGGATAGCTCGAACCGTCGTTTTTGGTTGAGTGCTTGATCACAAGAACAGACCTCGAACCGAGTGAGGACGGTTTCACCCAACAAGTGATTGTGAACGGCTCATCTTCATCAAACTTCCCAACTGTCGAATCGTGGACAGTGTAGGCATAAGATCCACCTTGAATGCATTTTTCGTCGATCCCGCCAGTGATATGGAACGACGAAGAGGAAGTGGAGTAGCTTGCTGTTGCACCCCTTAGAACTGAAGCAGCTATCTCATCAGAGAACGGGTAGTAGTTATTCCCGCTCACAACGGAATCTTCGTTGAAAGTCCAGAAGTAGACCGTCTTGTCTTCCAGGTTGCTGCCACCGGCCGTTGTCTCCGTCACGGTCCCGGTAACCCCGGTCAGGCTGGAAGAATCCACTTCAAGCAGTGCGACATCTGCATATCCGAGATTGTCCTGAAACGTCACGGTAACGTCGGTTCCCGGAAGTGCCCCACCTGAACAAGAGACCGACCCTGTCGGGATGGTTCCCAGTGCTTCGAGAGCGGTTTCAATCGTAGCGGCACTCGCGTTGTAGGCGATGTTGCCCGTCCACTGCCCACCGTACCCAAGCCGGAAAGTCCCACCCGTAGGGTTGTTTGGGCTGGTGATTGTCTGGACTTCATTGACTCCACCGGTCAGACCAGATACGTCAATGGTCATGATCGAGACGTTCGTCCCGGCCAGCGTCCCGATGAATTCCACGGTCCACGGTCCACCTGCTGAACCGGTCACTGTGAAGTCTCCAGAGCTGTAACTTGCCAGCCCTTCGAGCGCTGACTCAACAGTCGCCGCCGATGCGTTGTAAGCGATAGGGGTTGTGGTTTCGTCGTTGAAGGTCAGGGTGAAAGTACCCCCCGTCGCTGCGGTTCCCCCGAGTGTGATGACCTGTTTTTCATTGTTACCTGATCCGATCGAAGTGGTGACGGCGAACGGCTTACCAGCTGTTCTCGATGTGAGATTAATAGTTCCGTCTTCCTCGTCGTTGGCATCGGCCCCGACTGAGGCGGTGATCTCCGTGAATTCAGGGATTGTCGAGGCGTTCCAGGCTGCCATCAACTCAGTTACCACGGCGGACTGTGTGGTTCCTGTGAGCGTCACGGATAGCGTTTTGTGGCCGATGGTGAAAGTAACTGTCTGCCCCGCTTCAATGTCCGTGGGTATAGCGACCGTGTCGATTTGAGCCACAGCGGGGGCGCCGCCGATCCAAATTGGTGAAGCCATATAATCATTCCTTTGTTATGGTGCTGCCGGGAATGGCTGGTTGCGTTCGAATGTGTAATTCCAGAAGATTGGGTACTCGATTGTGTTGTTGTTAATGCGTCGCGGGTTCCCCTGACGGATGACACGGCGGTCCAGCTTTTCGAAGTCTGCAAGATGTGCCAGTGGTGAGTCAGGTGTCGGATATCGCAGCAGGCCGACGCGTCGCCCGCTCTGCTGAATCGTGACGACGCTCGTCTCTGTGAGTTGCTGCTTCTGAAATCGTCCCGTGATCGTCGCCAGATGCGCAAACGTTGGTCCACCGGTTCCGGTGGTCGAGAGCTGCGATTCGTAGTCCAGGATGTAGGGGTCGCCGTTCACGCCGACTGACGTGTCGTAGAGGTATGCAGCCTCCAGCACGATCTGATACTGACGACGGTTCACCAGTTCCCCTGGGGCCGCTCCTCGCTCGAAGCTCGGCGGTTTCACGACGCGAACACCGTAGAGTGTCTGATCGCTTTGAATGTTGAGAACTTTCGTCGCCCCGGACTGCCAGAGGATGTTTCCGTTCTGTCTCGCGTAAGCATTCGACAGTGCCGCCTGCTTCGTGAGCAGGTCAGCTAGCGAGTCACCCTGCAGAATACCGGCGATCGTTAAAGTAATGCTCTCACCGTAGACGAAGCCGGACGGGTTCTCCAAGCCGCGTTTCGCGACGTCAACGGTCACTTCGTATTCAGCGTGGGAGTAGTTGTTGTACGTGAAGATCATGGACTATAGTACCCCCGCATCAACTCACTGTTATTGACCGCTTCCTTTAGTCGTTCGTTACTTCCATATACTGCGTCGAGTAATCCCAGCAGGGCTTGTTCGACTCCAACTCCGGATTGTGTGACCTGATCGGTAGCATTCCCTATTTTTTGTTGTGGATTCTGCTCTTTTCCTTGAGCTTCTTGGCTAAGTGAATTGTCAAGAAAGAATGATGCTGCAGCAGTGGCCGCGCCGCTTGTTCGCAGGAGTCGATGAAGCTCGCTACCTGTAATACTGTCCGAGCTAGTGTACTCTCCCACAACGTCTTTAAAGTGACCGAAAACACTTTTAGACTCAGGAATATTATCGACCCGGTTTTGCTCAACCTGTTTTTGACGACGATCATCATCAACCTGCTGTTGGGCTGCGATCTGCTCCTGATTCAGCTCCTTCAGGCGGTTCGATCCGACCAGCAGGTCATCTTCGACCTGTCTCTGTTCCCGGACGACCCGCTGTTTCTGTGCTTCCGCTTCCTGTTTCTGCTTCCGTGCTTCGGCTTCGGCCTGCTGAGAATCGCGGAACCCGTCGCCGAGACCAGCGGCAACGGCAACTGATCCGGCGGCGATCCCCTGCTGGGCACGGTAGTCGCGGACAATGTCCGAACCGAATCCGGGTGTCCTCTCCAGGAAGCGGATATCACGATCGGAGAGTTGTTCCCCCGCCTGTCTGCGGCGGTTAATATCTTTCAGGCGTTCCTGCTTGTAGCCGCTCAGCTCGGCGAACCGCTGATGCACCGATTTCTGGGCATCCTCCGCTGCCTTGATCGCATCCTTGCTCGCCCTAACCTGATCTTCGGCGACTTTCTTCTGGTCCATCAGAACGGAAAGCCGCTGCCGGTCTGCGTCGATCAAGTATCGGTTCGCCTCTTCGAGTTGCCGGGCGACTCGGAGCTGACCCTCTGTTGAAGCAAATCCATCATTTGCTATGTGCTCCTTTTCCGCTTCGCGGAATTCGAGCAACTCCTGCTCAGCGGCTTTAACCTCACGCAGTGCTTCGATGCGTGTCCGCTCTGCTGAATCGAGCGGGTTGTTGTTGTTTTGGGCGAGTTCGTAGTTGATCCGGTCCTGCAGTGCTGCCGTGGCGCGTGCCGACGAGCGATAACCAGCCTCTTGAGCGGCCCGCTCGGTAAACAGGTCCCGCTGCAGCTCTTTTCGCTGTTTCGCTTCCTCCGCTTTATGGAGATCCTCGGCAGATTTCGCCGCACTGTCGGCGGCGTTCTTCCAGCCGATCACAGCCCCGGTGAGCGTCTCTGTTTTTTCACTGGCCCCGAATAGGCCAGAGATCAATGTCTTCAGCCCCTCGTGTAGTGCAAGACCAGCTGCGACAACAGCAGTGGCCGTTGCTGTGGCCCCGGCGACTGCACCGAGAGAGAGCCCACCGCCCCCGGCGATCTTTGCCCCGAGTGCACCGCCGACCTCAGACGCAATCTTACCGCCAGCGCCGCGAGTTCCTACGGCACCGCCGGCAACACCACCAGTGACGGCAGCCGCACCTTGTGTCGCAGCGACACGGGTATTGCTCGCAGAGAGTAGGGCGTTTGCTGTTGCCTGTGCTCGTGTCGCTTCATTAAGCGAGGTCAGAGCCTCGCGGCCTTTCCAGACCAGCTCGGTGAATCCTTTCAGTGCTTTGTAGCCCGCTTCAACTTTCTGGAAGCCTTGCTCAAATTTCTTGAAATTCTCATCGCTCATCAGACCCAGATTCGCCAGGCCTTCCGTGAGGTCCATCACTCCCTGCAGAGCAGCGAGGCCCGCTTCAGTTGCTTTTTGTTGTGATTCAAGCTGTTTTTTGTGTGCTGCTTTCAGTTTTTCAGAAGCCTTGGCTTCGTTTTCCAGGCATTTCTCACGTTTGTCCGACTCCTTTTTTGTCTTATCAGTCTTCGCGTCTTCCAGGCTCTCCCAGATCCTTTTCATTCTTTTGGTGATTTTTCGGAGCTGACTGACAACCTTTTTATTCGTTTTCTGATTTTCTTCAAGGCTTTCCTCTCCCAGGCGACTAATTGAGTTCAAGAGTTCATTATTAAACTGTTCTCTTTTTTTCAGTTCTTTCTCCGAGATTTTAACGCGAATATCTGCGGCAGCCTTTGCCGCCTTAATTGCCGCTGTTTCTATCTCTTCGAAAGTTTTAATCATTTTCCCGGCAACACTCTTGTTCTTAGGATTTGCGACCAGGCTTAATTGAATAACAACATTTCGTTGTGCTTCGGCTGCTTTAATCATTGTGATCTGTTAGCTCCCATCAGCGCGACCAATTCTTCAAATCTCTTTTTCTCGCTAGACTGATCAACGGTCCTTTGGATTAATCGGGCGTTCCTGCGGACAATTGGATCATCTGGAAATGCTCCGACAGCTTTACATTCGAGATAATGCAAGTATGCCTGAATGTTTCTGTGGGTTAATGTATTCTGTTTCTCTGGTGTTCCCTTCGGACAGCCAGAAGGAGTTTTGCAGAGTGGCAGATGCTTTTGATGCCTGAGATTTGGCCTTCCATCTGCCCTGCCATTATGTGTTTCAACTTTTCCATAACCTTCAGTGCCAGGTGTGTCGTTGTAGGCATATTTCAAGCAGTGGATACAGTCGCGCACTGCAAACTGCGGGTAGAGTAAAATCAACTCTACCCCTGCGATCAGTTTTTTGCCTGTTTCGCCGTTTTATTACCCGATCCATCCGACTCACCAGATAACAGTTCGTCAAAATTCAGGTCGGACTCGTCATTTAACTCCTCTTGAGACCCATCTACATCATCGTCGCTACCATCAAAGCAGGTCACGATATTGAATAGACGGTCTTTCAGTGGTTTTTTAATTCGTTTTAGGTTTTGAGCGTTGATTGGAAGTGGGGAGCCCTGGTGATCCTGCAGGTCCCACTCAATAAGCTGTCGCATTAAAGTCTGATCTACAATTTCACCTTGCGCTTTCGCCGATTTTTCGAAATAATTGTGCATCAACGCCCGTACCGATTCCGGAAGTACGGGACGATATTGAAACCGTACGGTTTCGTGAACGTTTTTTATCTCTTTGATCAATCCGTTTTCTGTATAACCATCTGGAATATAGGCCCTGGCCTGTGATGTAGACATTTCGTGTTTTTCCTTTTCTCAGATCAAGAATTGCATGAAATCAATGATGTGCCGAGTTCACGCATGTGCGTTGGTAACAATGAGACTGGGAGTGCTGCCTGCTTTGCGAACCATGCCTTCCAGAGGCAATCGAGTAACCTGCGCCTTAGTGGTTCCGGGAGTTTTTGAGGGATACTGAATCGTACCGAACGTAAACGTCAGGATGTTGCTCGTGATTTCGGTGTTCGTAAATACCAGTGATCCACCCGCGCCGGTGAGATCCTGTTTTATTAAGTCCAGGTTATCCGTACTCCAGGGGTGATTAGTTGAAAGCGTGATGACTCGATCCAGAAGAGGGAGGTCCACTCGCGTGAGATTATTCTCAAATCGTTCTGTATCCAACTGGTTTTCAATCGTGAGGCTGAATTCACTAAACTCGCGAGTAGTGCTTTGCAAGGTAAGGACACCGTCTTCAAAGCGATATGGACTTTCGGTCGGTGTCGCTAACGTCGGAAAAGTGCCTGCATTTCCTTCTGTTTCTGTTTCGGCTTCGATGTCGAGCTCGATAAAGACCATCTGCCCTGACGAGCCGGTAAATGTCGCGCGAGCAATTCTACATCCTGAGTATGTGTAAACTTTTTCGTCTCGATCGACCATCATGTAGAATTCCGGAAGTGAATCTTCCAGGCCGAATTCATTTGAACTCTCATCACCACCTAAGATCAGCGGTAGCAATGTGTCGAGAGCTAACCGGCTCGCAGCCAGTTTGATAGAGCCGCTACAGCGTTTCTGACCCAGTCTGGTTCGTTCAGCGAGATGCTCGGTCGTACCAGTCGTGCCTCCTGTTTCGTCGATCGTCTGCGTTTCAATGAGCGATTCTGAATCAATAATTTCGATGGGGATTGAACTAGTGTCGAAAGGAAGGGCAGAGTCGATCGCCACACGCGTAAAAGTTCCGATTCCTAAAGTCATGGATTGTTTCCTTATTATTAAATAGCGTCTATCACAGTCATTATGTGGTCTCGCAGTTTTTCGGCCGCGGAATCCTGTAAGTCCTCAGAAATACCAATAAAAGGACGAGCAGGAATTGTTCCAGTTCCGTATTGGTGGAAGGCTGCGTAAAACACACTGGTTCCTAACAATGTTGAATCCTGTGTCACAGTTTCAATATGTCCTGAGCTGTTTGAGATGACGCTCTGCATCAGCTTCCCGGTATCGATCAGAGGACGCGTGCCTGGGTTATGCCCGGGAGGTCTGGGATGTTTAGGAGGTGCCCAGGCAATTCCACCAGAGGATTGACTGTCTAAGAAACCCTCACCCAGAGCACTTGCAAGATCATCATTCCACTTACTCAGGATGTCCGAAGCTTGAGGTTCCGCTAGTCTTTGGACGACTCCATTGAGGAATTCTCTGAGTTCGCTGGTTGTAATTGTTTCAGGCATCGTGAATGGTCCTTGATTTTTTTAATATTGAACCCTGCCAGGCTTTGCACATCGCTGCTTGAGAAGTGATTCCGATTCGTACTGATCTGATCGGCATAGAGTTCGACTGCCTCTGAAACATTGCTGGTTTTAAAACGCAGGCCACCAAAGACATTCGTGCTGACTTTGATAAATTCTGCTGCTTTCACTTCAATTTCATAACTCATTCGCGTGTCTCCCAACTGATAAACCACAGAGTAATTCCTGCATGAAATTCTCCCGCTTCGAACCAGCTGGGGTCGACCACCAGCCCGGGAGCGACATAACTGTTTACGATTGTGTCGACGCCTGCCAGACGAGGTGTGCGAAACTGTTTCAGAATGGCTTCATACCAACTCAGGTACTTGTTTCGATTGGCTGTCTGATTCTGGTTGTCTGTATCAACGATATAGATTCCTACCTGGTATTCGATCTGATCCCTCAAATTTGTACCTTGTGAAGGATTATGCCTGGGTGTTCCAGCTACAATCAGAATCGCAGGAAAATCGGTAACCAGAAAATTTCGAGTCGAAGGAACTTTTTGGATATGCACATGGTCATTGGCGATGTCAGTCAGATTTAGATTCTGTATTTCTGACCGGACTGTCGTGAGGATACTTTCAATAATCGCAGTCATTTCGCCCTCCGGCAGATACATCGCCAATGTGTTCGTAGACGGACACGGGTGACTGACATCACGCTGTAGACTACGCTATTCTGATCGGTGATCGTGTCCCCGGTTTCAATCTCTGCCCCATTCAATAACACGTTGGGGATATTCCAGACGATCCCCTCATGAGCAGAAGTCACCAGGCCTTTGGCTACGTCATTCCGAGTAAGATCTCTCATCCAGGCATGAGAGACTGTGGCCGAAGTAATCGAGTCATTATTCACTCCACGCCTGGTTGTTAGAGTGATCGGTTCTGTGCACGGAACTTTAAGGTAGAGCAAGTCCATTTGCTGGATAGACACCATCAGAGCACCACCTTCCGGTATCGCGAGAGGGATCCTTTGATGGAATCCAACAAACTGGCTTCAGCTTCAGATCCAGAAAGGGTGTAGCTGAAATCCTCGATGGACTCTGAATGAATACGCCCTGCATGATTGCGTGATTCCAACATCGCAGTGACCAGCCTGTTTGTTGCAAACTGGATATCCGCTGGCACGGTTTCCCATCCTGCGATATAAACGACTTTGATATTTCCTTTTCCTATTCCAGGAGAACTGGCAAGTTGTCCTCTTTGAGTCCTTTGAGGACGATTCCAGTCTGTACCCAGTCGGTAGAGAATTCCGCTGTCACTCACTTCTGTTGCTGAAGCATTATTCTTTCTTAGAACATAATCCGTCCCTGGTACCAGCAAACTGGATTCTGGAAAGGCATCTGTACCATCTCCGTAATACCCCTTGGGATCTATATAAACTGATGTAACAGACTGTACCGGACTCTGGTTCAGAACCAGGACTGGGGTTCCGGTCCCGCTGTAATACTCGGTATAACTTGCCTGTTCAATTTCCCGCTGCAGGTAGCCTTTGACCAATTCCTCTGACTGAGAAATCAGCAGGTCTATCACAGAGTCCAACGATGAATCACTGATTCCCTGCAATGTTTTAATTGTGGTCTTAGTCGTCCAGGTCATACTTCACAGCCTTCTGTGGGTCTACTGAGAGTATTTGCTTATCAATTTCAATTTGGTGTGGAAGGATGAAAAAACAGTTCATTCCTCTTTCGCCGTTTTAGTTGTCGATGAAGTGTGAGATGTCAGTTTGGTCTCATTTCTATTTTGGAAGAACGCCTGAGCGAACTCATATGATTTTCTGACATAGTGTGTTGCATCAAATCCATGATGCGTCGTTGCACACATCTGTATGAAAATCTGCTCTGCCAGACTGTCTATTTGAGTGTCTCTGACAGATTGCCTGGTACTGCGCGCCATGGAGATCTCTCCTTAAAGAAAAATGACGAAACTGGTATGAAGAGAATCAGGCAATTGCAGAATCCCTGATTTCATTCACGTATCCGGCTCCCTGCAGAATGTAAAAGCCCGTTCCAAGCTGTGCATTACTTCCGACATCTGTAACATCGAACGAAACGAAAGTGAAACCGTTATCTGTGTCCAGATCGGAGGCCTGGACTTCGATGGCGATTAACGACTCATTTTCTGCACTATCAATGGTCGCTGAGTCATAACTGGCGTCTGCTGCTTGCTCGACCAGACTGAACTGGCCGATGGCGTCGATGTCAGTCGCACCGACTTTGTGCCGGATGCGTGTGAAATTCAGGGCTTTCGAATTACCGGAAGAGGCCGCATCATGTTGTTGCGCTGATATAACCGGGTCATCGCCGGCAGTTCCGATTGAAGCCAGCATGACAAAAACGCAACGTTCATAGTTTTTAAGATTCACCCGATCTCCCGTATTGACAGCCGTAGAAAGGTCAACCGGCATGAAGGCGGGGATGATGTCATGCGATTCTAAGAATTCCTGATTGAACATTTAATTAAATCCTTTTATCTAAGGTAGAAAATTATGAATGTGCAGTGTGGAAGGCCGGATTAAGCTCGCGTAGCCAGAGTGACAAAGCTGGACTGCGTTGCGGTCCCTTTGTAGGGAGTCAATGGCTGAGTTTCCCAGGGTTTGCCATCAATACGCATAATAAACCTCAGTGCCAGCTGGTCAGTCAGGAACTCGACGTGCATCGATTCTGCCTGTTCGATGCCTCCTTTGCTGATGGTGATGTAATCATCAAGACTGGCGAGCATGATGTCTCCTTCGGTACCGAGCGTCTCATTAAACTCAGTGGGAATCACGGGCCGTCCCATTAAGGTCGCGTAAGATGCCTCTGACAGACCGGAAGGCGGCATATAAACTAACTGGCCTCCAGCGGTAGAAACTCCCAGGCTCATTTGATGAAGTTGCGGTTCAGTGTCCTGATTGATGAACCAGGCAGAATTTTTGCGAGAGGAAGCCCGCATTCTGCTCCACATATGCAGGATGTTCTCAGCGACGATACTGTTCGCTGCCTGTCCTGACTCTTTGGGAACCGTCACCCGGGCAGATGATTGCATGATTCCGAGTGGTTTTCCAACTCCGTTTCCGTTGAAGATGGATTCCCCGAGCATGAATTCCATTTCTTCAGTCACTTTTTTATTGACATACGCTTCGAGTGCCAGGCCGTTATCGTTGATAAGCTCTTCCGTAAGATAAACAAGAACAGCCAGCTTATTGAGTTTTAATGTCGTCTCACCGAGCTTGGGAGCCGCACCCGTGAGGGGATCTCCCTCTCCAACCCAGTAGGCACGCAGACCACCAGCGCGCGAACCATCGGATCGACTGGATTCTGGATCCGTTGGAAAGGTCATATTATTACCGGCTACCTGGTAGTGGTCGGTGCGACTGAAAATGTCGTTCTGGTAGATGTGGGTCAAAATCTCCTGATGAAATTCAGGTAAGATTGCGATTCCACCATCCGCTCCAACAACTTCCGACATTCCCTGGATCGCTTTGCACTTACCCCAGGAGTTCTTTGTTTTTGAGATCAGCTCGCTTCGATCTTTGAAACCGCAGCGAATAAATTCTCCGAAAGATTTAAATTCGGAATAAGGTTGATATCCGCTGGGAAAAGTACGCATTGATTTGATACGTTGTTGCTTTACATTTTTCGAGCTGGTGGAGTTTTCTTCCTCCTGTTCCCAATAGCTGGTCAATCTGCCCTGTGCATCATGTCGAAGGCCACTGATATCGGGGGCGTTTAACTGATCGACACTTTTGGTGAGACTTTCGATGTTGGAAGAGAGGGACTTTACTTTTTCCTCAAGAGTATCAGACATATGAATGTCCTTTCTAATAGAACGAAGGGTGAAGATGGTGGTTTACAGAAAGCAGCGACTGCGATTTCGCATAAATGAGACTGTCAAACTACTTTTTCTGAGCAGGTAGTAGATCGCAGATCTTTTGTTGAAGCACCGCTAGTGATTTCGAAAGTGACTCAACATGCTCTTCAAGTTTCTGATTACTGATGCTGACTGGTGCGTCATTTTGTAACTGGATTTCCTTCAGGATTTTCTCCATCAACTGACGCTGATCGCTTGAACCTCTCAGTGTTTTGTAATTCTGAAGTTGAGGTGATCCCATACTATTTGCGAATCTGTTTAGTTGTGTCTCCTTAACCAAAAGTGGAAACTCTGAGTGGAGTGGGCTTTTCATTGAATCAGGACTCTGAGGAGTGTGCTCAGAGTCACTCTGGGAAGGGAGATGCTTATATATTTTCTGATAAAGTTGGTTCAGATCATTCTGTTCGTCTTGAAGTGCCTGAAGAAAAGGTTTCAGACGTTGTTGAATTCGTTCGTTTTCCAGAATTGCTTCTGTAGAACTCACCTGATCTGTTAACTGACTGATCGAGTCTGAAATGAATCGAAGCAGTTGAGCGCCTAATGGTATCCGCTGGTTTTTGTCTTTAACCTCTATTTCCGCTTCACAGGTTTCATTAGATGCAGACTTAAATGAGATGCTCTGTGCTTCTTTTGGAGAATCGGAAAGTGGTGGATGATGAGCCTGTTGAGAGGCAGTCGATTTAATGGATCGACTGATTTCGACATTCGTCTTATTCGCAGCAGACCAACCTGGAATTGAGATCTGGTCAGCAGGTAAAACTGCCTGAAGTGACTTCAAGAGCGGTGCGGTGATTTTCCGGCCTTCAATAGTCCCTCGATCAAGTGTTCGAGCGATCGCATCGGGGTTAACTCCCAGTGCCCCCCAGGACCACTCGATCAATTCCCATTCTTCGAGAATAATCCCCGAACCTGCATTTGATGTCTTTCTAATAGCAGACTTGATGGGCAGGGCCCGCACAGAAGTTGCTCTCACCAGGCCTTCTGCGATCAGGTGGAATATCTGTAAAGATTCCAGACACTTGTCAGTAAAAAATGAAGTGGCTGTAATTTCGTGATCTGATACATGCAGAGCGAGTTTGCCGTCGGGCTGCTGACATTTGGCAATCGGGCGTGTGAGTTCTCCCAGACCATGTTCCCAAAGAACGACTGGGTTGTTGCGATAATTTTCGAGATGAACACCTCGAGGTACGATTACGTCACCTTCTCGGTCTTCGCGTGGAGTGTTGATGACAGCTCGCGCCGACATCAGTCGTACGTCTACGACTGGTTGAGTATGACAAAGGAGTGAGAGGTCAGACGACTGATCAGCGAAACTGCAGAAGGAACCGAATTTCTGTGTTCGGTCTTTAAGAATCGTCTGTAAAGAATTGTCCGCTTTTGAATTATTCACAGTTTGCCCCGTTGAGTAGAACTATTTATTTGCGACAGGGCAGTGTTTTAAGATTCGGCTCCGCGGGGTCAATAAGATTCGATTCGGTTTTTTCTTTTTTTATACCAAGTCAGTTGGTGAATGATCAGTGCCTGGTTTGGCCTGCGCCGTGTGCAGGAATCGATAGGCGAACGAGATGCATGGCATTCGAAGAGTCTCTCTGGCAGCAAGATCATTATGACTCTGAACTCTTTCAATACTTTAAGAGAATTCAGAGTAGTCGTCTTGAATCTGAGAGTGTTGAATAAGATGGCTCAATCTGCAAACTAATCGGACTGAATAGCAGAGAGCCGGATGAAAGACTCAGCTTAATCGGGGCTGACGCACCTGATAAAGCGAGGGAGTTACGGAGCGATCAAGCTGCACGTTTATGGGATTCAGAGTTGTCAGAGACTCCAACTGTATCAGCTGAGGTGTCCTCTTGTGTCTCCGAGGCAATTCGATTTGAATAAATACGGTCAATAAAATCTGGAAATTGATTCCATGCGCCGGGGGCCTGATTCCAGATCATAGCGATTTTACTGAAGAATGTCATTTCGTATCTGGCAATCACCAGGCTCTGGATCGTGTCATTGGGATCCAGGTCAGAAGCCGTCCATTGTCGAGAACAGAGGTCATAGGCAGGTTCGCCATCTCGACCATTAGAAGGAATATCATACAGGATCGCCAGCTCATTAGAGGCATTCAATTTAGCCGGAAAGCAGCGACAGGTTTGAGGGCGATTTTGGTAGATTCTGCAGCGGCCCAGCCCTTTGGGATGCTCATCATCAGGAAGGCATTCCATCAGAAATCGGCATTTTGTAGTTCCGGGGAATGAACTGCTGGGGATGTGTTTCAGGCAAATCACGAAAGGGGTTTCAGGATCGTCCTCAAACAGAAAATGAGGTGCCAGGTTACGTGAGATGAGTCCTTCGGTGTCTTCCCAGCGACAGGCGAAATCCCAGAAATTCAAGTTCTGGCGATGAGTGAAATGATGGATGTCTGCACCGGATATCGGAACTGCAAAAGAGCGACAACAACCAGAATGGCAGGAATCACAAATGCCCATTCGTTTTCTAACTTACCAAGAAGGAGCTGGCGAAATTGAATAACGACACAAGACGCATGTCTTTGAACTGAAAATAACGCTATCGCTATAATCGGCGTAATCAGCAAACTCGCTTGAGTTTATTCCTGATTCAGTACTCTTTGGAAAAAAAACTGACTAAAAAATACTGCGTAACTGCTATCAGGAAAAAGACTTAACGGCGTTGGACAGCCGCTGCATGCCTTCCCGGATTCCTTCCGGGTTTTGAACACCAAACGTTAACCGCATGTGATTTTTTGTGGGGCCAGCTGTTCATCGGGCGGGAGACCTTGGTCAACAGCATAAAATAATTCGCCGGGAACATACATTACTTTCTCTGTATGTACAGCGCGTTCGAAGAGAGGACTTTGGAACCCGGTTTCAATTGACTCGGGCAGGGTCATCCAGACGTAGAGTCCCCCATTTGGATGTACCCAATGAACACCAGGAATATCTGAAAAATATTCATCGGCGGCTTCCAGCATGCAGTCTCGTTTTTCGCGATACACATTTCGGAGGGTTGCAACGTGGTCGTAGTATAAATGATCGCTCATCACGCGAGTTAAAATATGCTGACTCAGATTCGTAGATCCAAAGTCATCATTTCCTTTCTTGTCGCGTATGGCAGCGCAAACTTCAAGCGGGGCAACCCCAAAGCCCACTCTTAAACCGGGGGAAAAACTTTTGGAAAAAGTTTGTGTGAGAATGACATTATCGCCGGAAGGATCGAAGCTACGTATACTCGGTGTTACGGGGCCGTCATAACAGAGTTCACGATAGGCGAGGTCTTCCAGGATGAAGATACGTTGTGACTTTGACCACTTGCGTGCGATGTCGACAATCTGCTGTCGCCGATCAATCGACAGGGAGAGACCGGAAGGATTTTCATAATCGCTTACTACGTAGATCATCTTGACTTTTGCCAGATCCCCCTGGGACTCCAGCATGTCGAGCGTTGATTCGAGTGAGTCCATTCGCATACCGAATTCATCTGTTTCGACAGATACGATGCGCGCTCCCAGTCCTTGGAGTACACCCAGAAAGACAAAATAGGTAGGAGCTGCAACCAGGCAGATGTCACCGGGATCGAGCAATATCTCACCGACCAGAGACAGATACTGCTGTGAGCCTGTGGTGGCAATGATATTATCCAAAGTGATTCCCAGCTCGTCAGCTGGTTTTTGTTCCAGATTAGATATATGGGACAGCAGCAATGTTCTTAAAGCGACTGATCCAGCCGTCGTTCCATACTGTAATGCTTCCAGTCCCATTTTGGGGGTGGTGAACAGGCTCTCCAGGGCCTGCCTGGTGGATTCTATCGGGAGGCTACTCTGGTCGACCAGGCCTGCTGCCAGAGACAGAACCCCCGGATTTTCTACACCCTGCTGCATGAGAAAACTGATGGGTAAATCGTGGCTCCAGGTTCTTTTTTTACTGAAACTGATATTACTGCGCGTGGACATGGTGCATGGCCTCTGGGAAATGGAACTTGCTTTTACCCGCAAATAAAGTTTGAATCAGCACATCGGTATAGAATTCAGCATAATCTTGATCCTCCTGATTTACCATGAACTTTGAGGTGACTGAATTGAAATCAGGGTTCATTGTCAGCATACTGAAATATAAATTTGCCTGAAGACAGGTCTGCTGCAGCTCACTCCACCCATGATACTTAATTCGTATTCAGAGCAGGAAACCACATCTTGAAATTGTTTATTTCCATTGCGACTCTGTCCATCGTCTTTTCTCTGAATACTCCACTTTCGGCAGCAGAATCAGCTGCTGAGCCCTTGCCTATAAACACGGGTCTGCATCCGGTCGACTGGATGATCATAGCCGTTTACGCAATTCTCACGATATTTCTGGGCTGGTACTTCAGTCGAGGGCAGGAAGATACTTCTGAATATTTTGTGGGCAGCGGTCAGATGAATCCGTTTCTGATCGGTGTTTCTCTCTTTGCCACACTCCTGAGTACAATCACTTATCTCTCTACTCCAGGAGAAATTCTGGGAAAAGGGCCCGTCTATCTGGTCAAAGACCTGGCAATGCCTTTCATTTTCATCATTGTTGGTTATGTGATGTTGCCGGTATATATGAAAAGTCGGGTTACCAGTGCATACGAACTTCTGGAAGAAAAACTGGGGCTCGGTATTCGTATGCTGGGAGCAGTCATGTTCCTGGGCTTGCGATTAATCTGGATGTCGTTGCTGGTCTATTTGACAGCAAAAGCGATCACGACAATGTTGAATGTCGGAGAGGAGTGGATTCCCTATATCGTTCTGGGTACAGGGTTGGTGGCCATTATTTATACCTCCCTGGGGGGCTTACGTGCTGTGGTCATCACCGATTTAATCCAGACGATTCTATTGTTTGGTGGAGCCTTGCTGGTGATTGCCACCATTACTTACCACCTGGGGGGCTTCAGCTGGTTTCCTACGCAGTGGGACTCTAACTGGGATACACAGCCATTTTTCAGTACTGATCCGGCGACACGCGTGACATATGTCGGCACATTTTTGTCTATTCTGATCTGGTATGTCGCTACCATGTGTGGAGACCAGGTTTCCGTGCAGCGATTCATGTCGACCCGGGATGCAGTAGCAGCACGACGATCTCTGGCTATCCAACTGACCGTTTCAGTGGTTGTGTCATTGACGCTGGCGATGGTTGGTTTTGCGTTGCTGGGGTATTTCAATGCGTTTCCGAGTGAAATTCCTGCCGGTATGGAGCTCAAAAAAGACGCGGATAAATTTTTCCCGCATTACATTGCAAATCATCTTCCTGTTGGAATCTCAGGGTGTGTAGTTTCAGCGATGTTTGCAGCAGCCATGTCCAGCATCGATTCCGGCGTGAACTCCATCACAGCAGTCGTAATGACAGACTTTTTGGATCGATTTGGTTTCAAGCCTAAAACAGAACGGGGTCATGTTTTATCAGCACGTCTGCTGGCCTTGGGAATTGGAGTCATCGTGGTTCTGTCCAGTTCATTGATGGGAAGTATTCCAGGAAACATCACTGCTGTGACGAATAAAACCGCGAACTTATTGACCACCCCTATTTTCTGCCTCTTCTTTTTTGCTCTTTTTATCCCTTTTTCCAAGCCCGCCGGCGTACTGGTCGGGGCAGTATTGGGAACGACGACTGCCGTGTTGATTGCTTTTTCAGGACCTATTTTTATCGAAAATTACACCTCTGATATGCCTGATCCGATCAGTTTTCAATGGATTGCACCGGCCGCGGTTTCAGTAAATATCGCCAGCGGTTGCCTGGTCAGTTATCTCATCGCCAGTGCACAACAAAAGAAGTCGGGAGTAAAACGGGATCTGACTTCCGATTAATTTGCCCCATTCATCAATGTGGGATCAGCACGCAGGTGTAACGCATCCATCAGGCTTTTTCCCGGTGGTAGACTGGGGGCCGTAGTATGATCTTCTGTTTGTGATTCAGAGTGAACAGGTTGCTTTCGGTCGGCGCTGACAATTTGGTCCCCCCCATTTTCTGGACCAAGAGGCGGTAGCCCACGAATCGCCCGCAATTCGTCTACTTTGATAATCTGGGCTCGAATATCTGTCGCCAGACGCTTTTCCAGCAGATCTGGATCATCAATTTGGGTCGCTTCGATTTCAATGGTCAGGTTCCTCCCGAACTGAGGGGCGAGATGCTCCGTATCATCTTCTGCCAGTAAATCCAGAATGGGTTGAACAGTCAGAGAAATGAACTGCTTTAAACTGGCGTAAAAAGCGGCATAACTTCCACCATCTGAGATTCCTGCAGCAATTCCAGGGACCCCATGTAAAGCCAGAATCGCATCTCTAAATTCGACGAATGAAGCGTTGTAGTCCATCTCCCGGGGAGTGGCCGTAAGTGAGACGACTTGCTCACCGGTTGTAAAGATCGCCTTGCCTGTATTTTCAGTACCCCCATATTTTTGATCAAACATCGCGGCTGCGGCTTCAAGTTCTTCTCTGGTTGGGCGCATATCCTTTCCGCAGGTGACGACAATTGATGGATCGGCTCCATTATTCATCTGAGCCCAACGAGCTGCATCGATCTGATTGGCTGAGTCGATCCAGCGGGCACCCGCGCTGACAGGAGATTGTCCGTCGTCCTGGTAAAGTGGATGGGGCCATCGCGTGATCTGTAGCTGTGAGAGTGGGATGACTTTTCCCAATACCTGCTGCAGTAGATGGTGTGAACTGGAGTAACTTGAAAAGTAGTCAAGATCATAGCGCGACGAAGGTGTCTGTATCCTATAGCCGCCTTCAGGCATATCTGTTGAAGGGGCAACTGGCGACGCGATCGCGGTGGGAATTACATAACGGTGGACAGTCTTCCCAAACTGATTGGGCACATTCCAGACGATACTTGTCCCAGTCAGTTGGAGTTGTAAGACACGCTCATAGCGGAAGGCTGCACCCGATTGAGTGGGATTGGGGTGTTTGAGAATCTGGCAAAGCGCATGATCGTTCGACAGAGGAATGGACGCACCGGCTTCACCGGCATACAAGCTTCGTGTAAGTCCATATCCAGCGTCCATTCTCAGGTGGCGTCGGAACAATTTTTGATTGGAATTATTTACAGTGTCATCGTAGACAGCCACCGAAGCTTGCATAGCCTGCAGGCAAATTGCCCGAATTGCAACAAACGTCCAACCAGTGAACTGTTCTGACTCCTCTCGATGGTCACTGTGCCATCTGCCTGGTTGGCCAGTCCCGAGTGCGGTTCGCAGTGCGACTGCGAACCGGTTTGATTTGAATCGTGCGGCAAGCTGTTTGAAGGGGTTCCACATGTTTTACTATCCTTAGATTGATAAAGGAGTATATTTCATTTTGTCTGCTGAATTTATCAGGCAACAATCAGTCTTCGCCGGGATTGATCACGTAGCGCACAGAGACAGTAGACGACTGCATCAGCCCGATCGGGAGAACGTCCCAATGTCTCCCTCAACGTTTTGCCCTGATAGTTTTCGTCAGACCCTCGCCGTCCTTTGGGGGTGATATAAAATTTTTCACCGTCATGCCCGGAGTATATTTTCTGAGGTGCTATCAGTTCTGCCCGCAGGCGTTCATTATCAGGCAAAGCGAATGGTATCATGCGGAAGTCCCCCGCCGGGTCAAGGCGTCTTGCAGCCTCTCCGTAGAGTTCGGCCCGTTTGTTGGCATATTTTTGAGTATCGATATCACTTGCTGAATTACTGTGAATTTCGATCACATGTACGTTTCGATTTTTTAGAGGATCACCGACTGCGTTCCCATAACCCCCTCCCCAGTCGATGGCCAACGGAACAATTCCCTGTTCTAGATCAACTCCGTATGTCATTGCGGTTTCGATTACCCACTCGAGCGTCTGCTGTGTATCTGCGAACTGGCATTCATGGATGGCTCGGATACCGTACCTGCCACCGACGGCAAGGACTGAGGTATCTCCAAATCGGGAAGCGGCGACATCCAGTCCAAAACCCTCAACTGGAATAATCTGATTCAACAGATGAATTGCAGACTTGTGTTGGTTTTCCGTAGCACGTCGCCAGAGATGATGCCAGCGTGTCCAGAATGAGACAGGTTCTACCAGCCAGTCTGAGAGAATGACCTGTTTCTCAGGATCCTGATCCGGAAACTTGCCTAGTGCATATACATTACGAATGAGTGGATCCGGATCGTTTAATAAGGATATAAATTCGTCGTAGCACGTCTGTCCGGGAATACGGGGCTTACATTGTTCGAAGTCTTTGGTTTCAATCGACGTACCATGCGAATAGAACCTGCTTCCGATTTTGATACCACCCAAGGGGGCGACTGGTTGTTCCAGGCAGGTCTCTTTCACATTTGTGCATTCCCAGCCACTGACGGTGATACAGCGTGTTTTACCATATTGGTCCACAATAGTTTGGGTGCGATCTGGTTCTATACTCGGAAAGGCATCTCGAAATGATCCCGAAAGTGTGGATGGATTGGAGAGAGCCAGAAATTTTTTTGCCTGAGTGTTGGCTAGTTTATATTTGTCTTCGAGATTCGGGGCCGTTGCCTCATCAAACCAGAAAAGAACATGTGGCGAGTGTGCGCCTCTGAAACCTTCAATATGCTTAGGGTTAGCCAGGGAAATAGAATGCTGTTGATGATCATAAATTCCCGAAGTCAACAATTTCCCTGGTGGCTTTACCGTCATCCGTCTCCACCATTTATCGACTTCCCCGTAGGCAATTTTCTGAGCCATCCTGAGTGAGTCTCGCGTAATTACAATTTTGGCATCGTCCCAGATATGAAAGTAAGTGCAACAGGCAATTCCTGCAGCAGCTCCCTTACCACAACCGGTGTTACCTTTGACGAATACGCGGCGAATAGTGGGATCGAATAGAGACTCCAGAATGTCCCATTGCCATTCATCCAGTTGGACACCAGGCCATTGTATTTCAACGTAGTGGCGAATCTGACCTGTTCGGGCTTGTTCAATGGCGGAATCCAAATTGGTGTCATCACCATTCTGTGTACGTTTTCTATGTTGCTGCTCGCAGGCTGCAAACTGATTCTGCTCAGAAGAATTCAACCCGTCACCAATTATTTTCAGGTAAAATGTAAGAAAGAGACGTGGTGGGAAACTGATTCTTTTTCATTCAGCCAGTATCACAGCGATGAAAGCTCTCTGGAGAACAGCATATTGACCCACGAATTATTTTCGTAAATCCTTGCGATCTGCGGGGGTAAGTCAAGATAATCAAACAACACGTGAATAAAGTGAACAGCTGAAGTTTTACCTTATTCTTTTAAGGTTTAATGCAACTTCGCTTAGAGTGAAACAAGTGGAATTCACCTCAACCTCAAATGGGTATGAATTGCCTGAGGAAACCAACATATGAAAATCTTATTCGCTACCTTAGTACTCTTTTCACTAGTTATGCCTGCGCAGTCAGTTGCTCAGGCGGAAGAAGAAGTCAAAATAATTCCGGACGTCGTTTATGGGCATAAATTTGGAATGGCACTGACATTCGATGTGTTCCAACCCGAGAAGCCGAACGGCGCTGGCGTACTTTTCATGGTTAGTGGCGGATGGTATTCGCGCTGGACGGAGCCTCAAAATATGTTGTCGTGGTTTAAGCCATTATTAGATAGCGGTTTTACAGTATTTTGTGTCAGGCATGGCAGCAGCCCTAAATTCAAAATCCCGGAAGTGGTCGAGGATGTGAGAAGAAGTGTGCGGTTCATTCGTCTGCATGCGAAAGAATACGGTGTGGATCCCAACCGACTGGGGGTTTGGGGTGGAAGTGCCGGAGGGCATTTATCACTGATACTTGGGACGACATCGGATCAGGGGGAACCGGACGCAAAAGATAAGGTGTTACAACAGAGTGATCGCGTGGCTGCAGTTGCTGCCTATTATCCTCCTACTGACTTGCGTGAGTTCGTTGAAGAAACATCTCCCTATTACCAGCGGTTTCCTGCACTACAGTTTGACAAGGAACTCGCTGATGATTTCTCCCCGCTTCTGCAAGTCACTCCCGATGATTCGCCGACTCTGTTGATTCATGGTGACCAGGACAAACTGGTTCCCATCAGCCATAGTGAAAACATCATGCAGCAGTTTAAGGAGAAAAACGTCCCGGCTGAGTTACTGGTTATTGAAAAGGCGGCTCATGGTTTTAAAGGGGATGATCAGACGCGCGCCAGCCAGGCTGTCGTTGAGTGGTTCCAAAAACATCTACAGGGGCAGTCTAAATGATTTTGCCGGATCAGAATTCCGCGTTTTTAGGAGTTCTGGGGAAGGGGATACAGTCACGGATATTTGTCATTGAGGTCAGTAGCTGAATCAAACGCTCAAACCCGAGTCCGAAGCCTGAATGAGGGACTGTACCGTACTTCCGTAAGTCGGTGTACCACCAGTAGTCTTCGGGGTTTAGATCACCTTCCCGCATACGATCAATGAGAACATCGTAGCGTTCTTCGCGCTGACTTCCTCCGATTATCTCACCAACACCTGGAACAAGTACGTCCATAGCACAGACGGTTTTACCATCGTCATTGCAACGCATGTAGAAGGGTTTGATCGTTCGGGGGTAATTGTAAACGATGACGGGTTGTTTAAAGTGTTCCTCAGTTAAGTATCGTTCATGTTCGGACTGCATATCACTGCCCCAGTCGATGGGGAAGTCAAACTGCTTTCCGCAGGATTTGAGAATCTCGATGGCTTCGGTATAAGAGAGCCGAATGAATTCGTTTTCGGTAATGTTGTGCAGTTTTTCTAATGTAGTCTGATCGATACGCTGGTTGAAAAACTCCATGTCTTCAGGACAGTTCTGCAGAACATCCCCAATGACAGTTCTGACAAAACTTTCTGCGAGTGCCATGTTGTCTTCAAGATCATAGAAGGGCATTTCAGGCTCAATCATCCAGAATTCAGCGAGATGACGGGATGTATTTGAATTCTCTGCACGGAATGTTGGGCCGAAGGTATAACACTCACCGAGTGAGGTGGCAAAAATTTCTGCTTCCAGTTGACCGCTGACTGTCAGAGAAGCTGGTTTACCGAAAAAATCCTGAGAAAAGTCGATTTCGGTCTGAACTTGCGCCAGACGTTCCAGGTTGAGTGTAGTGACCTGAAACATTTCGCCTGCTCCCTCGCAGTCACTGGTGGTAATAATCGGAGTCTGAATATAGACAAACCCTCTGGACTGAAAGAAGCGATGAATTGCATATGCAGCTTCATTGCGGACGCGGGTAATGGCTCCAAAGGTATTGGTGCGGGGACGCAGGTGGGCAATTTCTCTGAGAAACTCGAAGCTGTGTCGTTTCTTCTGGAGAGGGTAACTTTCAGCGTCTGCAGTTCCATATAGAATAAACGATTCAGCATGCAGCTCTATTCGCTGATTCTTACCCGGTGATTCATTCACTATTCCAGTGACTGCGATACTGGAACCGGTGGTGACATCTTTGATCAACGTTTCATAGTCTGGAACGCTTTGATCGATGACGATTTGTAAATTAGACATGCAGCTGCCATCATTGAGCTCAACAAAGGAAAAGCCACTCTTCGAATCTCGGCGTGTGCGGACCCACCCGGATACCTTGATTGTTTCGCCGGGCTGGGATGTATGCAGTGCTGCTTTAATTTTGGTACGAATCATGTGGAGGTCTTTCCGTAATACAAGCCTGTGAGCTGGCTGTCATCCTGATCGATATTTAATAACTCCAGTGCGGTCTGGAAGTTATTCCTCTTTGTAATCTGCGGTCTTCAATCTGTAAACTGTAATCGAGCCGGGTACTTGCTCTCGTAAATCAGAATTATAGTTTTATGGGGGGGCCCAGAGACTCTGGTGACAGAAAATGGTGTATTTTCGATGTTTATAGACAAAATCCTTTAGAGACAGGGTCATCAGAGGGAAATAGGTCCGAGGTAGTACTGACATTTCAGATGATTTGTTTTGATCACATCTGGCGGTCTGCGCTGGCGGGTCGGACCATTTCAGCCTAGAATGGACACAGGAACACATGTTGTCGTGGTGGCCGGTGAGATAACAACATTCATGATGAACTCGAAACAACCCAAATCCCAGAGCGTATCAGCTGAAAGTTTAGCTGATCTCAATGATGAGTTGGCTGCGATGGTCCGTACTGGGATTCCGTTAGATGAAGGGCTCAGAAATGCCGCAAAATATTTGAAAGCGGATTCGCAGAACTTCATCAGGCATCTGCTGCAAAAAATTGAGGAAGGAGCTTCTCTGGATGAGGCTGTCCAGTCCGAAGCGATCCAGTTACCGTCTACCTACGTCGCGCTCATCAAATCAGGAATCAAAATGGGGCGTTTGCCGGAAGCGCTGACATCCTTTGCTTCATTTGCTCGCGCCAGGATGGATTTGCGGCGCGAACTCGGATCAGCATTGATCTATCCAGTGATAATTTTGATTATCGCCTTTATGCTTTCGCTGTTTGTCTGTTTCATTATTTTTCCAGAACTGGTCACCGCGAATGAGATATTTCAGCTCAAAAATACTTTAGTGATGAACACGCTCATGAGCCTGTTCGGATTTTACCAGAACTGGTTCATACTGATTCCAGCGGTATTTCTGGTCTTGCTTTTCAGCTGGAAATTCAGTCGGCATTCATTCATGTTGTCTCGAGAAGTCAATCAGTCTGGTTTGAAATCTCTGGCAGCCAACATTGCATATGGGTGGGTCCCCGGCTATCGCAGGTTGGTGCTCGATATGAACTATTCCACTTTTGCGGAAATGGCCGGAGTTTTGCTTTCATATCATATTCCTTTATCTGATTCACTCGTACTCGCAGCAGAATGTACAGGCAATTCGAAAATGATCAATCAGGTCCGTGCAGTGGCGGAAAAACTTGAACAGGGTGAGGGAATTAAAGGCAGTATTCAGTCTGCAGCAGAATTACCTGGATATATTCAATCCATGTTGATGAATCCCGCACATCAAAATCGCCTGCCGGATATCATGTCCGAAATTGCCCGTGTTTATCAGACGCGCGTATTAAACCGTATTGAATGGATCAAAAACATCGTCCCTGTGGGATTAGTCGTATTAGTCGCAGGTGGTATTACAGTCTGTTATGCACTGCTAGTATTTTTACCCTTCGTCGAGATTTTGAAAATGCTGGGAAGTCCTTCGGTCTAATGAAAAAGTATTCCTATCTCTGTATTAATTCTGATGGTCAGGAAGTCAGCGGCTTTGTAAATGCACGCAGTGATGAGTCTGCCCGTATCAAGCTGATGGAGCAGGGACTGAAAGTTGTTCGAGTTGATTTGATCGAGTCAAGTCAGACTTCAGAGTCAGAATTCAGCGATGGTGATGCTGTTGATATTATTGAATTTGAGGGAGAGTCATTAGAGGACTACGGTAAAGCTGTTTGGGACGTTAGCACTGATTATCTAGACTCGATCCGAAACAAAAAACAGCCTCAAATAGAGGGGTTGCCATTGTCCGCCAGTTTACGAACACTGGCGGAAGAATCGCCATCAAGCAACCTGGCACAAACTTTTCAGAAGATGGCATTAGACCTGGAGCAGGGGAGATCTCAAGAAGATACCTTCCAACGGCATTTGCAATCGGTACCACAAAACCTTGCGACCTTGATTCATGTCTCCGCTGGTACAGAAAAACTAGAGTCTGTGATTGAAGATTATATTGCCAGCGAGAGACAGCGCAGACAGGCAAGGCATAAATTGCTGACATCTTTTTTCTATTCAATCGTATTAATTCTTGGTTCTTTGATTTTGTTCTACTTTCTGATGACGATCATCGTTGGGAATTTCAAATCACTTTTTGAAGACTTCGGCACTGAGCTTCCCAGGCTGACAGTTCTGATGATCAGTTTCGCTGATCTGTTAACAAAGCACGGATTCAAGATTGCGCTCATTATTATTGGCGGGATGTTACTAATCTGGTTCAGTTTTGATTTTCTGAAGAAGCGTGCCTTGAGACGCCGGCTACTGAATCAAATACCCGTGTTTGGTTCTATTTTGAGTAATACTTCGATCTCTCAATTCTGCCGCATGCTGGCTGGCCTGATTGATGCCAGGGTGAAATTACCCGAAGCACTCATGTTGGCGGCTCAGATGACGCGTGATCCAAACCTGATCGCGGGGTGTGAAGTTCTGATTAAACGGACCAATGCGGGGTTCAGCCTGATGGAATCCGCTCAAAGTTCTCCACATTTTACGAAAAGTTTTATTCATATATTTCGCTGGCAGGACCACCCACAGGTCTTCGTTGAGTCTTTGCGTGCCAGCAGTAACATCTATCAGACCAAAGCAGATTTGAAAACAGGCACACTGATATTCATCCTGCAGCCTGTGCTGATATCTGGAATGTTGTTTTTATTGGGCATTCCGATCGTGGCAGTCTATTTACCAATGATCAAATTATTAAATGATCTCTCATAGTCCATTTTGAAAGTTTGACGACCGTGGAATTTCTGGGCGTGATATTCAGTCTGGCTTTCTTTGTCTATTTCCCAATAGCAGGAATTACATCGGTCATGCTTGCGCGGCGCGTGCAGGATTTTGGTCATCAGGGAGTCAATCAGCTGATCAAGGTCTGCTGGAAAGCGTTTACTCTGTTCATGCTGGCTCTATGTGTGATATTTCTTCTGCTTAATATTATTGCTGTGGTAACCAATCAAGTAACTATTCTCGGAACTGCCCTGGTCGCTCTGCCAACAATCTTGATTTATATCTTCACAATCTATCTGGAATGGCAGTGCTTACAGTTACTGCGTTCTATCAATCAGGAAGATGAGTACAGTCTCTCAGAAGTTATGCAAAACCGCTTGCATATTATCCGGACTGGAGGTTGGATTTTGCTGGGTTTACCTCTATTGATCTTCATTCCAGTATTAATTTACATCATTCCTTTTTTTATCCTGATGATTGCTGTCTTCTGCTGTGTGTTAAATATCCTGTCATTAAACAAGCGGTCTCGGGAAACAGAACTGCTCTGGCTGATGACGTTTTGCGTTGAGAAGAATATTCCCCTGGCGGCAGAAATCGATCGTTATTCTCAAACGAAGAAAGGCAGATACCGGGACCGATTGTTAAGGTTCAGCAGCAGATTGCATTCCGGTGAGTCCCTTTCCGAGGCACTGGCAGAAAATTCAGGTTTGCTACCCCAGTCAGCAATTGTGGCATTAAATATCGGTGAGAAGACTAACAATCCGGGGATTGCTTTACGGGATTCGGCGGTCAGAGCGACAAGAAAACTCGGTACCAGTTCTGATAAATCGAATTTTGCAAATCTGATTCTATACCTCACAATCATTCTTTCGCTGCAGTTTATTATCACAGGGTTTATCATGTACTGGATTGTTCCGAAGTTCAAAAAGATCTTCCTGGATTTCGGTTTTGAATTACCATCAATTACACAGTCACTCATGACTGCCAGCGATGTGATCTTCTCATACTTCTATCTGTTCTTTCCAATATTCTCATTGCCACTGGTAGTACTGGCAATTTTACATTTTGGTAATTACTTCGGTTGGTCGAACCTCAATATTCCATTTATTACGGGCTGGTTTCCCCGTCTGAATACCCCCCAATGTTTACGACAAATTGCGCAAACCGTGGTGATCGAGAGGCCTCCTCTTCTCGCCCTGGATTCTATTGGTAATTATCACCTCTGGTCTGATGTAAGAGTGCAGACGCAGTCAGCTGCGCAACGAGTTCGTCAGGGTAATGATTTCTGGGAATCGTTACGTGAGGCGAAAGTTCTCTCCAGTGCAGAGGCAGGTCTTTGTATGACTGCTGAAAAAGTGGGTAATCTTCCCTCAGTATTGCGTTCCCTGGCTGATACGATTGAGCAGCGCAGATTTCGCAGAATCAGATACTTCACAGAAATCTGTAAACCGGTTCTGGTTTGTACTCTCGCGGTACTGGTCGGTTACTTTGTCATAGCTCTGTTTATGCCTTTAGTTTATCTGTTGTTCCAAATTTCCTGAGTCATAGTTCAAATGAGAATTCGCAATAAAAATCATCCAGAACGAAAGGTCCTCTTAAATCATCGAGGTGGATTTACCCTCTTTGAAGCCTTTATTTCAATGATTCTGGTGGGGGCAACGATGGCAGTGGCACTTCCCGCGTTTAAGGCTATTGGCCAGCAGAGGAAAGACATCGATCAAAGGTATCTGGTTGTCACAGCTGTCGGAAATCTGTCTGAACGAATTCGTGCAGAAAGTTCCGGGAAGGACTTGAGTCAGGAGCGTCTCAATCACTATCAGTCAGCGCTGATTGGGGAGTTAGATCTCAATGATCCTCAAGTAGAACTCTCTTTAGTCAACACAGATGATGAGGAAGTATCTGGAGTCCGTCAGGTTGCTATCAAAGTCTCCTGGAGAAATATCTACGGGGAAAATGTTGATCCTGTTACGCTGACCCTCTGGTTATATGAATGAATGTTTCATGATCATATCAGACAAAAGAAGAATACAACGACGTTCTTATACGAAGATACGACAGGGATATTCGTTGATCGAAATGCTGGCAGTAATGTCGGCGATGTCAATTCTGTTCACTGCCGCGGTGACCACTCTGGCATTCCTGATGCGAGTGGAGATGAAGGGAACAGAACGCCTTGAGAATAAACTGGTGCTTCAAAAGATCGCGCACAAGTTCAGAGAAGATGTATCTACAGCTCAGAACGCAGAGATATCCAAACAGAATAGCCAGCAAATACTTAAGCTGGCACTGCGCCAAAACACATCTATCACTTATTTGACAAATTCCCCGGGTGAAGGAATTCGTCGCGAATATCACAGGGAAGGTAAACTTGTCTCACAGGATGAATATTTACTCCCGCTGGCAGGTGTTACTTTTCAGACAGAAATATTCAATCAGCAGGAACTGGTTTCTATGGAGCTGAATATTCCAGATAAGACAGGACATGAGAATAAAACTCTGCAAGCTTATTTCCAGTTGTTCCGGTGTGAAGCACAGTTGAATCGAGTCGGCCAGATTCAGAAACAGTCAGAGCAGACAGAGTGAAGCATGAACTCATATCGAAAAACGACAAATCGGTATTTGAATAGCGTTAGAGCACAGAAGACACATGTGCGGCGTGGATCTTTTGTGCTCATTCCCATGCTGTGTCTGATTCTGGCGTTAGCAGTCGTGGGGCAAATATTGCAACAGAGTCAAGTCGAGGCCAAGCAGCTCAAGCAGCAACAATACCTGCTTCAAGCTTCCTCATTGGGAGATGCTGCTGCTCAGAGAGCTGTCAGAAGATTGATTCAAAATACAGACTACGATGGCGAAACCTGGAAAGTAGAGATCGAGTCGATGGGAAAAGTTAATTCAGGTGAAGTCGTCATTAAAGTAAAGAAAAACAGACAAATGGAAGACTCACATATCATCACAACAGAGGCGAGTTATCCCGCTGATGATATTTACCGCGTGCGTGTCATCAGAGAATGGCCAATTACTGTTAAGAGTCAAAACTCAGAATAATAATACTCTACCCCCGCAGGAAAGTCTGATTTAAAGGGAAGATCATGCCACATTTAGATTTGTTGCCTAAGCTGAAGCTCACGCATAAAAAGAGTGGTTTCACCTTAATTGAGTTGCTGGTCGTGATTGCCATTATCGCAATTCTCATCGCATTACTCTTGCCAGCTGTGCAGCAGGCAAGAGAGGCGGCCCATCGTGCGTCCTGTAAAAATAATCTGATGCAGATCAATATCGCAATTCAGAATTATGAGATGGCGCATAACGTACTGCCTTCCGGGACAATCAATCCTACGGGGCCTGTGCGAAGTGAATCAAAGGGTTATCACGTCAGTTGGATCCTTCAGATTCTACCGTATCTCGACGAACGAGTTGCATTCAATAAGTTCAATTTTAAAGAGAGTGTTTATGCCCCGGTGAATAAGCAGGTTGCCGAGTATCAGATTCCGTTGCTCAGTTGCCCTTCGAACCCTTCTCCGGGAAATACCTATGCAGGGATGCAGAATGACATCGAAGCACCAATCGATGTGAATAATAATGGAGTTCTGTTTCTCAACAGCAGCGTGCGGTACGACGAAATTCTGGATGGGTCTTCAAAAACAATCTTTGTTGGTGAATTCGCTGGCGGTAATCAACGAGGCTGGGTCTCAGGAACACGTTCCACATTGAGGAATGCTGGCACCAGTATTAACGCCAAAGGGTTGAACTACTATCCTGGTAAAGCTCAGTTCGATGCACGAACTTCAGAAGGTGAGTCTACTGAGGCAGCTGGGGAATCGAAGGCAGCCGAAAACCCACTTAGTGTTGGTGGTTTCTCCAGTTATCATACAGGGGGCGCTCAGTTTGGACTGGGAGACGGAAGTGTTCGTTTCCTTAGTGAAAACATCGACGAGACCGTCTATCAGGCATTGGCCAACCGACATGATGGTCAATTGCTTCCGGAGTTTTAAGTCAGCTGAATCAAGGTGATGAAAGTTTTTTCTTTGACGGGCATTTCCTGCTAATGGGTTCTTATTGATGATCTCTCTACCAGTTAAGAAATCACACTCTGCAGGCTTTGTATTGATGGAGCTGTGGTGTGTGATTGCTGTCATCGCGATACTGATTGCGCTCCTGCTTCCTGCAGTTCAGTCAGCTCGCGAAGCGGCACGAGCGACAACCTGTAAAAATAATCTGATGCAACTCGGAATTGCATTGCAGAATTATCAGATGGCACATCTGGTGCTTCCCTCAGGGACGGTTAATTCCCAAGGGCCCATTTTGAATCAGCCACAAGGCTATCATGTTGGTTGGGTGATTCAGATACTTCCTTTACTGGACGAGCGGGTGGCGTTCCAGCGTTATGATTTTGCGAAAGGTGTTTATGACCCGGTCAATTCAGAAATTGCGAACCATAGACTGACCTGTTTTGTGTGTCCTTCCAGTTATCTGGGGGGATATAATTATGCCGGCTGTCAGAATGACGTTGAGGCCCCGATTGACTCAGATAATCAGGGAGTCTTTTTTTTGAACAGTAGCATTCGCGAAAAGGATCTGAAAGATGGGCGTGCCTACACCATTTATGTAGGTGAAACGGCCGATGGTGGTTTTTTAAGCTGGACTTCGGGGACATCCTCTACGCTGCGTAATATGGGCACCAAAATTAATCAGTCCCTGAAATCTCGTATCTCATCACGAGTGGCATTTCCCTATGGTGATTCACGTGAGTATCAGTTCCAAAATGATCCGATGTCCGATAGTTACTTCGATGAATATGAAGAGATGACGACAGACGGCAATTCGGATGGAATACGTGAAACGGAAGAACTGACCGCGGAGGAACGCAAATCTTTGCTTCGTGTGGGAGGCTTTTCAAGTTTCCATGCTGAGGGAGCGCACTTTAGCATGGGAGATACATCCGTGCGTTATATCAGCCAGAAAACCGATTACGAAATTTTAAAACGTCTGGCCAATCGCCAGGATGGAAATCTGGTTGGGGAGTATTAGATTTCCAGTATGAAGGCGCGAATTATTAAATTCAGATTCAGATGGAAGAACATTATGGTCCTTCCTCTGCTCTTGATTACGTCACGGGCTTTCGCACTGGAAATACATGAAATTCGCTGGTCATTCCAGGACCGTCCTGTAGCGTATCATTTTAACCCTGTTACTTTTCTGATTGAAAATAATCAGGAATCTCCGTTTGAAGGCGAGCTGCGCTTTCAGCCGGAGTCATTTCGGGGACAGCCGATCGGCTTGGCGATCTCAACTTCGGTTTACATTGCCCCCCATGATACGAAATGGGTGCAGCTCTATCCCTACTTTTCAGAATCGAATGCCAACTGGACAGCAACCTGGCAAGAGGGAGAAAAGCAGAATTCAAAATCATTTCTCGCGCCTGTACCTGTCAAGACAAAGGCGATCGTACAGCTTATCAGTGCTGGAAGCCTGGAACGGGGACTACCTGGGATTAAGCAGTACCCGGAAGAAATATTTCCTCCACTGACTGATGCGGTAGATTCTCTGGAAACCGTTGTATTAGACCATGTCCCCAGGTGGGATAAAGCACGCAGAACGGCTTTTATACAATGGATCTATCTGGGGGGAACGCTTCATTTATTTCAAAATACGCAAGGCGAAGATCAAGTATTTCCAGAAACCTTTTCTCCCTTAAATCAGAGCTCGTCTTTGATCAGATACGGGCAAGGTAGAATTATTCGACATCCACAAAAAATCAACCAGCTTTCGTCGAACGATATTAATACATTGGTTCAGAGTACACGGAAAAAATCTGAGAATTTATCAGATCAAGCAGATATATTAACTGAAGCATATTACTTCGATTCAGATAGTGGATACTACCCGCACGCAGATATATTTTATTACCAGATGAGTGATGAAGAAATCCTGACTACCCTGACAGAAATGAGTAAACCGCATCGAATCTGGTATCTCAATTTTTTTCTCGCGTTTTTGTATTTACTTGTGGTGGGGCCGGGATATTACTTTGCAACCAGACTGTCCCGAAGAATTCACCAATATTATTTATGGTATTTTCTGGGCATTGTGATTTTCAGTCTGATTTTCTATGTGAGTGGAAAATATAGTTCGAATCAGAACTCCCAGGTTCACTCCCTTATGCTGGCTTCAGTAATGCCAGATCAGGATATGATTCAGAGTGAATGGTCCAGTCTGGGAATGGTGACAGGAGGCACTTACGAGATTACACACGAAGGCGAGGAACATCTCTATGCAGCCTGTAATGAATTCTCTCGGGTCAATGGGGTCTGTAAGAGTGGATCGCAGGGAATGATGCACCTCGAAATCCCTCCCAATTCTTCACAAGGTTATTTACATAAATTCAGAACCAGTAAAACGGGATTTGCCGTCTCAGTTGAATCCGTACTAAAAAACGAATCAGGCCTGGAAGCGCTCGCACTGAGAATCGATGATAAGTTTCCGACAAGAATCATACAGATTTACTTTCTGGCTGGTTCGAAGTTATATGAACTCAAACAGGAACAGGATCGCCTGGTTTTTCGTGGCAGATCGCTGGATGTCGCCTCTGTGTTATATTCTTCTCCCCAGTATCAATCTGGCGCCTGGGCAACTTTCAGTTTGACTGGGACCTTCAAACTGAAAGAGAGAGAGGTAGATGATTCGCTTGACCAGTTGTTTCCTGTTCTATTAAGCCGTGTGACAGGATTTTCAGGAGATCAATATCTCAATGTGCAACGAGCCGTCGAGAGTACCGGGAAGCTGCTGGTTCTAGGTGAAACGCCGGAAACCCTCTTTTTAAAATCTCCGCAAGTAACGAAAAAAAAAGGTCATGTTCTATATTCTCTCGATGTTCCGTTGAACGAACAGTTCGACTGAAAGAGGCTCTATGTTTCGCGGATCTTTGATCTTCACCAATTTTGCACTCAAGAAAGATGTACAACTCAGGAAAATACATCTATTTCGATTTGCGAGCATTGGTCTCGTATTTATCCTTTTTTTTTCTTCGTGGCTCAGCAGTGCACGCATTGGTTCTCCGGGGCTTGATTTTTTTACAAAAATTGTCTGGCTCAATTTCTGGCTCGTGACTCTTGCTGGAATTGGGATTTTTTCTACCGCGATTACTGAAGAAAAAGAAGAAGAAACACTTCCCTTGCTCAAGCTGGCTGGCATTAGTTCTCTGGGATTACTCCTGGGAAAATCGACTGTCAGAGCAGTCCGTATCATTTTACTGATCCTGGCACAGTTGCCGTTTCTGATTCTGGCCGTCGCACTGGGAGGAATTACCCCCCTTCAGATATTTGCAACACTTTTGGCGATGGTGGCATATGTCATACTGATTTCAAATCTGGCACTACTTTGTTCTGTATATGCCAGACGTTCGGGGACTGCGATTGCCCTCGTAATGATCCTGCTTTTTTTTCTGTTCGTGCTACCAATACTGCTTTCAGAAACGTTTGCAGATCTGCAATCTCGTGGATTGATTGATTCTCAGGGGTTTATCGCTCAAGGGGTTGAGTTGATTCATCACCTGAGTCAGCAGATTTCCGTTATTGAACGTTTTCAAACAATACTGCAGGTGGGATTTAAAGAGTCGGTTCTCAGCATGCAGGTTGTAAGTAATATTATGATAGGTGTTGTCGCTTTTTTTGCTGCCTGGGCCTGTTTTGAACCCTGGTCCCTTCGTACTGATGCAGGAAGGGTTAGCAATCCAAAGCCAAGTCTGAAAACGCGTCTTCGTAACAGTCGTCCCGGGCAGATGGCATTTGTGTGGAAAGAGTTTCAGTTTAATTCTGGAGGCAAGCAGGCATTTATTCTCAAACTGGTTATCTATCCTCTACTGGTTGTGCTCATCACAGCGGGAGGGATGTTTCTGGATGGTTTTTCTTCCGTATCATTTATCTCGTCATACAGTTGGCGAGGAATGATGAGTACATCGCTGTTGTTACTTAGTGCAGGGTTTATAGTCGAAAGTACTCTATACGTTTCGCAGATGTTTCGAGATGAGCATAGACAAAAGATGCTGCCATTAATGCTTTTACTTCCACATTCTCTCTCGAGGATTATTTATGAAAAAACTGTGGGGCTAAGTCTGGCACTCATTCCAGTTGCCAGTGGGATCCTTCTGATTGTAATACTGGCACCTGACAGTCTACTGGAAATGGTTGACATCAGCTGGCAGATTTACATCCCACTGATCATGGTCCAATATGTCGTCTTTTTACATCTGCTGGCTTACTATTCCCTGGTAGTGCGCTGGGGCGCGCTGGCGATTGCAATTGGTAGCTTGATCCTACTGCAGGCCTGTCTGACACCGTTTTTGCAGATAATGTATTTTTTCTTTCATTTCTCAATCGGCGCAAACGGTATTATCATGCCAGCGTTTTATCTGAGTCTGATCAGTTGTGTTGTCTTGCAGTTCCTGATTTCAGGTAAACTGCGTCAGATCGCAGCAGAGGAGTAAAAACTAGTTGGCCATTGGTCAATTGCGAGTAAAAACCTGCTTTAGATGATGACCAGCCAACTGTACGGCTTCATACGCACGGTCGAAGACATCAGAACGCCGGAAAAATCCATGGATCATATCTTCAAAATTGATATGGGTCACATCGACTCCCGAGGTCTGCATTTGTTCGACGTACTGTACCACTTCTGTGTAGAGAGGATCGTATCCCGCAGTAATCACCAGGGCCTCGGGAAGTCCCGTCAACTCTTTACAACGCAATGGAGAAGCATAGATTTCTCGACCCGATGATTCGTCTGGCAGATATTGGTCCCAAAACCACTGCATTGCTTTTCTGGTCAGGAAATAATTTGTCGCATATTTATGATAGGACTCAGTTTCAAAGAAATAATTCGTTACTGGATAAACCAGCATCTGGTAATTTAAGCTGATGTTCTCTGCTTCCCTGGCTTTGAGGGCCACCGCTGTGGCGAGATTCCCGCCGGCACTATCACCTCCAATCGCAATTCGACTACGATCGAGATGTAAAGTATCTGCCTGATCTGTAATCCAATGTGTCGCTGTAAAAGCATCCTGAAAGGGAATAGGGTACGGGTATTCCGGAGCCATCCGGTAATCAACAGAGATCACTTTACAACCAGCGTTTCCAGCCAGATCCTGGCATAGACCGTCGTAGGCATCGAGGGTTCCCATGACCCAGCCCCCGCCGTGAAAATATATCAGTGCGGGCCACTTGTCGGGGGGAGTAGCATCAGAGGTAATTGCAGGAGTATATATCCGAGCTTCGATCCGGGAGTCATCGACGGGAATAAAAATACTTTCAATCTGAGCAGCTGGTAAATGGGGTTCAGGTGATGGAGTTAATGTTGAGCGTATGAACTCCGGAGTCATTTCTTCAAACGGAGGTAAATCTATCTGAGCAATTTCATCTAGGTAACGTGCAACCTGGGGATGGACTGGCATTAGATCTTCCTGAAATTGATGGCAGTTAGAGGCGGTGCAACTCAATAAATGCTATATATAGTCAGAATATAGTGCGGACTGATTATAGCGAATAGGCCGATTGGGCTGCCATGGATTGCTGAATAGATAAAAAAATAAAAGCCCCTTTCCAAAGGTGAGTTTGTTTGTGACCTATTGTTATTACAGAGAAGCCCGTATCTATATCTAATTCTCCTCAATGCAGCAGGCTCATGCTCTCGCTGATATCCGCTGTACCAACAGGTAAGTCTAGTTATGTCCCCACAACCGATTCGTGTTTTAATCGTAGATGATTCAGCTGTCATTCGCGGCCTGATTTCCAAGTCTCTTGAGCAAGAGCCCGAAATCATCGTTGCTGGTACTGCGATGAACGGGGAACGGGCTTTGAGTTGGATGCGTACGAATCCTGTGGATGTCGTGATCCTCGATGTTGAGATGCCTGTCATGGATGGATTGACGGCATTACAGAGAATTCAGTGTGACTTTCCGGATGTTCCTGTGATCATGGCCAGTGGTCTGACCAGTCAGGGGGCGAAAACTACGGTCAAAGCGCTTTCACTGGGCGCTGTAGGATGTGTTGCAAAACCGCAGACGGCAAGTGCAGCGGAAAGTATTCGAGTACTCTCTCGCGAATTGGTCATGATGATCAAGGCGGTAGCTGGCAAACGCAGTTCCACAACTCAGACTGTCACTCCTTCTTCTTCTGTGCGAACCGAGGCCCCTGCTGCTTCTCCCGCTTCAACACCGTTGTTTAAGAGAAATATCAAGTTTTACAAGCAACCAGAGGTGCTCGTGATTGGGACCAGCACTGGTGGGCCTAAGGCTCTGGCTGAATTAATGCCACAGATACCAGTTGATTTCCCGATGCCGATTCTGATCGTACAGCACATGCCTCCCGGGTTTACAGAAATTCTGGCTTCTCACATTCAGAAGGATAGCGGGCGAATCACTGTAGAAGCAAAGCACGATCAACCATTGGAGTCGAATAAGACATACGTTGCCCCTGGAGGCAGTCATATGCTTATAGGTGAAAAGAATGGTCAGAAAGTAACTTTGATCAATCAGGCGCCTCCAGAGCATTTCTGTCGTCCCTCAGTCAATCCTTTATTCCGAACAGCTGCAGAACACTATGGAAGTGCCACACTGGCTGTGATGCTGACAGGTATGGGTGAAGATGGAATCGAGGGAAGTCACGAGGTTGCTCGTGTCGGCGGGACAATCATCGCTCAGGACGAAGCTTCCAGTGTTGTCTGGGGTATGCCTGCCGCTGTCGTCATGGCAGGACTGGCAGACAAGGTATTGCCCCTCTCAGAGATTGCCGCAGAAATCAAATCTCACTGCCTGGTCCGTGCCTGAGCTGAGCCTGATTGAAAGGCTTCCAGCCACCTGGTGAAATATCGCCATAATCGGTATCTTTGCGACGATCCGTCCATCGTGGAGAATCACTTTAACAGTCGATTTTCAAATATGGTTGCGGATTTGATCAGGTAGGTTTCGATAACTAAAAATGACCTGATATAGGCTATAACCAACTTTAGTGCTAGCCGGTTATTATCAGATTCACGACTAGTTTACCAACCATGAGACAGCATCCCTGATCTTATCTGATTACTGATGAAACAGGTAGCGGTCTGGTTCTCAGAATTCACTCTTGCCGAACTGAACCAGCTGTAACTTGATCGTTGCAGATTTCATTTTTAATTCAGATTTTGTTGATCGCCAGTATCGTTCACCCCCCTCTGAACGGTGCTGGCGTTTTTTATTGATTGGTTCATCTCTTCTATATTGCACTTCAGTTTGAATGGCTCGCTTTGCTCAAAGCTGACTGACTTGTCTGGTAGAAACCTGTTGCGCCTCCCTATAACTGTCATCCTCGTTGAATTCCTCACTCTCCGAATCCTCTGACTCACATTCTTACAATCTCTTGAGTAATAGTGTTTCTTTGATGACCGGTTTTTATTTAGAAGATACATTTTTAAGGAGGTGAATGCCCCAGTTTCAGGGCGGTGAATCTACTCTTCTCCGGTAATGACCACAGGCAGCTGACGCAACAGCGCTTCATCTGCAGCTTCTCCATCGAAAACTGAACCAGCGCTGTCTGAATCTAATGCACACTTATAAGCCATTAACTCGGGTCTCTGCCAAGCTGCGAAAGTGGTCAATCTCTGATCGCCTCAAGTGCGCGTTTGGACTACTGGTGCTGGTTCAGGTAGTCAGTGGAGCCGTGACTCTATATCAGCTATCCAACATCAATCATGACATTTCTCAACTGGTGACCGTAGAAGAGCCTCTCGAAGCTTCAATTCTGGAGATGGAAATCGAAGCAGGCAAGATGGCGCGGGCGGTGCTCGACTATGTCCGTGATAGAGACAAAGAGCATCTAGAGAAACTGATCCTTGCCAGGGACCACTTTCAGGAGAATTACCGTCGCTATCAGAAACTGGCACTATCCGATCTGGGGTCGGATCTAAACAGGCGGATCGAATCAGATTATGCGGAATACAATCGCATGTCCGCTGAACTTGTAAGGCTGGTAGACAAACGGGATGCATCCTTGCACGTCTTCGTAAATTATGTCAAGCAGATCGATCAATTAATTGGAAAAGAGCACAGAGAGGCGGATCGGATTCCCTCTGAAGCAGAGCTGATAAAAGCAGATGCATCTCATAACATGGAGAAGTATCTCAATATTACGTTTGGCTCAATTGAAGAATATATCGTTCAGCGAAATCAGAATTTGCTGATGAGGATCTTTGATGCAGAACGTAAATTCCGGATGTTCGAAGCACAATATCTGCTCTCAATCTCCAACCAGTTGGAATTACAGCGAATGAACGAAATTGATTCGCTGTTTGAAAAGGCAACGACATATGGCAATCAGATCGTAAATGTAACAGATGATATTGATCACCAGTTGGCAGGTTATGAACAGAAGCTGGAGACGATCAATGAGTTGTTGCACAATCAGATCCATCCGCTGATTCACGCAAATACTGTTAAAGCAACTTATCACGCAGATGCTTCTATCCACTCAGCGATACTCGTCATCAGCATCCTCGCGTTTATTGGGACAATTTTTGCCTTATTCTCAGTATGGATAATTTCTCGAGGAATTGTATCTCCCATCTTAGAGCTCTCCCGAAGTGCGGAAAAAATCGCAGCAGGTGACGTGGACCATCGCATCCAAGTGGAATCACAAGATGAAGTCGGACGTCTGGCCAATACCTTTAATCACATGGTAGAAGATCTGGTCATTGCACAACAGGAAGCAGAGAACGCCAGTAAGATTAAGACCGCATTCCTCGCAAATATGAGTCATGAGATTCGGACTCCCATGACAGCTATTTTGGGATTTGCAGAGATAATGCGGCAGCGTAATCAGGATTCGGAGACATTACGTCATCTAGATACCATTAAAAAGAATGGCGAGTACCTGTTGGAATTGATAAATGACATTCTGGATGTTTCCAAAATTGAAGCAGATAAACTGGACGTCGAAGCAATCGAGTGTTCATTGACAGAGCTGGTGGATGATGTCAAAACTCTGATGGAAATCCGGGCCATCGACAAAGGACTTGATCTGAACATTCAAGTGGAAGGTCAGGTTCCCAACTGGATTGAAAGTGATCCGGTTCGACTACGACAGATTCTGATTAATCTCTTAAGTAACGCCATTAAATTCACCAGAGAAGGCAGTGTTCAGCTGGTACTGAGAGCGGTCGCCCTTGATTCAAACGAGCAAGGCCTGCAATTCGATGTAATAGATACGGGCATCGGGATGACAGAGACTCAGCTCTCGCGGTTGTTTCAACCTTTTGTGCAGGCAGACTGTTCAACCACTCGTAAATTCGGAGGGACGGGACTCGGATTGACGATCTGTAAACGACTGACTTATATTCTGGGGGGCGAAATTTCGGTGTCGAGCGAATACGGTAAGGGAACCATATTTACTGTGACAATAAAGGCCGGAAATCTACAGTCTGAAGAATATGTAGATCAGACTACATTCGCACGTCAGGGAAAACAGAACGTTCTCAGTCAGCCAGGATCAGCAGGCAGCGAAAGCTATCGAATTTTAGTCGCTGAAGACGGACCGGATAATCAGAGGTTGATTCGCTATTTTCTGCAAAAGGCTGGCCATGAAGTGACCCTGGCTGAAAATGGCCTCATTGCAGTCAGGCTTGCGCAGGAAGCACTAGAAAGAGGAAATGCATTTGATGTGATCCTGATGGATATGCAGATGCCCGAACTGGATGGTTACGGGGCGACGAAGCAGCTCAGGGCGTCTGGTTATCGACTTCCAATTATTGCTTTAACGGCCCATTCCATGTCTGGATCTCGGGAAGAATGCCTTGCAGCAGGTTGTGACAGTTTTGCTACGAAACCGATACAGTTGGAGCAATTGTCTTCAATCATGCGTGAGTGTGTAACTAACTCTCAGGAACAGGCTCAGTTGAATCTATAGTTCAGTATGCGGCCCGTTCCAGCCGATTATTGATTGTCCTGCCCAGTCCTCTCTCAGGCAATCTTAGTGCAACTATGCATTCGACTCCGGATTGATCCAGGTTTCTTAAGGCCGTAAAAAGATTTGCGGCTGCCATTTTTAAATCTCCCGTGGGAGATAAGATTTCCTGAGCAGCAAATTCTCGTCCAGCAAGAATTGTCTCAGAAAGTGGATAGAGGCTTAGGACGCCAATCGTCTCGATATCGGGAATTTGATCTAACTGGTCAATCAGATGCAACCGGGTTCCAGGGGCGTAATGGCGAGGAAGCATTCCCGGGCTGACCTGAGATTTTGTCTCTGCATAATCTTCGATTCTGGCAAGCCTCACTATTCCTGCACAGGCTTCGATGTCTTCCAGTGAAATTCCCCCAGGACGCAAAAGTACTATAGAATCCTCATTGCATTGGATGACAGTCGACTCAACGCCAACCTGGCAGGGGCCACCTTCCAAAATCATGGGAATTTCATCACCCAGTTGTTCTGCTACATGTTGAGCCTGAGTCGGGCTGAGACATCCAAACTTATTAGCGCTTGGAGCTGCAATCGGCAGGCCCGCGGCGTTGAGCAGTTCTCGAGCCACAGGATGTGCGGGGATGCGAATTGCGACGGAATCCAGACCTGAAGTGACCAGATCAGGGATTACAGACTGTTTCGGTAAGACCAGGGTTAAAGGTCCGGGCCAGAACCTCTCGGCGAGTCTTTGTGCTTGAGGCGATAAACCTGTGGTAAATTCAGCAAGTGAATCGATCTCTGCGACATGAACGATCAGGGGATCAAAATGAGGCCTTTGTTTGACTTCGAAAATTCGGGCGACGGCGTTCGGGTCTAGCGCATTCGCCCCGAGTCCATAGACGGTCTCTGTCGCGAAAGCGACCAGTTCACCGTTTCGGATCAGTTCTGCAGCTGCAGAAACATCCTGCGTGATTCTACATTTCATGACGAGAGTATATGCAGTTTTACTGCCTGGTTAAATTCGCGGTTGATAGGGGATTAATAGAAAAAGACCCTCGGATCATACTGTTCTCGACAGCCGGGGCAACCGAAACAGCCTGGGGCTGTCTGTCGATTCGAGTATTAAACGAGAGTCTGTATTTTATCAGGATAAAGTCCCAACGTGATTCATTACCCGCTTGAATTTATCCTGAAAACTGAAATCGTTGTGGACTGGCCTGACGATCTGCTGGAATATTGTTTACGAGTTCACCAGGACGCTGGCTCATAATGGTATTGATGCCAGCTCGTAAGTCCTGGTCAACGGGACCAATATTCTGCAGTTCTCGTTCAGACATGTTGACTGGGATATCGGGGGTCACACCCGCTCCTGCCATTTCTCTACCAGTTGGAGAGTAAAATTTCGCAGTCGTCAGCCAGAAAGTGCCGGAAACGGACTGCAGGGGGAAGTGAGTCTGAACTGTTCCCTTCCCATAAGTCTTTCGACCGACAATCAATCCGCGGCGGTTTTCCTGGACTGCTGCTGCAAAGATTTCACTGGCACTGGCACTGTCGCCATCAACCAGGACAACCAGAGGCATCTTCCAGGTCTGATCATGAGTTGCTGTTTCAACAGTGTTGTCACTCTGGTATCTACCACGAGTCGAAACAATTTTCCCACTGGGCACGAAGCGGTTGGAGACACTGATCGCCTCAGTCAATAATCCTCCCGGGTTGCCCCGCAGGTCAAAAATCAGTGATTGCATACCCTGCTGGTGCAGTTTCCACAACGCCTGGTCCAGTTCCTGAGAAGTCCCTTCGCCGAATTTCTCCAGGCGGATCAAACCGATTTTCTGTTGGGAATCTACCATTTTTACTTCACTGATATTGGTGATACGAATCGCCTGACGCTTCAGGTTGACCCGAGCCGTTCGGCTTTCACGACGGACTTCCAGAGCGACGCTCGAACCTGCAGGACCGGTGATCAGATTGGCGACTTCGTCCAGGGAAAGACCGGCGAGACGTCTCTGGTTGACACCGACGATAACATCACCACGCTGGAGTCCAGCCTGTGCTGCAGAGCCGCCATTCAAGGTTCGGAGGATAACTGCTCCGTCATCATGGGTTTTCAGTTGTACGCCAACACCGACAATATTATTTCCTCCCGCGTTAACACGTGGACCAGATGTAGTGGGAGTAAACTCAAACCGCGAGTGCTTATCCAGGGCTTCCAGTGAGCCGTACGCAAATTCGTAAATGACTCCTGTAGCTGGCATCTGTAACTGGCTCCCTGCGATATCTGCAGCCTGACGCAGTACAGTTACTGCATCCTGAGCAGATCGTGCAGGATTTTGAACCATCAGCTGTTGCCAGCGATTCTGGGCCATGCGGATCTGGTCCGGAGAAGCAGACACGCGATTGGTCCTCAGGAAGTTCTGATTTTCAACAGCGAAGATCAGGTTCTGTAACGATTTTTTAGTACGCACATCATAAGAAGGAGGTTGAACATGACGTGAGTCGATCATTCGGTTTACTTCCAGATAGAAGGAGTAAGCCCGTTGGGGATCCAGAGTCTGTAACGTCCCTACAACTGACTGGCTGTTATAGCGTTGCGAAATCTTTGCTCTCAGTTCCTGGTTTGGATCCAGTGGGACCTGTTCAGGAAACCGGGTGTCGTATCGTTCCCGGTCATATTGAGGGAGCGATTTCTGCTGTAATTCTCGAATCAGTTCCCGTAATCGCTGGCTATCATAATCAGACTGAAACGAGTCGCGTGTTCGGCGATCTGGAACAGAATAATTTTGTTCGGGATACTGGTCACGCATCCGGTTTCGAGTTCGGTCATTGAGGTATTCCTCTCCCGAAAGCAACTGTTTTAATCTGACATCATAATCATCCATGCTCAATTCATTGGAGACTGGACGAAATCTCCGATGTCGTTGAGCAGGTTGATAGTCTGAGTCTGATCGATGACGCGGAATAGGCGCGAAATCTGAATTTGAAGGGCTTCGATAGCGGTAATCCTCTTCATGATCAAGAGACAGGTCGTAATTACTGCGATAATCGTTCCCCTGGTATGGAGTGTATTCTGCGGCGTGAGAGAAGGTAGCACATCCTGACAGAAAAACTGCTGTCAGCAGAATTACCATTCCCCAGACCACAAGCCGAGCGGAATTAACAGTTTCAGTTTGATTATATTTGCATTGTGATCGATTCATGATCCCCTCCGATTTCAGTCGTCTGGCGACTTTGAAGCCCGGCCTATCAACTTCCTCTATGATGGCTTAACGGAATAAAAATATGAAAATTAACAGCTCACCTAATGTGTGCCGTTCCACTCTTGCCTTTTCAGGCACATTGAGCATTTAAACCCTGGTTGACATTTTCTGAATTCATGGCACTCAGGTGCTCTGGTGAATTCTCGGTCTCCAGTAATTCACCCCGAATGACGCGAACGTTCCCGGGAGCTTCAATTCCGATTTTGATTGCCCCTTTGCCGGTCTTCAAAATCTTGATGACAATGTCTTCACCAATCTGAATTACTTCATCTCGTTTTCTGGTTAATACCAACATCGAAATTCTCCTGTTCTGATGAAACATCATGTAGATACAAAGATCAGAATGATGTCATGTTGTTGATTTAAAGTGGCTGGTTATACTCTTTAGCATTCAGCGTGCCAATCAATAGTGCGACATGTTTATATGTTTGTAACGCGCTGAAATATAGCGGTTTATCGAATGTGATAAAAAACATGCTTCAATAATACTGACTGTGTGCCAGTGTAATATTGACAACAACAGAATATACGGTCCCAAAGTTACAAAGGATCAAACTATGGAGCGTCCATTTTATGATTACATGAAACTGGTTTTGCAAGCCTCTATATTCAGCAAACAGGACGCAGGTGGGAGACTTTGCGTTGTTTTCCCAGTCTTACAGTTGGGCTGGCATGAGAGATGATGGTGAGCCATTTTTGATAACAGTCAGAAGACGGGGAACTAAACGCTGGTGGACTCAAAGCATGGTCTTGACGTAATTTCCAAAACCAGTAAACTTCGCCGCCTGATCAGTCTGGTTCAGTCGTCGAGGCCGAAATGAAAATTTCAGGCTACCTCTCATCAGCAGTTCGTCCTATCTGGAGTTAAGCTGCCAATCTGAACGGGCCCACTGGGTTCAGATGTTGTCATCGGTGAAACTGACTGAGTCTGATCAAGCGATTGTCATGGAAGGCACATGTTTACCAAGCCAAAGAATTCACGAGAAAGGATTGTGTGAATGTATTCCCGCTACCACCACACTACTAATCACCACAAGAAACGTAAGGACATGTTGTCTTTTGGACCTCGCGTTCTGTTAATGCTGGTCCTCTCCGGTTTCGTCGTAACCGGTTCTTATTCGAGTGCATTTGCACAATCACCGAATGACGACAACAGCAAGCTGGTCAATGACCTGCTCCGCTTGCTGGAAAAATCTGAACTCGCAACTCGAGATCGAGAGTACAAGCCGTCTGGTCTCGATATGCCTCCTGCTCCGCAACTGAATCTCTCTCGTGTGAACATCAATGAAGTCAGAGATACTCTGAATCAGTTTGCGAGAGATTCTTCAGATCTGGCCATACAACTGAACCGTGTGATGTATCAGGTGCCAGGAGTAAGAGAATATGTTGCCGATGTTTTGAAAGTACGGGCACGTGCTTCCATTCTGGCAGATCGCGTTCGTCGGACAAATGATTTAAACCAGATTGCAGCTGAATATGGTGAGATCGATCAACTCTGGAGGGTTGTCTCCCTGCAACTGGATCAGGTACGTGGCCTGGATCGTCAGTCGCGTAATCTGATTGCCAGTATGAATGCTGCCGAACGAAAACTGGGCGACCTGCTACAGACTGGACCACAGCTCAAACGGACAGATCTCCTGCGTCAGACCTCTGCTTTGAGTAATGCACTCGCCATCTTGATTCAAGATGTAGAGTTCGAGCTGTCTCGCGAACCGCAACGCCTCGAACTGGTAAGGCAGGGGCAGGAAATTGAACAGAGAATGATCCAGGTCACAAATCTAATCATTGATCGGCAGAGCTATGATTCCATCAAGCGGGAATATCTGGCATTCCGCGATGCGTGGAATACCTATGCCACTCGCCTGCGTTCGTACAATGATCGCATAATAAGTCGTGGTATTCAGCGAGTCATACAACAGGATCGTTCGATTCAGGAACTGCTCTGGTTACCACAGGATGGTGCCAATCTCCAGGAAGTAGCGCACTTGACAGAAGCGCTGAAACGCGATGTGGACGAATTCTATCGTCGTGCTACTCTGCGTTTGCTGATTAGCTTGCCTCCTGCTAATTATCTGGCTACTTCGGATGAATTCTATGGTACTGTTGAGAATCTGATCGACACAGTCAATCATAATGAATCGACGGCGAATCTGATTACTTCTTTCCAGTACATTGAGTCTTCCTGGAAAGATTTCTCCGCAATGTTCCATACTGTCGAAAGTCCTGCCGCGTTGCAGTTGCTTGATAAGGTGGATAACTCAATCAATGCTCTGAGGGTAGCACTGAGAATTGAAGCACCTTCCGACAGTATTGATATGGCCAAACTGGTTGTTGCTCTGGAAACCCAGAGTACTCAGTTGTCGCTCATCGCTGAGCAGTGGCTGGCAACCGAGTCTCCCTCTTTCAGGCAGGCAACACAGAATTCCATTCGAAATTTTTCAAACACGGCACATGAACTGCATCGCATCGTACTGATGCAGCCCGTTTCCATGAATCTGGTTCGATCCAAAAGTAACGAACTGTTCGAAAAATGGTTTCAGGTGCATGAGAAAATTTCGCGTTGCGAAACTCATGAAAAATATCAGTTGCAGGAAACAGCTGTCCGTATCACTCAGATGCTGATGGATCTGCGATATGCAACTAAATAAACTGAAGTAAGAGTTATGAATTTCAAAGCAGGGCCCTCATTCCATGGGGGCTCTGTTCTTGCGCATTGAAAGTTGCAGAATGGCATATAAGCAGGAATCCAGATGAGAGGGCTCGATCGATGAATTCGCCTCCCACACCAGAGGAACATCCCAGCGGTTCGCCCGGAAGTCAGGATGAAACTGACTGGGTAGACTCGATCGTTGCGTTCTTTGAAGCAATGCAGCGGTTCTTTCGGATTCGAGTTCTGGCTCTGCATCGTGATCGGAAAGATCGAATTGAAACACGGAGTACGGCATTGCTTCCCCTGGCAGGATTTACGCTGGGGTTGATAGTCATTGTATTGCTTGCTCTGCTACAGTTTCTCTGGCCACTGGAAGTTGCCGTACTACTGGTTGCTTCACTGGAGTTATTGTTTTTACGAACCTTTGTGCCAGAATCAATTCCCCAGTGTCGAGAACTTTTGAGTCAGCGTGGGAATTCTGGTTCAGCTGGTAATCTTTTCGTATTGACGATTGTGTTCATGCTGCTCCGTGTCAGCTTGTTTTATCAGCTCTATGCCGAATCCGAGTCGTTGCTTCCACCTTCGATTCTGATTCTGATCTCCATTTCACTGGGGACCTGGATTATTCCGTTTTCCATCAGTGTCGTGCAGGCTCAGGATGAAACCGCTCGGTGGGTGAACCCCAGATATCCGCTTTCTTTGAAACAGCTGGCTTATGGAAGCTGTTTTCTGATTGTTGTGATTATGGCTGGGAGTTGGTTTGCGTTGCGTGATCTGGCGCCAGCCCTGGTCGTATCCGGGCTGGTGATTTATTGGGTGATGCGAAAACTGGAAGATCATGATGCAACTGTGACCGACGTGCATCTGGAAGGACTGGCTTCATTGTTCCAGATTCTTTTTTTGCTTGCGAGTACGATCGATTTTTCATTTCTGAAAACGGTTTCTGAGTGACTTGGCAATCGATTGGAGTCAGGCACGTCGTCTGAATTCGGCCCGCATTAAGCCATGTGCAAACTGCGTCTGCTGAATGACTCGAAAACCATGCGCTTCCAAGAGCGGTGTGGGATCGATCAGGGCGGGGGCCTGAATGTTTGAGACCACTTTAAAGAAAAGATACATGGTTTTCAGCCAGAGAGTTGCACGTAGTTGTTGGAGCCTGCTACCTGCTACCTGAAAGTCTGCATATAACCAGATCGCATCATTGCAGCAGGAATCAGCGATTCTGGTAATGCTCTGACTAAGTGTCGGTTCGTTAAAGACATCGAGAAAGAAGTTCGTTACGACCAGATTATAGTGATCTTCTGGCATGTTTTCTTTGGAGAGATCACATTTATAAAAGCGAACGCGTGGTCGTGCCTCGGGAAACTGTTTGTTTATGCGAGCTTGAGCTAAATCCAGCATGACTTGACTGGAATCGATGTAATGCACTTGAGGGCAGTTTGTCTGTTTCAGGAATTCCAGGAGAAACCGGCCATCACCCTCACCGATCATTGCTACTTTTTCAACGTGGGATAACTCTGTTAAATACACGGTACGGCAAAGTTGCATCTGATTTCTAAATACAATCTTCTCCAATCGCTCAAAGTAGGGAGCGACCCGATTGAAATTCATGATACAATACTCAGGATTAACCAGGGAGTTAGTAGTGCCAGATCTGCTAAAACTGGTTTTAAGCGTAAACTGACAGTTCCGCGATCCAGTCCGATCAAGAGTAACGTGCTTAAGAGCAGGGATAGTTCGAACGCTGGTATCTGTTGCTTCCACATCATTAATACAGAAATGACTGACTGAAGAATGAGAAAGACAAACAGTAGATAATGAAACTGCTGTAGCCGTGCAGGACTGCTGGTAAAAAAGGTTACTTCCCGGGCGTCTAAATCGGAAGTAAACTCCCAGCGGGAGATGGCAAGGCAGTTCAAAGTGCAGATAGCAAAAAAACTGAAGCCGGTCCAGAATTGGTAAGGAGCCCAGGCTGGTTGTTGGACAACAATAAAAAAATGGGTTGCGATGGAAAAAAACATTCCAACCAGAAATTCTCTCGGCAGTAAACTTCTTGCCAGATGAGGGAAACAAAAGCAACTCGCGAAATACAATGCCAGTACTGATAACAGGCAAAAGCCCCACTTCAATTCTGTCGAGTTAATTGCCACCAGCAGGAAACAAACGGAAAACGTGGCTATAAGTAACCAGAGTCCAAGTAAAAGTATGAAATGCTGAGAGGTAAACCGGTGGCGCGGAGTATTTCTAATGCTCCCAGGGGTTCTCAGCGTGTCCAGCAGTCGATCTCCGGAATAGGCCAGCCAGGTGACACTAAATAATATGTAGTAGTGGGCTGGAATGACGGAGCAATTGTATATGCGAGAGAAGCACCAGAGCCAGGTAATGGCAACCAGGGGGGCATCCAGACTGAGGGAATTGATCAATAATAACGCCTTCTTGGGTAGATGGCGGATAGAACCAGTCAGAGATAATGTGTTTTGCCCCTCATATGTGAGCTCATCGGGGTGTGAGAATCTGTCCAGACTGGTTATTATTTTACTTAACATGTTACCTGAAAGTGATTTCTGGAAAACGTCGCTCCCATCTCGAGCAGTTCCTGTAAAAAATGACACGGAAACAGGAATAGGGGTATTAGAGTCAATCAAAACAGATGACCCAAGTGGTAGTATGTATTGAAGAATCAGAAGCTCTCTGAAAATTCACCTGTTGAAACAAATATAACTCTTCGCATAAAGTATTAAAGACCATATCCGTCTGAATTCCGGGGCGAGAATCCCTGTTTTCAGGGATCACACAGCTTCGAACAGGAACCTGAAGATGCCGCTAAAAACGGGGACCGTTGAAGAGCCCAAGCTCGATTTGACCCCCATGATTGACATTGTATTTTTGCTGATCATCTTCTTCATGGTCGGTACACAGTTCACTGAAATGGAGCGTCAGTATGACATTCAACTCCCTACAGTGACTGATGCGAAGCCACTGACCAACCTTCCGGATGATATCATAGTCAATGTAAGCCAGAATGGTGAAGTCACACTTCAGGGAGAAAAGAAGACGCTGACAGAACTGGAGACAGCCTTGAAAGAGGCCGTCAAGAATTTTCCTGGACAGTCTGTAGTCATCAGAGGGGATTCAACGGGGCCTTACCAGAATGTGATGAATGTTCTGGATGTCTGTCATCGAGTTAACATCCGGTCTGTCTCCTTAGCGAATAGATTGAGTGACGAATCCTCAAAATGAACGATCGACTGCATAACCTCATCGAAAGAATTCTGTCAGGACGTGCCATCACGTTTGAGCAGATTCTGTGGGGGATCCTTATCCTGGCAGCGTTATTTGCATCCATCCATCTGCTCTCAATGCTGGTGACGCGCTGGGGAGACAGTAATGCATCATCCAAGGCACTCTTGTTTTCGATAATCGTGCATTTGTCATTGTCCCTGGGGGTCGTCACGCTCTGGCCTGAACAGGCCCCCCAGTCCCTGAGTAAAGCAGAGTTGGCTGAGGAACGTGAGCGAAAAGAAAAAGATCAGCAGAAATTCACTCTTCAGGCTGAAAGTACGGAGACCAATAAAAACAAGGAGCCCGGGAACACTCCTGTCTGGGATCAGTTACAACAGCCTGAGAAACAGGAATTATCCCGTATCGAACTCACACGTCCCGAATTTGATCCTTTGATGGCACCACCTGAGAAAGAACTTCCCCAGGAAATCTCGGAAATGCCGATGCCTGATCTGATCTCGGAGGCCGATTTACCGATCACACCCGCCCGGGTAGAGCGAGAGAGCGTCAGCCAAAAGAAAATTCAGGCAGTCGCCCCCTTGGAGATCACTGACACAACAGCGGAATCCCGGGCAGAGGTCTCGGTACCTTCGACCTCCCGCGAACGGAGTAGAATGATCCGGATTGGTCAGACGAATCAGGATGTGAAACGTCAATCAGCGCCCGGGGCCGTAGATCGAATTCAGCCATCGTTCAGCAGCGAAAAACAGACGCTGGCCTTGAATTCGCAAGTTGATCCGCAATCGAAACTGGAACGGAATGCCAAAGATTCCATGGTTTCCCGCAGGACTGGACCTGCTCCGTCCAATCTGAAGATTGAACCAACGGGAGTAGAAACTGACTCAGCAAGTCAGACACAGGCGAATTCTGCACCGACCGAGCCAAGGTTTTCTCGTCGAAGAACCCGATCTACCCGTTCTGTATCGCAGGGGACTGTTAAACGCTCTTCACCTCAGGCTACAGCGGGTAAGGAAAACCCTGACGCACAGCGATTGATGGCTGAACGCAGTTCGTTGCCGCTGACAATTAACAGGCCGGGTTTACAACCGGATGCAATGCGTCCCAGTTTTGATGCGGTTTCAAATCGTACCAAAGCAAATATTCCTGCGACTTATCGATTGAGAAATCTTTCGAAACGCAAGGAAATCGCTCAACGCTTTGGTGGAACGGAAGAATCAGAACGTGCGGTGGAAGCGAGTTTGAAATGGCTGGCGACACATCAGGAACCAGCCGGATTCTGGGATGCAGATCGATTTGGCGCAGGTAAAGTGCGTATCGACGAACAGGGAATTGACCGTCGTAATGCAGGGATACAGGCCGATTCAGGGCTGACTGCACTCGCGATTCTGGCTTTTCTCGGGGCGGGCTACACCCAGGAAGAGGGAGATTATTCAGATAACCTCAAACGTGCGATTAGCTGGATGGTCGAGAATCAGCGGTCGAATGGTTTTCTGGGTGGAGAAGCGACACACTATGCACGCATGTATTCGCATGCGATGGCGACCTATGCTCTGGCCGAAGCTTATGGATTACAGTCGGATCCGCGGTCAAACCCTCAGCTGCGCGAAGCCGTGGGGCGGGCCGTTGCCTATATCGTAGAAAATCAGAACCCCTATGATGGAGGATGGCGCTATGTCAAAGGACAGAAAAGTGACATGAGCATGTTTGGCTGGCAACTGATGGCGCTCAAGAGTGCTGAAATTGCCGGTATCCCTATCCCTTCTGATACCAAACGGCTGATGGTGAAATTTTTAAAGGAACGCAGTCTCGGTAAGAATAATGGGTTGGCAACCTATCGATTAATGGAGCCTGCCACTCCGCCAACATCGGCGATGACTGCAGAATCCTTATTTTGCAAACAGATGCTGGGAATCAGGAGAGATAACCCAGCCTGTCGAGAAGCAATTCAGTTTATTTCAGATCGCCCTCCACGCCTCTCAGAATACAATCTGTACTATTGGTACTACGGCACTCTGGCGATGTATCAATACGGGGGAGCACCCTGGCGGGACTGGAATGAGGACTTACGAGATCTATTGATTTCAGAGCAGGTCACACGTGGAGAAAATGCAGGTAGCTGGGATCCACGCCCCCCTGGGGACCATATGGTGGACGGCTTTATTCCACGACCATCAGCACACTCTGTCTGGAAGTGTACTATCGATTTTTGCCTCTGTATCAGATGGGAGGCCGCTACGATGATGAACCATCTCAGGAATGAATTCGAATTTCCGAATGGCAGTGGTTGATTTCTATACCTGCATCTCTCATACAATGTGGTTAGGATCCCTGATCTTTTAGCGTGTGCTTTATGCACGCTTATCGGAAAAATCTACTAGAAAGACATCTCCATGAATGCTTCCCAGAAAGCATACGATCAATTAATCGCACGTCTCAAACAAGCGGCCCTGCTGAGTTCCTGTTCTGCAATTCTGGAATGGGATGAACAGACATATCTACCGGCAGATGGTGCGAGTCATCGAGCAGATCAGCTTTCCATGATGGCAGGAATGGTTCATCAGGAGGCTACCAGTCCGGAAACCGGGGACTTGCTGAACGAACTGGAAAGTGCTTCGGAGTGGGAAGAAGATTCGGTAGAGCAGGCCAACATTCGTGAGGCTCGACATGAATATGACCGAATGACAAAACTCCCCCGTCAACTTGTAGAAGAGTTGTCTCGGGTAGCGACTCTTTCACATCATGCGTGGGTAAAAGCCCGCAAGGAAAATCAGTTCAATGATTTCCTGCCCTGGCTCGAAAAGATGATTGGTCTCAAACGCGAACAGGCTGCCGCGCTCGGATCTGAAGGGCAGACTGCTTACGATGCTTTGTTGGACGAGTACGAACCCGGTGCGACTTCAGAAATGATCGAGCAGGCCTTTACCCCGTTGCGTAATGAACTGGTCAAACTTGTCTCTGCGATTAAAGAATCCGGAATTGTCCCCGATGTCTCCCTCCTGACCAGAAAATATCCTGTTGCAAAGCAGCGAGAGTTCAGTCTCTCCGCTGCTGAAAAGATTGGATTTGATTTTAATGCCGGCAGACTTGATATCGCGGCTCATCCTTTCTGCAGTGGAATTGGCCCGGGGGATTGCCGCCTGACGACACGCTATGATGAACACCACTTTCCGGGTGCTTTTTTTGGAACGTTGCACGAAGCAGGTCACGGTATTTATGAGCAGGGGTTACTCAAGGAATGCTTTGGCACTCCCGCCGGCAGTTCAACCTCATTGGGTATCCATGAATCTCAATCGCGGATGTGGGAGAACCTGGTGGGGAGAAGCCGTCCTTTTTGGAATTGTTTCTATCAGTCTGCACAACAGCAGTTCCCAGAAGCCTTGGCAGATGTTGCCCAGGATCACTTTTATCGGGCGATCAATGACGTACGTCCTTCGTATATTCGAGTAGAGGCAGATGAGGTGACCTACAATCTGCACATCATGCTGCGTTTCGAACTTGAGCAGGCGCTCATATCCGGAGACCTGCAACCTGCCGATGTTGAGGCAGCCTGGAATGAGAAATTTACGAGTTACTTTGGTATTACACCGGACACGCCTGCGAATGGCTGCCTGCAGGATGTGCACTGGAGTGCTGGTCTGATTGGTTACTTCCCGACATACGCCCTCGGAAACATGTATGCAGCTCACTTTTTCAATGCTGCAGACAGTGAACTGGGAGGCCTGGACAACCTCATTGCGCAGGGAGAATTCAGCCCGCTCAAGGAATGGTTGAATCAAAACATTCATCAGCATGGGAAACGCTATCGAGCGAATCGGTTACTGGAAGTGGTTACGGGAGAAACCCTTTCACACGTTCCGCTTGTCGATCAGTTGTATCGCAAATATGGCGAGCTCTACAACCTCTAAAATATCAAAGTAAAACGGCAGAGAGCAGGTATATGTCCAATTCCAGCGCTAAAAAAGATTTCCTGATTGCCCTGGCTCTGGTTGTCACCGGAGCTGTCATTTTTTCTTCCTGGTTCGCATTCCGTTTGCCGGAGTCAACCTTACCCGAAGGAGGAATGGCCCAGCTGAAGGTGGGAACCGAGGCCCCTCCCATTCAAGCAGCAGGCTGGGTGAATGGTGACCCTCATCAGGACGACTACCTCAAGGGGAAAGTGATTGTCGTTGATGCATGGGCGACCTGGTGTGGTCCCTGTCGAATGGCAGCACCGCATCTGGTGGAGGTGCATGAGAAATTCAAAGATCAAAATGTGGCGTTTGTCGGATTAACCTCCGATGGTGAAGATCTGCTTCCCGTAATTCAGGAGTGGCTGGACGAAACGGGAATCACGTGGCCCAATGGATACGGGGCAATCGATTCTCTGCTTGCATTCAAGGCAGAATTTATCCCACAGGTCTGGGTGATCGGTACGGACGGAAAAGTGGTCTGGAATGTTGACTCGGAGAGAACTGAATCTCTGGAAGAGGGAATCGCACGCGCTTTAAAACTGGCGCAACAGTGATGAATACGCCTCCCAGTCACGCGGGCTGATCGCTGAATCACCTCCAGGAAGGACAACAAAATGAGCCAGCAGAAGCTAGAGCAAAACGTAAATGGGATTCGCATGCAGGTTAGTATCGCCGGGGAAGGGCCCCCTCTGCTGCTGGTGCATGGATTTCCGTTAAGTCATCGAATGTGGCAGGCTCAGATTGCACATTTCCAGCAGCAGTATACTGTTATCGCTCCTGATCTGAGAGGTTTCGGCGGATCAGATGTCACGGTCGGAACCGTGAGTATGAAACAACACGCTGAAGATCTGAAGGAACTACTTGCGCAACTGGAAGTCGATGAGCCTGTGAATTTCTGTGGCCTTTCCATGGGAGGGTATATTGCCTGGGAGTTCTGGAGGCACTATCCGGAAAAACTGAAAACATTGATTCTCTGCGATACACGTTCCGATGTAGATACCGAAGAGGGGGTCAGCAATCGGTTAAAAATGGTCGATCTGGTGTTACGCCATGGCCCCGAAGCTGTCGCTTCAGCAATGATCCCTAATCTGTTGAGTAAGACATCACGAGACTTGTACCCGGAGATTGCACAGGATCTGATTGCAGAAATCGAAGCAGCAGATCCTGAAGGGATTGCTGCCAGCCAGCGAGGCATGGCGGAGCGTGATGATTTTCTGGGTGTACTTGATCAGATCCAGATTCCCGCATTACTCATCGTTGGCAGTGATGATGTCCTGACACCTCCGGATATCATGCAGGAAATGGCTGTAAGGCTCCCAGAGGCCAGCTGTCGTGAAATTCCTCGAGTGGGGCATATGGCCCCTCTGGAAGCGGCAGAAGAGGTCAATCAGGCGATGGAAGAATTCTTAGCTGTTGCCAGGTAGACTTCGATGTTGAGACATGCGATTATCTAGAAGTCTTCATGGCTGAGAGCCGGGATGGTCAGATTTGTTTTACTCAGAATATAAAGGGACCCACAATGGGTAAAAATCATTCTCAACGTTTTCTGGATATCGTGAATGATGCGAAATCAAGAGTGACCGAATGCACCGTGCAAGATGTGCAGACACGTAAGCAAGCGGGCGATGAGTTTCACCTCATTGATGTACGTGAAGATCATGAATTTCAGGCAGCACGCATTCCCGGCGCTATTCATCTCGGGAAGGGGATCATCGAACGCGATATCGAGCGGGCATTCCCTGATACCTCTACCACATTGATTTTGTACTGTGGTGGCGGCTTTCGCTCTGCTCTGGCTGCAGATAATCTGCAAAAGATGGGATACACTCAAGTGATCTCAATGGACGGTGGGTTCAGCGGATGGAAGAATGCTGGATATGAGATCGAGGCAGGTTCATAAAGAGAGTAGAAACCAGCATTGAAATAAAACAGAGCCCGTCACCAGTAAAGGTGACGGGCTCTGAATCTATACTGGTTTATGACTGGCTGCTGCCGTTAACCCAGCTCCCAGTTATAAGCGGAGAGCTGCATGAGCAGGAAAATAATTCCTGTCACTAAAGCGGCAAGGGAGACGAACAGTAAGCCGACATAAATGTTCGGGCCACCTGATTCTGCAGTGGCTGCTTTTCCTTTAGACTTAGAGCTTCGAGTTGACATGATCACCTTTCTCAATCACACCGTTCTTGGCGGCGTCTATCACAGTCCCGACTGCTGTATCAGGATCAACATATACTAATTCAATTTTACCCAGGTACTTGGGACGATTACCATTTTCCTTATTACCAAATCGATAGACATACAGTTGATGGCCTTTGCTGAGTCCGTCATCACTGCCTAGCGAAACTTCTACAAATCTGGTTCCGTTCCGTTTGTCTTTCTTGGTATTGATAATAACACCCTCGACAGCTGGAGGTGGCGCCTGCATGCCTGCAATCGCGGGGTCATTTGGATCAATGCCCAGGTTGGAGACAATTTTATTCAGATAATTCAGTTCTTCGAGAACCTTGTTATGTTTGGCAGTCAGAGTTTTTTCCTGAATACTCTTGGTGAAAATCGTATCTTCCAGGCTCTTGATGTTAGCCCGCAGGTCATTGATTGTGTCATGCAGGGTTTTGTTAACTACGCGCTGGCGATCTGATTCCTGACGACGAAAGTTCGCTTCTTCACCCGTAGTTTCAGCCTGGGCTACCGAAGTGTCTCTTTCAGCACGCACAGTCTCCAACTGATTCTGATAGGATTTATTCTGTGCTTTCAGAGCATCATTGGCGGCTTTAGCCGTTTGCGCCTGACTCAGGGCATCATTCATCTTCTGAGTCATTTCCGTTTTGTAATTGCTGTACTCGGACTCTAGCTCGTTCATGTTTTTCTGCATGCTGGCTACATTGTCCTTGAGCTTCAGGCTTTCGTTACGCCAGTTCGTCTGTGCTGTAAAGACTGCTCCGGCGAAACCCATAAAGCAGACGCTGAGGACAACTTGAACGACGACCAGTACCTTGCCGACAAACGACATCTAATCGCTCCTGATATTGATAAAAATTGAAGTTTGTATCTGGTGAAATCTGAAACCAGTCTGAGACTGAATTCAGAGGGATTTATTTTTGAGTAAGCTCTTTGTTGTCAGATCCCTTGACTGCGTTTTCCAGCAGCGTTTTCTGTCTCTGGAGCCGATGTACTTTTCCTTCGATTCTTGCGATGTAATCACGCAGTGTTTTCTGCTGTTCCTGGGTCAGGTATTTCTCATTGCGGATTTCATCGATCTGATCCTGAAGCCGGAAGACGTCTGCACGTCGCTCAGCAGCTTCCTGGTTTATTTCCAGGGTCTGCTGGCTGATCTTGATACCTTCATTGGCCAACTGGGTGATCTGTGTATCCAGCGCCGCGATCTGCTGCTGCAGTTCTGCTGCTTTAGTATCCATGGCCTGTCGATCAACCTGATTGATTTGTTCCCAGTTCTGGATAGCTTTCTCCATGGGAGCAATCGGTTTGGTGATCTCTGAGAGTTGTTCGTTTTGTTGTTGGATCTGGTGTTTCTGAGCAGCGACGATCACTTTTGCCAGCACGGGGGAGGAGGAAATCTGCTCACCACCTCTTCTGGTTTTGACAGTCCAGGTCGGATTTTCACCGGGCTGATATTCAAACAGGTAGTTTGTCAGCTTATCTTTTTCCTGAAGCCAGTTAGGGCCACCTACAGCGGAGGCCGCGGCAAATCCCATAAAGGCGATACTGGATACCAGTACCAGGACCAACAGGATTTTACTGAAACGAGTCATGGGGTTTTCCTGAGTCTATTTTGAAAGACTTCAATCTGTTCGGGTAGAGATCGCTCTCTTACTTAATATTATTATGTGCTAAGTTTTCGGCCGAATCTATCCACTTTATTCCTGGAAGAAAATAAGTTGGAAAATTCTCCGGAGTGGCCCTTACAGATGTGTCTTTGGAGCCTGTCAGATCCTGCTGAGTTGAAGCTTTTGATACTAACGAGAGCTTGTGCGCAAAAACAACCTATTTTGTCAAATCGGTTGTTTCCCTATTATAAATACGCTCAAAAAGCAGAGTCAAACTGAAATTCAGCTAACCATCTGGCATTTAACTGTTTGACCTTTCTAACTTGGTTGGCAGACATAATCGCTACCTTCGGAAAACTTGACATAACAGCAACCTGTCAGCATATACTAAGTGCTTATGACCTTAGAGATTCCGAATGGCAGGCGACGGTTTCCTTCCAGCGCTCGAGATTCCGCATGCCATGTGATCGCAGGTGCACTGAAATGTGCTGGTCGTATAAAGATGATTATCCAAATCTGTTAACTTGTAGTGAAGCAAAGTCGTTTCTCTGAAAATACTTAGTAAATCACGTAGTTTGGTCCAAATTGCAATAGGTAAAATCAGGGCACAATGGTATTTTGAAAGTAAGACGACCATTACTTCAAACTAAGCAATCAATGTGGAAGCATTGAGCTGATACTGGGCCCTCCGATACCAGACGTATCGTAAACAATGGAGATTGGTTCATGGCTACCGAAGAAGTTCCCTATCATATCACTGCCGTCAATGACCATCTCAAGGTGCAATTGTTACCGGAATTGAACGAATCCGCTTGGGATGAGCTGGAATCTCTCGGCGACACATTGCTGACGGAAGTCAAAAATCAGCAGTCCCCCAGCGTCATCATTGATCTGACCAGGTTGGATTTTATTAATAGTTCTCTGGTGGCAATCGTGATCCAGGTCTGGAAGCTGGTCGATGAGCAGGGGGGGAAAACCGCCATCCTGAATACCAGTGAAATGGTTGAAGAGGTTTTAAATATCTCTGGTCTCAAGAAGGTGTGGTTCATCACCGCTTCCGAAGAGGAGGCAGTCGCGCATCTGAGCCAGGCTGTTAAACAAGAACGAATCGAGCGGCGCCGTACATTTTCAATGCCGATACTGCTGGGCATTGTCGCAGTGCTTTCCGCTGTGGCCTGTTTTGCGTTATACATCAGCGACACCCTGACCCTGGATCCGAAAATCGCGTTAGGGGCCACGATCTCCTTTTCTCTGGCAGGATTGCTTCTGGGTGCAACCGCACTCAAAGATCGTCGAAAGAATTTGCGGATTCTCGGGGTGGTTGTCTTGATCAGCAGTCTGGTTCTGGGAGGACTTGGCCTCTTTAAACTGATTTAACGAGCTGGATTATCAGCCATTCCCAGTCACATTTCTCTCACCGAAGCTTATTGTTAGGACAGAAAGAGTCGAGTCATGTCAGATACTCCTGCGAATACCGAGAACAAAACTGAAGGGCGGCAACAGGCACTCCAGGCCGAGCTGCGGGAACTGATTGACGTAGTAGGGCCCGGCCCGCTGGTTGACTTACTGATGGAGCGTGCTTTTCAACTCCAGGCGACCGACATTCATTTAGATCCGCTCGAAGATGGATTAAGGCTTCGATTAAGGGTCGACGGGATGTTGCACGATATCATCCAGCTTCCCAAGGAAGCGGCGGCATCCGTGATTTCCCGTCTCAAGCTGGCTGCCAATATGGATATTACAGAACGGCGGCTGGCCCAGGACGGACACATTAATAACCAGACTCTGCAGAACCGTCGCGATATTCGTGTCGGTTCTGGTCCCACCATCCACGGGGAGCGGCTGGTGCTACGGCTCATGCCGGATCACAAACGTTTTACACATTTTAACGAACTCGGTCTCAGTGAAGCTCAGACTTCTGAAATCACCAAATATTGTACAGCTCCGTATGGGATGATTCTGAGTGTCGGACCGGTCGGTTCCGGAAAAAGCACATCCATTTACAGTTGCCTGGATTATCTTAACCAGCCGGAAATGAGCCTGGCGACGATTGAAGATCCGGTCGAACGACGTATTGAAGGGGTGAACCAGATTCAGATAGATCCCAAAATCGGGTTCAGTTTTGCCGAGGCGCTCCGTGGAGTTTTGCGTCAGGATCCGAATGTGATCATGGTGGGAGAAATTCGAGATTCCGAGACTGCACATATTGCTGTGCGGGCAGGGCTGACGGGGATTCGTGTCCTCTCGACTTTGCATTCCAACGACGCCGTGGCGGCGATCGATGTTTTCCGAGAATTCGGGATTCCTTCCATGTTCATCACTGACAGTTTGCAGGGAATTATTTCTCAAAGACTTGTTCGTTGCATCTGCGAGAAATGTCGGGCTCCCTACCAGCCGGACTCAGGAGCATGTGAATATCTGGGGGTCAATTCAGATCAGCTGGCCGAATCCAAAATCGCAATGGGAGCGGGCTGTGATCATTGTTTCCAGACGGGGTACCTGGGTCGAACGGGGATCTTTGAAACTCTGGGAGTGCGTGGAGAACTGAGGGAAGCGATCCTGAGGGGGGCGACACAGACTGAAATCTTGCGACTTGCATCCGAGAATGGCATGACGACGATGGAAGAATCTGGAAAAGCCAAGGTTCTGGAAGGGATTACCACGGTCCAGGAACTGCACCGGGTCCTCGTTTGAAACGGTGATTTCAGGCTCGACCAGATAGCAGATCGATGAGCTCACGCTCTGTCTGTACACTATTTCGTTGCGGGCTTGTCGGTCTCGCGACTGTCAGCGAAGGTGGAGTTCTGCAGAAAAAATCATTCAAATCTAGTAGTTCTACTATATAATTTGACGTAGAGAGTCTCAGTGAAAAGTTAGCTGAGACGGGCCGTCTGCATATAATATCATCGAATCATGCAAGACAGAGCCCATGAACATTAGAAATACTCAGCCGTCTGACAATCTGCTAACCCGTGAGAGTCAGACTGGTTTTTCCCATTCGGCGACGTCGTCCATGTCGAACCAGATCCGGTCCATGAAATCACCAGTGAAGGATACAGCTCTAGTCAATCAACTCAGAGAGCGGTCATCATCCGCCGCAGAAGATCAGGTTTCGGAAGAGGAAGAACCGGTCCTGTCCGTCAAGGAAAAGATTTTTGTCTGGCTCGCCAGCTTCATGGCAACGGGTTACCTGTTTTCTCTCCTGTTACACTCAACGATTTTAACCGTCATGGCAATTGTGATTGTGGGCGGGATGCAGGGCAACGATCATCTCTCTACTGTAGTCACTCTGGACGATGAAGATCAATTTGCATTTAACGGTCCTCTGGATACGCGTGTTGAGGAAGAGGCTGGAGGCAAAACGACTGAGTTCGATGTAATGCAGCCCGTCAAGACGCTGACCGGTGAGGCGGAAGAAGCCTTGAAAGAAATGGAAGCGGATGTTTCCCTGCATCTGGGGAAAGGGGATGGTGATACTGATGGGGACGGCTCAGGCAGCGGTGGAGGTGAATTCAAATTCAAACCGATGGGTAATGCCGTCACGGCGGGGAGCTTTACTGCCTGGACCGTACCCAAAGACCCTGATCTGAATGAAGATTATCTGATCATCATCCAGGTTAAGTTGCCAACCAGTTATAAGTCGACGCGGTATCGTGCTTCAGACCTGATGGGGTTGGTGCTGGGGACAGACAGTCATCGGCAGGCTATCCCCTGGGATGTGCGCTGGCCCAATTCGACGTTCACTTCCACGGCTACAGGCGATATCCGCCCGGTGGATAAAGGGGACTATCTGCCACTAAAGAAACGGGTGGCTCAGCTGATTGTCAAAGTTCCTGGTTCCAAAATACCTGCGACACGCGACACGATCAGAATTCAGTCCAAAGTTCTCAAAGAAAAGCAGACTCTGGAAATCGAATTTTAATCGGGTGAGTCAGGCGAGATTTAGTCGGCCATCCCTTTGACGCAGTCCAGCCAGCCTCTTTCGTAGATCTCACCCAGACCGGCCCAGTGTGCGGGTGGCTCGCTCAGATTGCCTTTACATGAGGGGCAGGGAAGGTCTGGTTGTTTTGGGAATACAGGGCTCACGGATGTGTCACTGGAGATCCACAGTGCATCGCATTCATCACAAAGGATCACGAGGTCCAACTGACTGCTACAGATTCTGAGTCCCAGAGTCCCCTGTTCGCAAGCGGGGCAGATTCCGGTGTAGTACATTATCGCGTGATCCTGTTTCACAAGTCGTTACATGGGAAATGCTGTAATTACACTGGAGCCTTCCAGTACGAGTCGGATCTTATTGGCAGGGGGTTTTCCCATCCTGTTTCCTATCTGGCCACCGACGTATCCAACCGGACGTTGCATGTCGACTGTGTAAACAGTGCGTTGCCCCTCCTGCTTTTTTTGTACGGTTCTGCCTCCCTGTAATGCTTTCAGGTAAGCTTCATCGATCAATGCCAGGACTTTCGCCTGTTCGCCCTCTCCTGCAAAGACACCGTGTTTGCCAGGGCGGCGAGGCTGGTCGGTTGCGTGACGCATGACATGCTTCAGGCGATGTTTTTCCTGGCTGCCAGGACCATAGGTCAATCCTGCCGTAGATTCCCAGACTTGATTTCCGGACTTCTGTAGCTGTCCAAGTTCAGGACGCGATTCTTTTGAGTCGCTGCTGGAGCCCGGAGGAGGACGATTCGAACTGGCTGGAGTCCGCACCGTCTTTCTAGCGGGAGCAGCAGCTTTTCCTGAGGAAGTGGTCTGTGACTCTGGAAGTTCTCGATCGCTTGCAGTTTGACGCAGGAGTTCTGCATCGATTTTGGTCGGCTGTGAATCCTGATCTGATCCATCTGTCGCGACAGACACAGAATGGTTGCTTCCGGGGACTTCTGGCTGTTTCCCCCGCTGCTGTTGCTGGAGTATCAGATAGATCACCAGAAAAACAGCGACAGAGATGACCCAGGCAGGTGACTTGCGCCTACCTGGGGTATGTCGGTCAGATGGTTGTTGCATCTTGAGTGTCCATTCCAGAATCGAAATCAGTCAGTCAGGGATTGTAGATAGTTCTCATAGATCTGCTTGAGTTGTTCGACCTTCTCTGGATACTGTTTGGCCAGATTCTTTTTTTCACCGATATCCTGGGAGAGATTTATCAGGAAGAGCTGGTCTTCCTTGCTTAAGGGAGCCTGATTGCTAGTGTCTCGGGGATGGCCCAGCAGTTTCCAGTCACCTTCGCGGATGGCCCAGCTTTTGCCAATCTGCCAGTAGAAATTGTCGTGTGGACTGGGAGCTTCTGCCGATTCGATTACAGCTTTCAGGCTTTTTCCATCCAGTTTGTGTCTGGGGAGTGGGGCACCGGTCAGGTCAGCAATTGTTGGCAACCAGTCACAGCCAGTCGCCAGTTGAGAACGAACTTCTCCTTCCGCAATCGTACCCGGCCAGGAAATCATGGCAGGGACCCGGATGCCTCCTTCGAACAGGCTGAATTTGGCTCCTCGATACGGGCCCGCATTTCCGCCCCCTCCGAATGTACGCTCTTCAGTAGAATGTCCATGATCGGATTGAAAAATAACAATCGTGTTTTCACGCAAGCCGGTTTCTTTCAGAGTCTGTAACACCTCGCCGATGCAGTCGTCCATGGTGGAAACGAAGGCCGCGTACTTATCACGGGGGGATTCGAGGTGTGCGTATTTTTTACGCCATTTGTCTTTCCCCTGTAACGGGTAGTGGGGCACATTGATGGCCCAGTACAGAAAGAACGGTTTCTCGTGAGGTTCTTTGATGAAATTCTGACATTGTTTGACCATCAGATCGGGAAAGAATTCACCGTCGTGCCAGACCTCTTTGCCGTTAGCCCAGAGATCATGTCGGTTCGGACCATTCCAGTAGAAGAAGTGAGAATAATTGTCGATACAGCCACCCATGTGCCCGAATGAACGGTCAAAGCCCTGTCCGTTGGGCATGGTTTCGGGTGTATATCCCAGGTGCCATTTACCGACATGGGCCGTCTGGTATCCCGCCTGCCGCATCATTTCTGCAATTGTCACCTGTTCCGGCGGCATACCACTCTTGCCATGATGTGAAGAGACATTTCCTGGAACGCCGGCGCGTCGTGGGAATCGGCCGGTCAGCATACCTGCCCGGGAGGGAGAACAGACAGGGGCCGAGGCATAGAACTGGGTGAAGCGAATTCCCTGATTGGCAATAGAATCCATGTGGGGAGTGATCAGGTCCTTGGAGCCATAGCAGTTTACATCAATTGATCCCTGGTCATCGGTAAAGATGAGGATGACATTCGGCTTTTGTGACTTTGGCTCGGCAGCCGATGCACTTTCAATGAGCAGACTGAAGTTGGCAGCCGACAGGCAAACCAGAAACAGCCACAGGCGATTGGGTTTTGCTGTGTCTATCTTCGCTGAGCGCATGGGAAATCCTGGTCTATTTAGAAACTTGGAATTGATCTGTTAACAAGATAACGATTGAAGAGTTATTCGTGGGGAGTCTCATCCCAGGCATTCTGAAAGACTTTTTCGCCGTGGACCGTATAGGGATTTTGCATGCTGTCCTGATAGACGCCAAGCCCTGCGGTGACGCAGTGAGCGCCGGCAATGGCGACGTCGGCAATCTGTCGACCATTGCGGATTGCAGCTGCAATGATTTCTGATTCGTACTCGTGACGCTCCAGCATTTCAGCTACTTCCATGATAAAGGTGGTTGCAGAGTCACCATAGGTTTCTTTCCAACCCATAAAGGGGCTGATAAAAGAAGCTCCGGCCCGGGCTGCATGCCAGGCCTGTGCCACGGAAAAGATCAGGGTGGCGTTCGTTCGAATGTTCTGGCTGGTCAATTCACGAATCGCTTTGAATCCCCCCTCACTGGCTCCCACTTTAATTACGAAGTTGGGGGACATCTGCGCCAGCTTAGCGCCTTCTTTGACAATCTGTTCCCAGTCAGTGATATGTGGATTGACTTCGACGCTGACTGGTTTGTCAGTGCCGGCAAAGAGCTCTGCGATTTCTTCGATCACCTTTAAAAACGGCTTACCCGAACTTTTGATATGTTTGGGGTTGGTTGTCAGCCCATCCAGATCCCAGTATTCGAGTCCGTGTCTGATCTCCTCTGTGATGGCGCTGTCCAGAAACAATTTCATTGTGAATTCCTCGGGGGTAGATAAAATGACTAAAACTGCAATTGTGTTTGATATAAATTGAAAGTTGTCGCATGGAAGCATCTCTCAAGAATGTCTGTTATTATAAAGTGATCAGATTCCATTATTCCATGCTGCGTTTTTGGATTCTGCCAGAAACCATACCTTCGTAACAACCCAAGTGAACCTCGAGTTAAAGAACCTTCCCCATCATGTCCACACAATTTCCTGATTACCTGCAGGTTACTCCTGATGAGATCGCCCAGGGAACAAATGTTAAATTCTCCGTGGTCAAGGATATGCCTGCCGTAGCTGAGCATATGGCCCATGCGATGCTGAATGTGATTGAGCGGGCCCGGGAAGCAGGGCGTCAACCGACATTGATTGTACCCGTTGGTCCCGTTGATCAGTATCCTGTACTGGCTGAGATGATCAATCAGCGGCAGTATTCCATTCAAGATGTGATGCTGATCAACATGGATGAATATCTGACCGATGATGATCAGTGGGTCGACATCACACACCCCCTGAGCTTTCGCGGTTATATGAATCGGAAGTTTTATGATCTGGTGAACCCTGAACTCGCGCCACTGCCCGAGAATCGTATCTGTCCGGATCCAAATGATGTGGCTGCCATTCAGCGGGTTATTGACCAGCGGGGCGGTGTGGATGCCTGTTTTGGTGGAATCGGAATCAATGGCCACATGGCTTTCAACGAACCTCCGGAACCGGGTGAAGAGATTTCTGCTGAAGCTTTTGCTGCCTATCCCACACGGAATCTGAATCTGACACGAGAGACGAGAACCATCAATTCAGTTACCGTGGGGGGCGAGATTTCAATTATTCCCTGGCGTGCCGTCACGGTCGGGATGAAAGAAATTCTAGCGGCCCGGGAACTGCACTTTTACTGCAACCGTCTCTGGCAGAGTTCGGTCGTCCGCCGTGTTTTACATGGGCCCGTTACCAGTGCCTGCCCTGCTTCGCTGCTGAGAACGCACTCGGATGTATCATTGACGGTCGCGGAGTATGTGTCAGAGTTGCCTGACATCCGTTTGCGATAAATATCTCACGTATTCATAGATTGAGTTGTTTCAGATGAAGATTGATTTTGATCAGGAACGTATTCTGGCCGTGGTGGCGCATCCTGACGATGCAGAACTGCTCTGTGCTGGCACTCTGGCACGGGCCAATCAGGAGGGGGCCGCAGTTGGTATCTGTGTCATGTGTCAGGGCGATAAAGGTCAGCCTGATCCTCCTGTTGAGAATCTGACAGAAGTACGTCAGGATGAAATGCGAGCGGCTGCGGAGTTGATTGGGGCAGAGCTGTTTTTCGGAGGCAGTCCGGATGGGGCTCTATTCGACAGTCTGGAACAACGTCGTCAACTGACTGAAATAATCCGCCAGTTTACACCAACCCTGGTGCTTGCTCATTCACAGAGTGACTATCATGCAGATCATCGAGCTGCTTCTGTGATTGCCGAGGCAGCGACCTGGTTCAGTGCATCAGCGGGAAACAAAACCGAGTCTCCTGCTTTAATGCAACCACCAGTTCTCTGGTGGATGGATACTGTGAATATGTCTCAGTTTGATCCTCATTTTTATATCGATGTCAGTTCTTTTGTTGAAACCAAGGTCGCGATGTTGAATTGTCATCAAAGTCAGCTACAGCGAGGCAAAGATGCCAGCTTTTCACCTTTGCAAGACCTCATGTTGCAGCAGTGCGTTGCCCGCGGCGCACAGTCCGGTGTGGCGTCTGCGGAAGCGTTTCGCAGTCATACGGCCTGGAAACGCTGTGTTGCCTGGTGAGTTTTTGTACCTGATTAAATCAGGCCAAATCGCAGTGCGTCTCGCTGTCGAGAAGGACCAATGTACTGAAAGCTGGCGGTCAACCGGCCACGACTGGAAGCGACGATTTGTTTTCGCTGTTTTTCAAAACCAGCCTGCCTCTGAACAGTGGATGGTTTCCGGGTCATTTTCCACAAGGGAGAACGGGCGCGGTGGCGGATCATGGCGGGATGGCCGGTGACACTCGTGTAACGGTGCTTGCAACTGTAGAGCGATGCCACATACTCACTCAATGCATTTCCGATGCCCACTCCCTGATAGTCCGGTAGACAGACCGTGCGGTGCTCCCGATAGGAAGGAGATTTCGGGTGTGGAAAATACATTACAGCTGTGAAGGCAGCTGGTTGTTCTTCAACAAGTGCCACAAAACAATTGGCAGCCTGGTGAAGGGAAGCGTCTAAATAGTGATGTTTGCGGAACAGGTGCCACGCATCTCGATGCACGTTAACAATTCTAAGGGAGATTGAGGGCCGTGGTTGCCTTTCGCACCTCCATTGGAAATCATCCAGTGCCGGCTGGTAAATCCAGTCAGGATTCAGCCAGTCGATAATATCATAATGGCAGGCCACCGCGACCAGCTGTTGATCACGGCGACGAACTGTTTTGGCAATCGCACAGCTGCCGGTACGGGCGACCATACGATCGACGACGGAAGTGAATTCATCGATTACGACCAGTTCGGAGAGTTCCGCCAGGGCCCGAGCCATTCTGACACGAAATTGCTCTCCGTTGGATAACACATGATACGGACGAAGCCAGCCGGGGGGAGATGAGAATCCAACTGATGAGAGCAGGCTGGTGATTTCTTTGATACCCATTGCTTGCGGGAAGGCATCGATGATGCACTTCTCGCTGGGCCAGACAAAATCATCGACGAACTGATCTTGAAACAGTTCCCTGGCGATGGTCGTCTTGCCACACCCAGAGGGGCCTACGATCAGACCGATGTTCCAGGGACGCTCGGAAAGTGGAAGTTCCACAGACCACTGTTCACGACTTCGAGTTTCTGCTGCGAGTCCGAACATCCCTTCCAGTTGCATTACACGCGGAGTTCGAACAATAGGCGATTCCCTTATGAGATCCAGGCGCGACATTGATAACCTGCTGATTTCAGATATTCCAGAAGTGTGAGTTGCTCCGCTTCAGCTTGGCAGTCAACCAGGACTGAGAAGCGTTCGGTGAGCAGTTCGGTTTCATCGATTCCGGATTCCTGGTCAGGTAATTCTGGGGATGAGGATTTCAGATTCTGAAGCAACCCCTGCAGGTCTTCTGATTCTGTTGTAATTGACCCAAGCAGTGCATTGAGTGCGGATTGATCAGTCTCCGCCAGACTGGTAATCGAGTCAAACGTCGCCAGAACCTGATCTGCTTCCGAGGCTGTCAGATCTGAAATCAGGCAGGGGATCTTTGTATCTTCGGCGATATTGGCCCGCAGATGACCGTCGATCAATTCGTATTTCCCGTCACCACAATCCCGAACCAGGCAGGCTGCTGCAAATCCAATCTCATTTAAGATGGTTCGCAGCGCTGTTTCCTGAGCTGCGGGATGGTTTCGCCAGTTTCGGGAGTTAGGGATCAATTGGGAGGCTTTAATTCGCCTGAAACTTTTTATGCGATCTTTGATTTCCATGGGCCGGGTCTTTAGTCGGGTTACAGGCAATCCAGACAGCGATTAGAATCGTTTCGCTGTCGAATCTGATCTTTGTGATAGTCAGCTTTAAAAATGGGGCCGCCACAACGGGCACAGAATGAGATAAGTTCGTGTTTGACCAGCACCGCATTGACGACCAGTTCCGGGTATTCCGCTTGCGCGATTTTTGCCGCCAGCACATGAGTTTGTGCTTCCCGATCCAGGCGTTTCACCGAGTGTCCATTTTTTTCTCGTGCCAGATAAACAGTAAAGTGAGGCATAAGTGGTACCTTTTCCTTTCTGAATGAAGATGATTCCGAGACAGTCCATACCGATTATTTTAGACTTGGCTCGTTTTTTGTCTTGGGGTGCATTCAGTCAGGAGTGTTGATTGGGAACTACCGCGAAAAGTTACTCTACCAGTTCCAGATTGAAGAGCGTGTCCTGATCGGCAGGGATAACGATCTCATCTGTCGTGGGTGGTTTTTGTCGTAACGCATCCGCGATCAAGTAACCGCCGACCGGCACGCCGATTCCGGTTGCCAGCAGTCCAGCTCCCACAGCCAGCCTGGCGAGTGTTCCAGCCGCATTGCCTGTTGGGGGAAGATATTGATGTGTGACGCTGCTGTAATCTCCGATGTGCATGTCTTCGCCCTCAGGACGATTGTTATCTACAATTTCTTTGCCCAGCAGTTTTTCCCGGGTGGACATCACCAGGGAGTCGACGCTGTCAAAGCGTCTCGATGTCTGTCTCAGGTTTTCCGCTCGTTCCCCCACTTTCACGCCCCACCACATCTGCGCCATTTTCTCCTTCCAGCTTGTCGGCTGCGTGGTTTCGTTTGTCATTAAATTCGCTCCAGGAATCCATGAGCTCGCCGAACGTTCCATTCTGGAACGCCCGGTCGAGCTCATTGTTTTCGTTAATCAGGCGATCATGAAACAGTGTTGTTTGCCTGATGAGTTCTTCCAGTGGGTCGGTCATCAGCTGGCCTGCGACGGACCTGCGGGAGTGACTTTACTGGCGACTTCACGAATACCGACCGCTTCATCGAGCGTCACCATCCGTTTATTTTCCAGGTAATCGTAATCCACGATTTTCTGCACCGTCACAAAGTTATTCTGCGCTACGGTTCCAGTCTGCATGAGTTGCGTCAGCATGTGATTGGCAACATTGTCGGATAAATCCACAGCCATCTCCTTTTCTCCTTTTTCCTGAATGGGAAGTTCTACTTCTAAAATATCGCCGTCCGGCATGAATTCGCCTCACTTGTTAACGGCCTTGAAACGTAATTTGATTGGTTGACCGAGTTGATATCTCTGTTCCTGTTTGACCGATCCGTCTGCACCGATGAGTTGAACGGGAATCTGAGTCTGTTTTAGTTGAGTGATCTGTTGTTTTAGTCTGGTAATCTCGGACTCCAGTGCAGCAAACTGTTCGTTGTGATTGATTTCTGGTTGTTGCGGTGGTGAAGCGGGATCTGATTTCCGATTCACAGGTGATTTGCAATGGGGGAGTCTTCCATACAGATTGATAAGTCTATCTCGAATCAGCATGCTGTCCGTGTAGATGGTGTGAGTCTGGTCATGCCCTTTAATGATGCCTACGATCTGTCCATTGACAAGAATAGGACCTCCGGAATCTCCTTTTGCGACCAGTCTGGAAAAGCAATGCCCGCGGCGCGTTACCCGGATGCGGGCTCGCAGGGTTTTGAGGTTGTAAACTCCGTTTGAGTATCCGTAAGCGATAGCCTCCATTCCATCTATCGGTTGAGTGTCCGAAAGTATGAAACAGTGTGACGCGGGAATTCTTTGGGTTTCCAGGATGGCATAGTCAATCTCCTCTTCATATCGCTTGAAAACGACCCGGGCTTCCCACCACGTTCCACCATAGCCGACATGAATGGTTCGTGCCTGAATGACATTGTGCGCGGCAGTAATGTAAACGGAGCAGTCCGCGATATTTCCTACGAATGCGCAGGCGCCGGTTCCGATGAGCTGGCGACAGCCTTGGGGAGTGCAGTTTGTCTCTGTTGTTCTGACAGCGAGTGCCTGAGCGTGCAGGCAGGATGTAGACAACATGACGAGCAGGAAGAGGATAAATCTCACCATTGGAGGTACCTGTTAAAAAACAAGAGAAAGTAGTGCCAGGGGTTGAGTGGAACTTTACCTGGCGCCCAGTGAAAGGCGGCGACTCCGAACAGCCTGACGCGACGGTAATAAATGTTTGCCATAAACTTGCCGAGATCGCAGCGGCGCAGATTACGATACAGGGCCGCATCAGCGCGTGCCCGGTCTCGTTTACAACTTCCCAACTGGTAGGCGTAATCGTGCCAGTGGCAGGCGGGTCGGAGATCAACGCCTCCCCACTGGTCTGGAGAATAATTACAGCCGTTCGAGACAAAGTCAGCAGGAGGTGTCGGGCCTTCCATCTGTTTTGTCAGTGATTCAGGCAGATCTGAGAGATGAATCTCGGGCATTAGTGCTCCCCAAATACGCGGTCTTCCATGCGGCTGATCCGTCGTTCGTGTGAATTGACCATTTCTATTAACAGCTCTTTATTCGCATCTAGCTTTTCGTCGATCTGTATCAACTGGTGACTGTGTTCGATGAGTGTCTTAGCGGTCCAGGTGATTGCTCCTACTCCCCCTGCCACTATGGGAGAAAACACACAAGCGATGACCCAGGCAGGAATGAACAGTCCTTTTTGAGGTTGTATGGGCATTTGTCTCTCTAAGATTCAAAAGTCAGTGAATGGGGTAATTGTCAAAGAGAGAGTATCATCCGGATCGGCGTGGTGCAGACAAGCTTGATCTGCATAAAAAAAGCACCTGTTGTTGCTCAGAACAACAGGTGCGGATCGTTCACGTTATGGAAGAAGAATGGCGGTCGATAATGCAGGCGGACCAATACGGTCAGCTGTCGTTAGTTTTTCGTTTCAGTGGGAATTCGCTGACAGAAAGTTGCTCTTGTTTCACCGATTGCAGTCTGTGCCAGCCTTCTGTAACCAGAGTATCCCTCTGTCGGGCTTCGTCTGGATCCAACTCTCGTTTATCGAAAGGCCCTTCTATGGTGACAGGAGTAAATTGCTCATCGACGATAAACTGTGCGAGAGCGGGATTACAGCGGATGTGATACTCTGGTTGCTCTTGAAGTTCTGCTTCTTGAACTTCGCCGATAATATAGCGCAGATAGAGCCCGCTGTCCTCGATATTCTCGACTTCTTCACCACAAACTATGCAGAGATAACCCTGGTCGCATCTGGCCATGATGTTGACTTACACATTGATTAAATAAAACGGAGAAAGAACATTCAGTAACCACCGACTGGCTGCTGACACTTCTGTTTTATTGTAAGTGGGCTTCGTGTGCTGAGTGAAGAGTGGTCAGGATGTTTTGAGATATTCTTTCAGGTTGGCGATTTCTTCCAGAAGTACTTCTAAGAATTCAGAGGCGGCTTCTTTATTGTCAGTCGCCATGATATCTCTTACCGACTGCCTGATTTTTTGAGTGGGCGAATAGAGGTCGAGAGTCACTTCAGTATTGGAAGAATGAATGACATTCAGTGACATGTCATTCAGCTCCTGCTTAAGCTCATCCTGGTCCAGAGGTTTGAACATGATCCGCGAGAATCCCAGTTCCTTGGCCAGTTTGATCCGTTGCAGATTTCGATCCTGGGCATTGTTCTCGGGACGTACTGCGGTCATCAGGATAAATTGTGGTGCAGGGACGACACCATGGTCAGAGTAACGTTCCAGCTGTAGGGCTTTCTGAAACAGGTCGACACCATCCATGCCGCTCATCACAAGGTCTGTCAGAACGACATGAATCTCATTATCAGATTGTAGTAATTTAATCGCTTCAAAAGCGGATGAAGCCATCACCGCTGTGAAGCCAATTTTCTCTACCAGCCGCGCATAATAATGACAAGAGTATCCAATATCATCGACAACAAGAACTTTCATCGACCTGCCTGAACGGTTGGGAGAATGAAAAATGTTTCATCTGTCAATCGACAAAAACAGAGGAGCATTTTTCCTGTGAACAAAATATGAATGAAATTTAATATTTATATAGAAATCAAAAGTTTGAATCGTCATTTTAAGGTTTTTCCCTGCATGAGAATTACCGAATTACCACTCACGGGTCTAAGAAACCCCCTGATTTTACGGTAAACTGCTATAAATGCGTCACGATCTTATTCATCGAACCTGTATGTCTGACTAAATCAAAAAATTCTACATTGAGGTCCTGAATTATGTTGATAAATTGACACACAACTCCACTCTGACAAATTCAGATTTGCCGTCAGTTGGGATTCTTAATCGGAGTGTTTTGTCGCAATTGGTTCCCGTAAAGGTATTGAGTGTGGTGTCTGGAGCGAACAGATTTGCTCAATTACGATTCACGCTGTTTCTGACTGATCCAGAAGTCGTGCGCATCAACGATCACGTTACTGCCGAATTTGAAGTAGGGAATTCCGGATTCTTTCAGAAGTTCTTTGAAATTCTTCTCCGTCATCCCGAACAGCTGCGCCCAGATTCTACTGCTGAACTTGCCAGTTTGCGGAAAGGCTCCAGGCGATTGCGCGAGGTTGTTTACGAGGTCGAAAGCGAACCGATCAGATTCAATGTACTTGTTTGATTCCGTCATGAGATCAAAGCCTGACATTATTTATCGCGTTATATTCCTGGCAATGACATAGTTGATGGCGCATATCTCTCACGCAGAGAATGGCAAGCACGTAAAGCGAAAGAGTGAGTGAAAGCGAGGATGCTGCGATCAAATACGCATCTAAGAGATCACGCGATAAAATTAGCGACACCTACAGCGGTCGCTCCGCGGCTGCCCCCAGGCAGAAATGGAAGTGTGGATTTACCACTCTCAGACAATGAAAACATTGTATCAGTGGTTCCTGTACAAAGCAATATACAGTGTTGGTTTTTTGGGGAATTATATCACACAGATTAGTATGGAAAATGCCTGAAAACAGGGGTGAAACGGCTGTGGGAATCTGCCCGTTGCAATAAGGTCAGAATTCCAGATGAAACATGGGCTAACTCTTATATAATCGGTCTGAACCAGCTTGAATTGACTGTTCCCGATTGGATGAGCTCACTATGTTGCACCCGGAATTTCTGAATTCGCTTTCGCGTCGTGCCTTCTTTTCTGCTTCTCTTGCAGCGGTGTCCTGCAGTCGACTTTCTTCTCTGCAGGCGCGACTCAACAAGGCTCCCAAGGCACAAATTGCGATCACGTTTGATCTCGAAATGAGTCGCATGTATCCCAGCAGAGAGATGCTGGAGTGGGATTACCAGAAAGGAAATCTGAATCAGGAAACAAAAGACTATTCGCTGAAAGCAGCTCAGATTGCTACCGAGCTGGGAGGGAAAGTCCATTATTTCTGTGTCGGACGCGTACTGGAACAGAAGGATGTGCAGTGGATAAAACAGATTTCAGAGCTAGGACACCCGATTGGCAATCATACCTATGACCATGTAAACGTCTGGGCAACGGAACCTGCTAAAACGCAATTTCGCTTTTCTCGATCTCCCTGGCTGTTGGGAGGCAAAACTGCAGCCGAGGTAATACAGCACAACGTTCGGATAACGACCGAAGCGATGCAGCAACGGTTGAATATCAAGCCGGACGGCTTTCGAACACCCGGCGGTGCCAGTGCCGGGCTCGATCAACGGGAAGATTTGCAGAAGCTGCTGCAGTCAGAAGGATTTCAATGGGTCAGTTCTAAATATCCCCGTCACAAATATAGTGAGCCGGGGACTGAGCCCCAGCAGGAAATATTTGATTCTATTCTGGAAGCACAACGGTCTGCGCAGCCTTATGTCTATCCAACGGGGCTCGTCGAAATACCCATGAGCCCGATCAGTGATGTAGGGGCCTTCCGAACAAGCCGCTGGAAGCGAAAGTACTTTTTGAAATCAGTCGAGTTGTGTGTGCAACAGGCGATTGAACAGAAATTTGTTTTTGATTTTCTATGTCATCCTTCCATCATGTATGTTGAAGACCCCGATTTCGAAACGGTGAAGCTGATCTGCAAACTGGTGCAGCAGGCGGGAGACCAGGCAGAAATTGTGGGACTGAGTGAAATTGCCGGGCGCTACCGGGAAAAGCAACACTGAGGTTATTACAAGGAGTCATTCTGATATGAAGTTTCTATCCCTCATGGCTTTGAGCCTTATCAGTCACAGCCTGGTAATACGCCCGGTGTGGGCTGGTGACGAGCCACGTATATATCAAAACACATTGCAGCCGATCAAAAATGCAAAACCCTTGCTCGCGGATCATCCCGAATTCGTACAGCCCATCGAAGAGTTACGACGATTTGAATCTCCACTGCTGGTCGATGATGCCGATGCAGATCTGTCGGTCCGCGCGTGGCGATTTTCTTATAATGCCCGGGGAATTATCGAAATGCCGAATCGTATTTCGATTCAGAAGACCGCAGTGATCATGGTTCATCCCTGGGGGATTGATGACGGTCAGGGGTGGCAGACACCAGAACCAGCGGGCGCCGCGGATTTCTGTACTCCCGAAAAGAATCATTTAGCAGGTCGGCACACGCGGGAAGTGATAGATCCCTTTCTGAAGCGAATGCGAAAGCAGAATGCGCTGATCATGTACAGCCTGATTGGAAAAGTCGATCCGATCCGAAAAAAGTTGTATCGCACATTCGATTACAATCCAACATCAGAGGAACGCGCACAGGCACGGAAGGATCTGGCACAACAATTGAAAAGTCTGCCTTATCGGGGGAAACCGTTGCCAGCGCAAATAACGCTCTCGCAGGAACAGCCTGTGATTGATTACTTCAAGCAGTTTTCCGGTTTGAGTGCCGGCGATCACTTTAACGGCAAGGGGTTCTGGGATGTGCCGGTGCCTGTTACTGCCGACATTACGGTCCACGATGATGATGTGCTGATCTTCGACCGGGAAGGCTATGCACCCCTGAAGGAATTTTTAAAGAAGCAGGGGATCCGCCATGTGCTGTTAACCGGTTATGCGACAGACATGTGTTTCTGTAAAACGACTGCCGGCTACGAAAATTTATCAGAAGACTTCAATGTCTTTCTGGTAGGTGATGCGACGCTGGCGACCTTCCCGGCGAATTCTTCACCTCGCTATGCAACTAATGCCCACATTTCATTTGCCTCTCTGAATCATCTGATAACGCAGGTCTCCTGGATCAAACCGATCAACTCTGATTGAGAGAATGCGAGATCTGTTTTCTGGAATCTCTGAATCTGATCGAAGTTCTCAGCGAGAGTGGCAGTCTGATCGGGTTCATTTTAGAATGATCTGCTTCTGAATTTCGCTCGCCATTCAAGAAAGACGCTCTACATGTCAGACGATAGTGCCGTTGTTGATGAAGAACTGGTTCCCGATGATGTCATCCCACACCAGTCCCTGCCCCCGTTGAAGTATCGCGATCTGCCTGCCGCGATTTCCTGGAAAAAGATGATTGGTCCCAGCATCATGCTGGCTGGCTTGTCATTGGGGTCCGGCGAGTTTGTACTCTGGCCTTATATCACTTACAAAACGGGCTTCATATTTTTCTGGGCCTGTCTGCTGGGAGTGATGACACAGTTTTTTATGAATATGGAAATCGAACGCTGGACGCTGGTGACCGGCGAAAGTGCGATTACCGGGTTTTGTCGATTGAACAAAAACTGGGCCTGGATCATGCTGATGTTGAATATTGTCCCGTGGGCGTGGCCCGGTTGGGCCACGGGAGCGGGAACCATGCTGAGCTGGACATTTCTGGGGCCGGAGACAATTGCTACAGCCCAACTAGATCCTGCACCAGCGCAATTCGATCTGTCGAAAGTCTCTGAGAAGGCGAGTTATTCTTCGGATTCAGGCACGCTTCAGTGGCGCGGACCCATGAGTGAACCGGAACGTGACAAATTAAGTCTGGCTTTTCAACAGAATGAGATTCCGGATCAGTCGGCGCTAATTTTTCAGAAGATTCAGCAGGGAACGGATCTCAATTACGAGGCGAAGTATAGCGCGTTTTTGGGGATTGCGGGACTGTTGCTGGTGGGGGTTGTCCTGACCACCGGACCTGTGGTTTACAATACGGTAGAAAAGATTCAGATCTTTCTGGTGGGCATGATTTTCGTGATCGCCGTCATCCTGGGGATCTATCTCATCCAGCCTTATGCAGTGACCGCCATGCTGGAAGGAGCCATCAGTATCGGCAAAATGCCTGACGCTTCCAGCGGTCTGGGAACGATGGCACTGCTGGGGGCATTGGCTTTCGCGGGTGCCGGGGGAACGATGAACCTGGGGCAGAGCAACTTTATCAAAGACAAAGGCTATGGAATGGGGAAGTACATTGGCCGCATTACGAGTCCGATTACCGGACAGGAAGAGGCGGTCAGTGAAGTCGGCTATCATTTCAAGCATACGCCGGAAAATCAGGAACGCTGGAAACAGTGGTGGCGAGCAGCCAATATCGAACATTTTTTCAGTTTCTTTTTGACTTGTCTGGCCTGCCTCGTGTTGCTGTCTCTGATATCGTATTCCCTGTTTTATGAAGCCAATGGCCAGCTTCGGGAGGGCATGGATAAGTTTGGTGAAGGACTGAATTTTATCTGGGGCCAGGCGATGCTTCTGGAAGCAAAATTAGGGAACACGTTCAAGCTGCTGTTTCTGTTGATGGGGGTGGCGATTCTGCTGACTACGGAGTTGGGGGTGCTGGATGCGACGGCCCGCATCTCTGCGGACATTCTTAAAGTCAATTATTTGCGGGAAAACGAGCATTGGTCTCTGAGCAAACTCTACTATTTCTTCTTGTGGGGAGAAATTCTTTTAGGCTCAGCGATCCTGCTCTATGGATCGATTAATCCGCATTTCAGTCAGCCTTTGTTTTTGATTAAAACTTCCGCTGCCATGAATGGCGGCGTGATGTTCCTGTATTCGATGATCCTGTTGTACATGAATTCGAAAATTCTGAGTCGCAGTATCAGCACCAGCCCGCTAAGATTTGTCACAATGGTCTGGGCTGCCGCCTTTTTTGGTTATTTCAGTCTACAGGCATTTCAGATGCAGATCATTCCTTACTTCTTCCCGCACAGTTGACCCCTGAATTCCTCACGTAACACCCACCATTGATTTCGGATTCCTGTTCATGTCAGATCATGTTAAATCTTGTGCCCCTTTTCTGTTGATGAGATTTCCCTGTTTCGCTTTACTCTGCACTTCGATCATCGCTGGAGTTGTGAGCGGTTCCGATATTCAGGCTGCCACTTACTATGTCAATAACCAAACGGGCAGCGATGAGTACGATGGGCTTTCAGAGAAAACCGCTGTGGCAACGATTGCCCGGGCGATCTCGCTTTCCAAAACCAGCGACCGAATCGAACTGGCGAATACAGGCACCGTCTACCGGGAATCGATGCTGTTTCGCAAGCTGGGCGGGACTCCTGATCGACCGTTTTTGATCGAGGGAAATGGAGCGGTTATTTCAGGTCTTGTGTCACTCTCCGCGGAACAATGGAAATCGACGGGAGAGGGAGTCTACGTCTTACAACTGGATAAGACTCCGTACGGAAATCCGTTTCTGGTATCAGCAGGGAAACGTCTGCCTGCTGCCAGAAATCGAGAAGCTCTGAAAGAGGGGGAGCATTACTGGGATCGAGAGTCTCACAGGATCTATCTATATTGCGCAGCAGGAAAGCGACCTGTCGACTATAAACTGGAAGCGACGTTGCAGGTCAGTGGATTGACTCTGACCAGTGCCAGCTACATTTCCTGCCAGAACCTGATCGCGGAACATTTTACGAACGATGGGTTCAATATTCATGGAGACTGTCGCGGCATTAGACTGGAGAATGTAGTCGCGCGACACAACGGCGATGATGGTATTTCCATTCATGAAGCGGGGGGGCTTATTGTTCAGAACGCTTATGTCCATGACAACTTCTATGGTATTCAGGATGTCAACGCGTCCCGTTCCGTTTATAACGGTGTGCTGGCAGAAAAGAATCAGGTGGGTGTCAGTCTGGTGGGTGGTTACCATTCACTGGTCGACTGTCAGGTCCGCAACAATACACAAAAAGAAATTGATATCGCCGGCGCGGTGCCGCGCCACCTGATTGGTGGAGAACAGAATCTTCTGGCCCGGACGATTCTATTTGCTCAGAATGTGTCCGTGTTTGGAGAGGGAAGCGCGGCGGGGCTCAGTGTCCGTAATGGTGCTCATGCGATTGTTGAGCATACCGTGATCACAGGTACCAGAACTGGCGTATCCATAGATGCGCAAAGCCATGGTCATCTGACTCTGACGGCGGTTAGCAAATGTGACACGATTCTGGATCTGCGGACTAAAGACTGTTTCCTGGATTATAATCTGTATGGCGTCGGTCGGTTCCGCTGGATGGAAACTGATTACAGTGCCGATCAGTGGGCGGAGTATCAGGCCGCTTCGCAACAGGATCAGCACTCCCGAATCGAGCAAATATCAGTCTCAGCAGACGGGCTGGTCAGCACCCCTGGAGAAGCATTGCTTTATTCAGATCGGAAGCAGACCGTCGGACCAACGGCACCGTTCACGCTTTCATTTTCACAGGATTAGCCACATTCCAGATGTAAGGCGATCCGCTGACGCCTGATCTGCAGGCGTACTTGCCTGTATTTGTCCCCAATTAGCTATTTGGAAGGGGTTGAGATAGGGATTGCCTCATTTTCAGCGATCTTACATAATACAGGCGAGCTGACGAGGATTGTCAAATTCAAGTTCCTTAACTGTTTACGCCAAAACTGGCAATCTTTCAGTCACAGGTCCGTATTTGAACATACATCTGGAAGTTCCACTCATTGAAAGAGCGTTAATATGCCCATTTATCAAGATAACTCTGAAACAATCGGTCGGACCCCTCTGGTTAAGATCAACCATTTGACGGAAGGGTTGAAGGCGACAATCCTGGCCAAAGTTGAAGGTCGAAATCCGGCGTACAGTGTTAAGTGTCGCATCGGTGCGAACATGATCTGGGATGCGGAAAAGAGCGGAAAACTGAAGCCTGGAATGCAGGTGGTGGAGCCGACCAGTGGTAACACCGGCATCGCGCTTTCCTTCGTCTGTGCGGCCCGCGGTTACAAGTTAACCCTGACCATGCCAGATTCGATGTCCGTAGAACGACGTCTGATGTTGAAAGGCTTCGGTGCCAACCTGGTACTGACACCCGGGGCTGACGGTATGAAAGGCGCGATCCAGAAAGCAGAAGAACTGGCTGCCAGCCCGGAATTCTTCATGCCACAACAGTTCGAAAACCCGGCAAATCCGGAAATTCACTTCAAAACCACCGGTCCTGAAATTCTGAAGGATACCGAGGGCAAAGTCGATTACATTGTCGCTGGGGTGGGGACCGGTGGAACAATCACGGGTATTTCACGGTTTCTGAAGACGGATCAGGGGCTCGATGTGAAATCGGTGGCAGTCGAGCCGACGAGCAGTCCAGTTCTGTCAGGTGGTGAGCCAGGAAAACATAAGATTCAGGGGATCGGAGCCGGGTTTATTCCCGGTAACTGCGATACCTCATTGATCGATGAAGTGATCCAGGTTACCGACGATGAAGCCTTCGAAATGGCTGGTCTGATCGCCAAAAAAGAAGGGATCACCTGCGGCATCAGTTGTGGTGCAGCGATGCATGCTGCCCTGGAGATTGCCAAACGCCCCGAAGCAGAAGGTAAAACCATTGTTGTGATTCTGCCCGATTCGGGTGAGCGTTACCTGTCGACGCCCTTATTTGATGAGGCGCGTTAATCTACGGACCAGGTGGCAAGTGGTTGTCAGACCATGGGTTCGCGGATCGTTCAAGTTACATGAACCCTGTACAGATCAATTCGTGCGCAGTTGGAGTGCCTGTTGAGTGGCAGCCAGCGGTTCAGGTCTGTATTCTTCACTAATCCTGCTACAGCTAGAACCTGGGTCAGTATCTGGTGTCTAGCGGACAGAACCTGTAGTTTCGGGTCATCGTGCGGGACCTTTTACTTCGACAAATCATGATATTGGATGGTTAGCTATGCGTTTTGAAACAAAGTGTGTTCATACCGGAGTCGACAAGGACAGTACCTTTAACAGCTGTACAACTCCGATCTATACTTCCTCGACTTTCTACTGGGACAGCCTGGAGAGTCACAAAGGATTCGATTACACACGTAGCGGAAACCCGACGCGAAGTGCGATGGAAGAGAACATCGCTGCTCTGGAGGGGGGCGTCAGCTGTCGCGCTACTGCCACCGGTATGGCTGCCATCACACTGGCCCTGCATCTGTTTAAACCCGGCGATCACATCATCGCCGGCGATGACATTTACGGTGGTACCTACCGCCTGTTCGCAGACGTCTTCACCAAATGGGGAATTAAATTCTCCTTCGTCAAGATGGGTGACATTGAAAACGTCCGTGCAGCCATCACTCCGGAAACCAAGGCAATCTGGATCGAGACACCCAGCAATCCGCTGTTGAATCTGGTCGACATCCAGGCTGTAACGAAAGTAGCAGCCGAGACAGGCTCGGGCATCATTACAATCGCCGATAATACTTTCTGCTCTCCTTATCTGCAGCGGCCCATTGAATATGGAGTCGACATTGTTCTGCACTCGACGACGAAGTATTTGAACGGCCATTCCGATGTGGTGGGAGGCTGTGTGATTTCGCGGACAGATGAGCTGGCTGAGCGGGTCGCATATATTTCCAATGCACTGGGACTGGGATGTTCTCCCTTCGATGCCTGGCTGGTGTTGCGCGGGGTTAAGACCCTGGGAGCACGTATGGAGGCGCATCAGCGGGGAGCGATGGCTCTGGCACAGATGCTGGAAGCGCATCCCAAAGTGGAACGCGTCTATTATCCGGGACTGGAATCGCACCCGCATCATGAGCTGGCTAAGCGTCAGCAGAGTGGCTTTGGCGGGATGCTGAGTTTCGATGTTAAAGACGGGCGTCCGGTTGCCGAAAAAGTGATGCTGAACTCCAAGCTGTTTCTGCTGGCTGAATCACTGGGTGGCGTCGAATCTCTCATCGAATATCCGGAGAGCATGAGCCACGCTTCCATGACTGAAGCGGCACGCCGTGAGGCGGGGATCACTGAAAAGACCGTTCGTGTATCTGTAGGGATTGAAAACCCGGACGATCTGGTGGCAGATTTGAAGCAGGCTTTGGACAGCTGATAATCACTCATTCTTGCTCGAACTGGTATCAGGAGGCAGACATCTCTGCGCCCCTGTGAGAGTCTGCATTTTCTTAGAGAAGTGTATCGACAGCGCGTGTCATGCGCGTTTCTGATATGATATGATGACCTGCTGAATTCTGATGGTCATTCAGCAGACACTCTACTTCGAACCTGTATCAGTACGCTGTTTTCCGAGAGAGCTGCCCGTCCGCCAAATACCCATCCTGGAAACCAAGAAGGCCGAGGTTATGAGTATTGATCCCTATGATCCCTGTCCCTGCAACAGCGGGAAAAAATATAAGTTTTGCTGTCACTCGATCGGAGACGAGGTCAGCAAAATATCGCATCTGCATGAGACTCATCAGACGGCGACAGCATTGCAACTTCTGGATCGCCTGAAGAAGAAATATCCCGAACAACCTTTGAGCTATATTACTGAAGCTCAGATCCTGATGGCTGAGCGACGTTTTGAAGACGCGCTGGTTCCATTGAATGAATGCCTGGAGCGAGAACCGGATCATCCCGCCGCCCATTCTCTGCTGGCGACTTCTTCATTTCTGGCACATGGATACAAGCAGTCCCAAAAAACCATTTATACGGCGTTTCAGAAGTGTGCCGCCGTCGATGTCAGTCTGGCGACTCCTCTGGCGATCAGTATTGCGATTGCCCTGCAGATGCGCGGCTATTACCTGGCGGCCCGGGAGCATTTCGCTCTGGCGATGCGGGTGGCCTCACAGGAATATCAGCAGAACCTGTTTATGAATCTGCTGGAGTTTGACGGGGATGATCAAATCCCGTATCAGTTCCGGGGAGTGCATGTCCTGGAACGCTGTCCCCTCGAAGAGAGCGAACAGCAGACCACTTTTGAGAAAGCACAGCGCCTGGCGAATCTCGGATGTTATCGTTCCGCTGCAGGTCTGTTTAAACAACTGGCAGAAGCGACCGGGCTGGTCATCCTCTGGAAAAACGCAGCCTTCTGTTATGCCTGGGCGACAGATGAAGTCAAGGCCGCCGAGCTGTTTCATCAGGCTGCGAAACTGGAATCGGAATTTGCTGAAGCTGTTGAGCTGGAAACACTGGCACAGCTGCTAGATCTGAATAACACGGCTGAAGTTGTTAATTCGATCGAAAAGATTTACGAAGTCGAATCACTTGCGAAATTCCTGGGCCTGCTGGATCAGCACCCGCAGGTTTTAAGAGGCAACGTTCCTCCACCACAGGATCAGGAGGAGACGACTCCTGTTGCGTATTATCAAATTCTCAACACCGAACTTAATGCCGAATCCCGCGGCGAAGCGATCACTCTCGAAAATGTCCCCACGGTAATTGGTGATATTGATGTCTTTGATGCAGATCGCCAGTTGGGTCATAAGGCGAACATTCGATTGTATGCCTACGAGGGTGATCAACTGACACAAGCGGAAGAGATTTTCGCAGACGCTCTCGGGAAAGACGGCAAAACTGAGTGTGGTCTGCAGGAACTGGAGCCGGAATGTGAAGATACGGGGACTCCGCTATCACCTGTGCCTACTGAGCAGTGGCCTCTCTTTTTCCGCTGGAGCTTCCCTCAGAAAATGCCCATTCTCAAACGACGGGAACTGGAAGCGGAGCAGTGGAAAGTGCTGCTTTCCAAGACGTGGCCGGAAACTCCCCTGGCAGGACTGGACGGGAAAACGCCTGTTGAAGCGGCGAAGGATGAGAGTCTCAAAGTATCGCTAACCGCGGCCGTGTACGTTCTGGACGCACAGACGCTTTCTCTGGGCCATTTCCTGGACTTCGCAGAGCTGTCTCCCGCGCTGGAAGTTTCCGAGCTGCCTGCGCTGGAGATTGACGAGTCGTCGCAGTTCAATACGTGTTCCTCAATGACACAGAACCGGATTCCGGTTAAGGAATTGAGTGATCGGCAATTGATGTATATCTTCAATCGGGCTTTATTAATTCGGCATCCCCGTTTTCTGTATGACGTGTTGATCGAAGTTCTCAGCAGGGATGAATGCAAAAAAGAAGTCGACCTGGATCGCGTCTACACTACGCTGACAGAGATCTGTCATAAGAAGAATCAGCGTGCAGAGATGCTGTCCTGGATTCACAAAGGTCAGGAAAACGCGCAGGCGAGTCAGGCGTTTGAGAATGAACTCCAGTGGAAGATGCGTGAGTTGTCTTTCCGGCTGGAAGACACTTCGGATCCAGGGCTCTCTGATTTCATGAAAGAGATCTGGGACAAATATGGGAAAAAGATGCCTCAGATCAGAGAGTACCTGAAGGCATTCGCGCAGGCCTTTGATCTGGATCTTCCCTGGATGAAAGAATCGTCACTGTTGGATACCGGTGATCTGGCGGGCAATGTTTCCAGCGAAGGGATCTGGGCACCTGGTGAAGCGACTCCCGAGGCGGATTCCGGTTCGGGATCGAAGCTCTGGCTGCCGGGGCAATCGTAATCATCCGGAGTTGATTCTGCGGGGCAGGATCAACTCAATGCTGTCACCTGAAGTAAAGTGATTTAGGCCGTGGATCCGATCAGTCAGTTTTCCAGCCCTGAAGCTGTCATGCAGCGTGCCCTGGAGCTGGCCCGCCTGGGGCAAGGTTTTGTAGAACCCAACCCCGCTGTGGGCTCGGTGATCGTAGATCATCGGCTACAGCTTCTGGGAGAAGGCTATCATCAAAAGTGTGGTGGTCCCCATGCAGAGATCCACGCGCTTCAAATGGCAGAAGAAAAGGCCCGTGGGGCGACTGTTTATGTGACCCTGGAACCCTGCTGCCATCAGGGGAAGACCGGCCCCTGTTCCCAGGCATTGATACAGGCGGGTGTGAAAAAAGTTGTGATTGCGATGCGTGATCCTGCACCGCATGTGGACGGTGGTGGAATCGCTGATCTCAAAGCAGCCGGGATTGAAGTCGAAGTCGGACTTTTAGAAGAAGAAGCACAGAGACTTGTGAGGCCTTTTGTGAAGCGAGTAACACAGGGGTTGCCCTGGATACATGCCAAATGGGCCATGACGCTCGACGGAAAGATTGCCAGCCGTACAGGGCATTCGCAGTGGATCTCCAACAGCAGGTCACGTGCAATCGTGCATGAGCTGCGGGGGCGTATGGATGCAATCATGGTGGGGCATCAAACGGCACTGTCGGACGATCCCCTGCTCACTGCGCGACCTGCAGGAAAGAGTACACTCACGCGAATTGTCGTTGATTCTCAGGCGACGCTGTCCTGTAAGTCCAAGCTGGTTCGTACCATTTCTGAGGCTCCCGTGCTGGTGGTGGCTCATCCATCTGCGCCGGCGGAAAATATACAACGGCTGGAACAGGCCGGTGTCGAAGTGTGTCTGATAGCAGGTGACACTGATTCAACCCGCCCTGACCTCACATTATTTATGAGGGAGCTGGGGCGTAGAGAGATGACAAACGTGCTGATCGAAGGGGGCGGTGGGTTGCTGGGCTCTGGTTTCGATGCAGGGCTGATTGACGAGGTGCACGTATTCCTCGCTCCGAAGCTTGTTGGTGGAGCGGCCGCGATCACACCCATGGCGGGAATCGGCCTTGAGCAGATTCCCTCTTTTGAAAACATCACCGAACTGGAAGTGCAGCAGTTGGAGTCCGATCTTTACTTGCACGGACGGGTGGTGTATCAGGCTTCAGAGTGTGAAGGTTCTGTGGAACCAAAATCAGTTTAGCGAACGTGAGAGCGTATCCAGCAGGGTACGCAGTTCCGGACGTTGTCTGATCACACCGACCAGGGCGTATTTGCTCAGGTTGCTGCCATACATCTGGCGGTTCAAGGTGGGGCGTACTTCGTCTTTGAAGTAGCGATCCTGGCGGAAGCGGATCGCGGCATAGCAGACTGCCATAGCCACCAGGCCCAGCCCCAGATCCAGATACCAGCCATCCCAGCTCAGTTCCATTTGGCGATGGATGAGAACGCAGGCCCAGAACCAGGTCAATAGCGCGATCCAGACCGGACGGGCGACCAGGGCATTGAGCCGTTCGTTGGCGTGTACCAGATGCCCGTAGAATTCGGGACTGGCCATCTCATCCAGTGGACGCTCTTTCTGGAAATTTTCACAGACCAGTTCACCATGATTCCGTGAAACAATCACTGACTCTCCTTCCTCGGGTAGAAAGTCAGCCAAGTATTCCAATTCCTCAAAGGGTGTGCTCATTCCTTTTCCCTTATCTTAATTCTCACCGGTTAAAGTATCGCTTTGTTTATGAAGCTGAAACACACTGATGTGCATTAAGATTTCGTTTCAATTACAGGAAACTTCCAGCGCGTTGGTAATGATTAGAAAGATCGAATCACATTTATTATTTTATCTAAATCATTCTCGACGACAATAGGTCCGTTCGAAAAAGGCGTTTTGTTTACGCCATGATTCATCAGTTTTTCATCCAGATGTTCATCAGTCGCAGAATGGTATGCTACGGTCGCGTTGGGATCTTTCAGCTGATGCCCGGTCAGAATGCAGACGACGCGATCGCCGGCGGCAATGACGCCTTCTTCTCTAAGGAGTCGGGCTCCAGCGACGCTTGCTGCACTGGCAGGTTCGCAGCCGAGACCACCAGCGCCGACTTGAGCTTTGGCATCCAGTATCTCCTGATCACTGACTTCACGCACGATGCCGTCACAGACATCGAGGGCACGGAGTGATTTAGAGAAATTGACGGGACGATTGATTTCGATCGCACTGGCCAGAGTGGAAGCCCGGCGATTTTCCTGATCCATCTTCGTGAAGAAATCGGAAGAGCGATCGCGGTCATAGCGACCTCCGTTCCAGCGGAGCCCCTCTTTTTCATAGAGCTGATACAGAGTGTTGGCGCCCTGGGCGTTGATGATCGCCAGACGCGGAATCCGATCGATCAGGCCGAGTGCCTTGAGTTCCATGAACGCTTTGCCGAATGCGCTGGAGTTCCCCAGGTTTCCGCCGGGAACAACGATCCAGTCCGGCACCTGCCAGTCGAGTCCTTCCAGGACGCGATACATGATCGATTTCTGACCTTCGAGACGGAAGGGATTGACGCTGTTGCAGAGGTAGATGCCTTCGGTCTGACAGACTTCACGCACGCGTGCGAGAGCATCGTCGAAGTCTCCCTGGATCTGAATCGTTTTCGCACCATAATCCAGTGCCTGTGACAGTTTGCCAAAGGCGATTTTTCCACTGCCGACGAAAACGACAACTTTGAATTTCTGAGCGACACTGGCATAGACGGCCAGTGAGGCGCTGGTGTTTCCGGTAGAAGCACAGGCGGCGACTTTTGCGCCGACCATAGTCGCATGGGTAGACGCGGCTGTCATGCCGTTATCTTTAAAGCTGCCGGAAGGGTTCAGTCCTTCATACTGCAGGAACAAGCCATCATCGTTGACACCAACATAGCGAGCGACAGGCTGAGAGGTTTTGAGCATCGTCTGGCCTTCGCCAATCGTGACGATCTGTTCGTCGCTGGCAAAGGGGAGCAGTTCGCGGAACCGCCAGACACCACTGAAATCGAGTGGTCGATTGCGATGACTCCAGCGTTTTTCGAAATCACGTAATGACTGAGGCAGCGGCACCTGGTCCCACTGATAAGTGACATCAAGCAGCTCGCCACATTTGGGGCAACCGGTTAATACCTCATCCAGAGAATAGGTGGCCTCACAATCAGGTGAAATACACTTCTGGAATGCAAGTTCAGTCGATACAGTGGAAATCGTAATTTCTCCTCAGTCTCAGATAAAAAAAAGAAATGCCTGATTTGTTGCAATTTAGATCGGGGAATCTCAAAACCGGCGTTTATTGTCCAGACCACTACGAGGATACGCAACAGAAAGCACCGGCAAACAGAGGGTTTTTCCCGGAAGTTCGTTCAGTTTGAGGAATGCTGCTGCGGATCTCTTCTTGAAATAATATTTCTAAGGTCTTACATTGATTTGGGTAACGGCAAATATGTTCCGTATCTACCACTCGCTTACTCTGAATCAGCAGGCATTGAGACGATGTTCGATCTTTCCCGGGTACAGGCTGCGTTAGACCAGTTTCAGCTGGACGGCTGGCTATTTTACGATTTCCGTGGCAGTAACGTGCTAGCCCTGCGGATCCTGGATATTCCTGAAGCAGCCATCGGCTCTCGTCGCTTTTTTTACTTTGTTCCCCGAGTGGGGACACCCCTGAAACTGGTCCACCGGATTGAATCGGGAGCACTCGATCATCTGCCGGGAGACAAGGTTGTTTACCTCAAGTGGCAGGAGCTGGAAGCGGGCCTTGCGTCGATTCTGAAAGGAACCAGTCAGGTTGCGATGGAGTATTCACCGCGCAATGCCAATCCTTACATTTCCCGCGTGGATGCTGGAACGGTGGAACTGGTACGCGAATCGGTCGACTCCATTGTGCCTTCTGGAGATCTGGTGCAACTGTTTGAAGCGGTCTGGGGTCAGGAGCAATGGGAACTGCATCAGCGTGCGGGCGTCAGTACCGACCAGGCGTTTGAGGTCGCCTGGTCATTCATCGCCCGTCAGATTCGCGAGCAGGGGAGTGTCGAAGAGCAGGCCGTCTGTGATGTGATCATGGCACACTTTGAAGAGACGGGTCTGACGACTTATCATCCTCCGATTGTGGCGCGTGAAGCACACAGTGGGAATCCACATTATGAAACTGGTACCGGCACAGATACGGCGATTCGTGAAGGGGATTTTGTACTGATTGACCTGTGGGCCAAGTGCGATGTCCCCCGCGGTGTTTACAGTGACATGACCCGTGTTGGCTTTGCAGGAACTGAAGTCCCGGAAGCGTACTCGAAGATCTTTCAGATCGTGGCGGAAGCACGTGATGCCGGCATTACCAGAGTGGAAGAAGCTTTTGCTTCCGGTAAGCCAATTCAAGGTTGGGAAGTGGATCAGGCCTGTCGCGATGTCATCGAATCAGCGGGGTATGGCGAGTACTTCGTGCACCGCACTGGTCACAGCATTGGACAGGAGACCCACGGGAATGGTGCCAACATGGACAACCTGGAAACCCATGAGGAACGGCTCATCCTGCCTCAGACCTGCTTTTCGATCGAGCCGGGAATCTACCTACCCGAGTTCGGGGTACGCAGTGAGATCAATGTCTTTGTAGATGAAGCCTGCAAAGTCCATGTTACAGCCGGGGAGCGCCAGACAGAGATTCTTCCGATATTGAAGGAATACTGAGTCAGACGCACCGGAAGATTCAGAGTTACTCCTGGTCAATGCGGAGCATTTCATCCAGGATGACAGGGTGCCAGAGATCGTCGCGCTGCGATACTTCGGTGTAGTTCTTTCGTGCCCAGGTGCGCAGCTTAATCTCCTCAATCGCATCGACTGATAACTGATCTGTCTGATGTGCTGAAAAAGGAATGGTAGCTGAATTACCCAACGGTCTTCTCCTCACTACAAATGGTTTGAGAATGAAACTCGGCGAACCAGCTTCCTGCAGCCGCACGACCCGATTTGTTAAAGAACGTACCTGAAAATCTCTCACGGAAAAGGGGGCGCCTGTGGTGGATTCCCAAGCATGTGAGAGAGAAAAGATCAGGCTCCAGTGAAAAGTTACTCCTGACAAGAATCACTGGAATGGACAAATATTGTAGTCTTTTTGTCTGGATTGCAAGCCGAAATTCACTCAACTGAAGCTCATCTGACGCAAGGCATGGCTTTACCTGAGGTTAGGATTTCACTGCATCTGGAATGAAATTCCTATTCTGCGGCCTGGGTCGATTATTTCTCCAGAGAGATGTCGACGGTTGTTCCCATGGGCAGTTCTGGCCAGAGTGGACCTGCCGGCTCGACATGTACCAGAATCAGACTTTCGTTGGATCCCGTTTTGCGGACGGCCTGCTCTGAGATTTTCCGAACAACGCCCTTCCCCTTGAGATCTCCCGAGAAAAGAATTTTGACCTGAGTCCCTTCTTCAAACAGGCTGATCTTGCGAGAGGGGACTTCAACCAGCAGATAGGGATGGTCTTTATCGAACAGTTCTACGATAGGAGCCCCCTTCTGGATGGTATCACCGACTTCTTTTTCAAGCATGCCGACGGTGCCGTAGCGACCAGCTCTGAGCTGCAGGTCTTCGCGTTGGGTTTCGAGTTGTTTCAGCTCGTTTTTCACCTGTTCGAGTCGATTCTTGATCACTTCGACTCCCATCGCCAGGCGAATCTGCTGAGGAAGTTTTCTTTGCAGGGCTTTCAATTCGGCCATCTGTTCTTCACAGAGTTTGACGCGCGCTGCAAACACTTCGGCCGAGTTACGAGCCGATTCCTGTCGCAGCATGGCGGTGATCCGATTCTCATCAGGAAGACGACTTTCATAAACCAGTGAGCGAAATACTTCTTCGTTCGAGCCACTGCTGGAGATCGAATCGTAATCCTGCAGGAAGTCCTGCCAGGCCAGATTGGTAATCTGATGAATGTACTGCTCTTTGAGGTACTGAGATGATTTGAGTTTGGCCTGGAAGACTTCGGACTCGATTTCTTTATTGCGTAACGCCAGTTCAACTTCAGTTTTTGCCTTGGACTGTTCCAGCTCTGCTTCCAGAGCCGCTAACTGCTGTTGTTTGACCTGCCAGGTTTTTTCGAGCGAGCGATCAAAGAGTGTTACAACAATATCCTCGCTGTCTACTGTCTGTCCTTCTGTGACATGCATTTTCTGAATCACCGCATCGGTTCGCGCAGTGACGATCGTTTTCGGGGCTTGAAGCGAGCCGACGTAACTGTCAACGCGGAGTCCTCTGACCCATTGAGCGCAACTGACGCCCCCGACCAGTGCAATCATTAATATGACCAGCGCCCGGAAACCGAGCGAGGAGTGATGTTCGTTCAGATGGTGCTGCACCTGATAGTCATCGATAGTTTCAGCAGGCATTTCTGGCTGTCCTGTCAATCATCCAGAGTCAAACAGTTTTCCTTTGCGTACAGAGCACGCCATTAATCGAATCGGAATCCGGAAGATCAGAATTTACCTCAAAACCGTCAAATTCCACACTGCCGGGCTGATGGGTGTTAAACTTTAACGTTTACGAAGACTTCCAGTGGGATGTGCGGAGATCACCTAAAATAGAAGTGTACGTAATACCATGTTTGTTCTGGGGCCTGTGGTTTGGATTTGGGGAGCGTTCTGGAGAGCAGGTCAGCCCGGAATAAGAGGCTCTGTTCCGGATCGGAGCCTCAGCAGTCGCATTTCTGAAATCCTTTGGTTAGGATGAAATCGAGTCTAGTTTGAAGTGATTTACAGAGATGAACAGATCATCTTTTTTTAAGACGCTTACCGCTACAGACACAGAAAGTGAAATGAATTTATGAAGCCGATCGTACAGATTTCACTGGATCTGACCAATATTGAAGAGGCGCTCGAAACGGCAGCGATGGCGATGCGGGCAGGAGTGGACTGGCTGGAAGCCGGCACTCCTCTGATTCTGGCAGAGGGTTTGAACTGTGTCAGGGAGTTGCGAAAAGCATTTCCGGAAACTCCGATCGTGGCGGATCTCAAGACCATGGATGGTGGTTACCTGGAAGCGGAAATGATGGCCAAGGCAGGTGCGACGCACGTTGTTGTTATGTCACGGGCACATGAAGAAACGATTCACTGCGTGGTCAAAGCGGGGAAAGATCATGGCGTCGAAGTCATGGGAGATAATCTTGCAGATGACATGGTTTCCGCCGCGAAAAAACTGGAAGACCTGGGATGCGACTATGTGATTCATCATGTCGGCTATGATGAACGTCGGGGAATCGCTGCCCGTGGCGAGCGGATGCCCAGTCCCCTGGATCAATTAAAAGAAGTCGTCGAAGCTGTCAGCATTCCCGTGCAGGCTGTGGGTGGGCTTTCGCTCGAACAGGCGATTCGCACTCCCGAGTATGGGGCACCACTGGTCGTACTGGGAGCACCGCTGACCATTGATGCCGATTCCTTTAAGACCGCCAGTGGAGATCTGGAAGATTCACTGCGGCTGATTTGTGAAAAAGTACACGCTTACGGCGATGTTGCGATTGGAGGTCAGAAATGAGTCAGGTGGAATCAATGCAGACGGCAGTCGTGAATTATGCTCCCGAGGCAGACTCGGTCGAATTACAGGAGATTCCGGTTCCCGAGATTGGACCGGATGAGGTGCTGTTGGAAGTGGCTGCCGTGGGGGTCTGTGGCAGTGACCTGCATCAATGGACGGCAGACCATAGTTGGCCGGTCAACTATCCCGTTGTACTCGGGCATGAATTTGCCGGTACTATTTCCAGAACGGGTGAACTGGTTCGTAACTGGTCGATCGGCGATCGCGTCGTCAGTGAAACAGCGGCCATCATCGATCCCGACAATCCGCTCTCTCGCGAGGGACGCTACAATCTGGATCCGACTCGAAAAGGCTTCGGCTACGGTGTGAATGGCGCCATGACCAGTTTCGTCCGGGTGCCGGCGCGTTGTCTGCATCATGTGCCTGACAGTCTGCCTCTGGAAAAAGCGGCTCTCACGGAACCCTGCTGCGTGGCCTTTAATGCAGTCGTCATGAATGGCGATATACAACCGGGGGATCGGGTCGTTGTGTTTGGGCCGGGGCCCATTGGTTTGCTGTGTGCTGCGATGGCTCGCCTGCAGGGAGCAGAAGTTGCAGTTGTTGGTCTGGAACGGGATCAGGGCCGTCTGGAAATCGCTGCTCGCGAGTATGGTTGTGAACCGATCATTGCCGGTCTGGATGAGTGGAGCGTGGCGGTAGATGGTCTTGGCGTGAATGGTGTAGTCGATGCTGCCGGCGTGTCAGTGACATTGAAGAAGTCACTGGAGATCGTTCGTCCTGGGGGCTGGATCAGTAAGGTGGGCTGGGGGCCGCAACCTCTGGGCTTCTCGCTGGATCCCCTCGTACAGAAGAATATTCGCCTGCAAGGCAGTTTCAGCCATAACTGGCCGATCTGGGAGCGGGTGATTCGGTTATTGACGACCGAGCAATTGAACATCGATCCGATTATCGGTGGTACCTGGTCTCTGAGTGACTGGCATACTGCTTTCGAGACAATGCACTCTGGCGAGATCGTCAAAGCGGTTCTCACGCCCTGATGCTGAGCACCCTGCTAAAGTAAAACATTTCCTGCAACGTTGAATATCAAACTGGAACATTCGATGCCCAAACTAGCCGCGTTTCCTAAAGCCTTTATGGACGAACTGTGCCTGTCCGGTGAAATGACACTCCAGCAGTGGATTGAACTGGCAGCGACACTCGATATTGATGGACTTGAATTCTATGCCGGCTTCCTGGAGATGAAAGATCAGAATTTCTGGCCGGAAGCCAAAAAGATGGCAACGGATCAGGGACTGGAAATTCCCATGATGTGCTGTTCGCCGGACTTTACTCATCCTGATGAAGCATTTCGTAAAGAACAGATCGAGCATGAAAAATTCTGGATGGAAATGACGGCTGCATTGGGGGGAAAATATTGTCGAGTCCTATCCGGGCAGAGACGCCCCGAAGTCTCCCGGGAAGAGGGCATTCAGTATACGGTCTCTTCAATCGAAGCCTGTCTGCCGCTGGCGGAGAAGCTCGGGCTCACCCTGATCATTGAGAATCATTACAAAGACAATTACTGGGACTACCCGGAATTTGCTCAGATGGCGGATGTCTTCTGCGATCTGATGTCCCGGATTGATTCTCCCCACTTCGGGGTCAACTATGATCCGAGCAATACGATTCTGGCGGGAGAGGATCCACTGGAGCTCCTGGCACGGATCAAGGAGCGGGTCGTCACGATGCACGCCAGCGATCGTTATCTGATTGAAGGGACCATTGAGGACCTGCGCAAAGAAGAAAACAGCCTGGGATATGCCAGTCGTCTCAGCCACGGTGTGATCGGCAAGGGGCTGAATGATTACGACGAGATCTTCTCACAATTAAAAGAAGTTGGATTCGACAGCTGGATCAGCATCGAAGATGGCGTCAACGGGATGGAAGAACTCCAGGAAAGTGTGGCATTTCTGCGGGCCAAAATGGCTCAATATTGGGGATAATACCCGGTTTATTAATAATTGGCGAAGATTTGGGGGAATAGAGAGGCAAACGGCTGTTGCACATACGTCCAATTTGGAGTATGGTGTATACATCTGACACGAGATGCGTCATGCGCTGTGTTAATACGTCTATATTTATTACACATTTTTGTGTCACTCCCTCCTGTGCGTGAAGTACAATTGATCATTCAGTAATTGTCACACGTACTTAGCAGGCACCTTCCTCATCAACAGAACCGATACGCCATGCTGGTTACAACTCAGAAAACAACTTTACTGGTATTACTTCTTACAGGGACACTGTGCTTCAGTGGCTGCGGCAGTTCCAATTCGCCTGAGCAGCGGCGCGTGAGCTCCAATCCATTTGCGCCTGCGAATAATAAGAGCACTTCCTCGTCAAGTACCCGATCCGTGCAACAGTCGCCTCCAAGGTCAACATCGAGTAACGCGTTGACGAGCGATGAGAGAAATGGGACGCAGGTAACAAGCTCAAAGTCAGAAACGAAAACGATGCAACCGGGAACGCAGTCACCCGCTTCCGGAACGGGCTCTTCCCAGGTTGATCTCATCACAGAGACCAGTAAGTACACACTCGATGCACAGAATCCGGGAGTCGCTGTGATCGTGCGCGGCATTAGTGATAACATGCCCGAAGCGATGCCCTTGATTATACAAACGCTTGCTCCGGTTGTGGGAAATCAGCAGCTTGGGAGTGCGAAACCAATTCAGCTCGAACAACACCTGATTGATAAGCAACTGGTTTTGATTATGCGGCCAGCTCCTGCAGATCTGTTTGCATTTGCTCAGAAGTTGAAATGTGGCGCGATCAAAGAGATCGACATTCAAAAACGAATCATCACTGTCGATACAGAATTACCTCAACTGAAGGTACTCGCCCAGAACGTCCAGTCCGGTAATGCTGGGATGAATTCAGACTTCAAAGTTTCTGCGAATTCTGAGTCGCTGAAAAACATGCAAGCCACCGGGAATGTACCGACGATTGGTAGCGCGCCTGAGAAAACCGTAATTCCCAAAAGTGATGTCGGCACGGACCGCGATTTAAAACCCAGGCCAGGCGAAGAGACAATCGACTGGGCGCTGCGTGTGATTGCGGGGACCAGTTCGTTCGCCCATGACACTGCCTGTAAAAAACTGGCCAAAATGGATCCTGATCCCCAGGACCTGCAGCGAGTTTCGTCAATTCTCGCCGCAACTCTGCCTCTGGCCAAGGAAGGTTTCCGGATGCCCGAGCATGTGAATGCGATGGCAGTCTGGTACACGGATGGCGCCACACGCGAATTCGCTGAACTGCTGGAAAAAGAAAAAGATTTTCTAGTCCGGGAGAAAATTATCAAACTGCTGCCGAACATTCATTCGCAGACCATGGCTGAAGTCCTTGTGGGCCGACTGTCCGACCGGGAAGACCGGAGAGATGCTCGAAGAGCCCTGCAGATCATGGGTGAAATCGCCGAAAAGCCGGTGCTTCAACTGTTGAATGATCCCGATTCTTCACTGCGCATCGAGGCCTGTAATATCCTGCAGTCGATTGGAACTGCAGAAGCAATTGCTGCTTTGCAGGAGCGTGCAGAAACCGAAGAGAATGATGTGGTGAAAGAGCAGTTGCTGCGTACCCAGGCTAAGATCGAAAAGAAATTAGCCGGTAAGTAATCCGCCTTTTCTAGAGGTCTTTAATACCCGGCAGCAGCACCGTGTTTTCGTGGGTCACTGTGTCCGCGCAGGCCATCAGGTTGACGGGAAACGGCCTGTGAGGCGGCCAGACTGGAACTCTTTTTCGTTGAGTGTCCAAACCGTTTGAGCTTTTCACCCGCCTGACCAAACAGCTCAGGCTCCAGAAGGAGATCTTCGGGAACCCATTGATGGTGGATGCGTGGCGCATCAACGGCTTGAGTCGGCGTCATACCGAACACGATCATGTTCAACAGCACTTGCAGTGTGCTGGAGATGATGCGCGGGCCACCGGAGGCACCAGCGGAAAAGACCGCTTTTCCATCTTTGACGGCGATCGTGGGGGACATGCTGGAAAGCGGTTTCTTGCCGGGTTCGATTTCGTTGGCTTTTCCCTGAATCAAACCAAAGGCATTCGGTTTGCCGGAGATGGCAGCGAAGTCGTCCATCTCATTGTTCATGACGATTCCGTATTTGGGAATGACGACATAACTGCCGAAAGTCAGGTTGATCGTTTCCGTGCAGGCGACTGCATTTCCCTGGGCATCCATCACCGAGAAATGGCTGGTTCCTCCATCCTGGGGAGGAACGTAGCGGCCGTAATCCTTCATGGATTTTGTCTGCTGCGGATCAATACGACGAGCCAGTTCGCTGGCATAAGTGCCGCTGGTCAGCCGGTCGATGGGGACGGGGACAAAGTCGGCATCACCCAGGTACTCTGCTCGATCAGCAAAAGCATGTTTCATGACTTCCGTCAGCAGGTGAATTTCCTCCGGGGAGTGATACTTCAGTTTCCCGAAGGGATGTTTTAGTGTCTGTTGTTCGAGTGCTTTGATCATATTGAAGGATTCGATGATGGCGATCCCTCCGCTCGACGGAGGGGGCATCGTCAGAATCTGATAGCCATCGAAGTTGGTCGACAGTGGTTTGCGAATAATGGGTTGGGTTGCTTTCAGGTCTTCCAGCGTCAGGATTCCGCCGGCCGATTTACCGCAGGCGGCAACCATCGCTTCAGCGACAGCGCCTCGATAAAAGCCGTCACGCCCGTATTCGGCGATGAGTTCCAGAGTTTTCAATTGCGGACTGAAAAAACGGGCATCTTCTTTCCAGGGCTTGCCGTGATTCAGGTAGTCATCGACCAGCGTCTTAAATTCATCCGGATTGAGGGTTCCATTTTTGATGCGGGCCAGCATGCCTTTCTGGACCGAACGCATATGTTCGTTGATTGGAACCCCACGTCGGGCCAGTTGAATCGCGGGGAGCATTACTGTTTTCAGATCCAGAGTGCCGTATTCTTTGACAGCATAACTCAATCCGGCGACAGTGCAGGGGACTGCCACTGCCAGTGGTCCCTGGCGGCTGGCCAGCTGACGCTGCTTGTCGGTTCCTGGCAGCATGGCGTACATATCGGGCGTGGCAGCTGCGGGAGCCCGTTCTCTGTAGTCGATCACGGTTGCCTTTTGATCTTTGGCATTCCAGATCACCATGAAACCGCCGCCCCCCAGACCGCAGCTGGCCGGGCGGAGAACTGTCAGAGCAAAAGATGTGGCCACAGCAGCGTCGACGACGTTGCCACCTGCTTTGAGAATGGCGAGCCCGGCGGCACTCGCCAGGGGATGATCGGCGGCGACTACTGCCTGTTCATATACTTTTTCGTCGGTAGGGGCAGCAGGTTCCGCTGCGCGACCCGCTTGAGGGCTGAAGAGGATTAAACTGGAGATTAAGATGCACAACACGTTATTTAATAGTGGTTTACACTTAATAAGTTTCAACAGCATGTTCTGCCCTCGGGGTCTAATCTGGGATGCAAAAATGTGTCAATCAGGAGAGACAAACTTCTATTGCCGCTCGAAGTCTGTCAGATCTCTGATTATACTATGCGACCAGTGTTGAATGATTTCCAGAGTGAAAGCCGGAAAATCTTTCCAGATGTGCAGCTACCCTGTTTTCCTGTTGAAACCCGTTTTCCGCTTCCTCAGATGATTCTGTTCCCGGCTATCTGACACCGCATCGACATCCGCAACAAACCGTTAACAAACACAGTCGCAATACCATGACACTCACCAGACTCGAAACGCCTCCAGCAGAGAAGACATGCCAACTCGTTACGCTGGGCTGTAAAGTAAATCAGTATGAGACCCAACTCGTAAAAGAGGCGCTGGAGAAGAACGGTTATCGCGAAGCAGGCGAAAATGAAACAGCCGACCTGTGTGTCGTGAATACCTGCACCGTCACCGCGACGGGGGACTCGAAGGGGCGCAAGCTGATTCGTCAGCTATCAAAAAATAATCCCGGCACCAAGATTCTTGTGATGGGCTGCTATGCCACCCGGGATCCGAAGACTGTTTCCGAATTGCCGGGTGTATTTGAAGTCGTTACGGATAAACGCGAGCTTCCCGATATCCTGGAACGTCACGGGATTGTCGACATGCCGACAGGCATCTCCGAGTTTGAAGGTCGCAAACGGGCTTATGTGAAGGTACAGGATGGTTGTATCCTGCGGTGTACGTATTGCATCATTCCCCAGGTACGTCCGGGACTGCAGAGTCGTTCCCCGGAGGATATCGAAGAGGAAGTCCGGCGGCTGGTCGGAAACGGTTTCAAGGAAATTGTGCTGACGGGAATTCACGTCGGTCACTTTGGTGTGGATACGACGCGAGGCAAATCGGGTAAGGCGCCCTTCCGACTCTGGCATCTGTTTCGCAAGCTGGACCAGATTCCCGGCGACTGGCGGATGCGGCTTTCGAGTGTTGAGGCTGCTGAAATCCACGATGATTTTATTTCTGCAGCCGCTGACTGTGAACACCTCTGTCCCCAGTTTCATCCTTCACTGCAGAGTGGTTCCGATACCGTTCTGAGACGTATGAAACGCCGCTACTACGTGAGTCGGTTTCTGGAAAAACTGCAGATGATGCGGGAACGACTGAATCATCCTTCTTTCACGACTGATGTGATTGTCGGCTTTCCCGGCGAAACCGATGAAGAATTTGCAGAAACACTGCGCGCCTGTGAAGACGCTGAGTTCATGAAGATTCACGTCTTTCCTTTCAGTGCCCGCAAAGGGACGCCTGCTGCCACCTATGAGGATCAGGTCACTGCCGAAGTGCGGCAGGAACGTTGCCAGCAACTCGCGGAACTGGAACGGGATTTAGCACAAAAATTTTATCGCACGCTCATTGATCAGGAACTGGAAGTTCTGGTAGAACGTGAATGCGAAGAGCGTCCCGGCTGGGTGCGAGGTACCGATCGCTGGTATGCCCCTGTGGTTTGCCCGGGCTCCAGTGCGGATCTTGGTAAGTTTGTGATCGCCCGTGGTACTCAGGATCACCGTGAGTACCTCGAAGCTGATCGCATCTGATTCATTGTGACAGACAGAGCTTTGTTGCTGCAGTCATACTGGCTGGTAATAACCCTGTCCGATCCGATTGAAAAGAAAGAAGTTGAGTGGCCGTATTAATTGCGATTGAAGGCATCGATGGTTCGGGAAAAGGGACTCAGGCCGCACGTCTGCATGAAAAGTGTCAGGCAGAGGGCATCAACTCGAGTCTGATTGGTTTTCCACGATACTCTGAGACCCTGTTCGGTAAATCGATTGGCGATTTTCTGAACGGCCGTTTCGGAGCATTAGATGCAGTCCATCCTTTCCTGGCATCATTGCTATATGCTGGTGACCGCTTTGAATCACGCGGGTTTATCCAGAAGACGATAGAGGACAGCGAGGTAGTCATCTTTGATCGCTACATTCCATCCAATATTGCCCACCAGGGGGCCAAACTTTCCGGGGATGAACGCATCGAATTTATTTACTGGATTGAGCAGATTGAATACGTGATTTACCAGATGCCTCGTCTGGATCAGGCAATCCTGCTGGATCTGCCTGCCGATTATGCACAGAAAATGGTGGCAGAAAAGCAGGCGCGGTCCTATACCGATCAGGTCACTGATCTGCATGAGTCGGATCAATCCTACCTGGCCCAGGTCCGAGATGTTTATCTTCAACTCGCAGAAGTGAACGAGCACTGGGACAAAATCGAATGTCTGCAGGAAGGCCAGCAGCGTTCCATTGACGACATTGGCACTGAAATCTGGTCGCATCTGACACGTCTGCTGGCACGGTAATGCCTGCTTCAGCGGTTTGTTCAGCGCCTGCATGAACAGCAGCGTTGATTGATTCAATCTTAATCAAAGCTGAACTTAAAATACTCTTGACCCTTTCCTGACTCAGCCTGTCTAATATCAGTATTCTTTGATCTTTGGAAGGGAGATGGGAATTGTGAAGCGCGACCTGAGCCAACTCACCTTGCGGGAGATGTTTTCCGATACGGAACGTCTGACTGCAGAACTCGCAGATCATCTGGAGCAGGGATTTCTCCCGAAAAATCAGCAATTAATCCGTATGGTTCGTGTGCTACCGGAAGGCGTGGAAAAACGTCGGGTAGAAGATATCAGTGTGCGTAACCAGGCTGCTGATTTGCTGAAGAGCGACCAATTTACCCAGGAGCTGTTCACAAAACTGGATGAATACCTGGAAGCCATCGAAAATTCGATTGAAGGGATTATCGACGGGAACTGAAACACTTCAGTTGACGGGCGCGGTGAGAGGCGAGAACTCCTCAACCAGTTTGCGGGCACTCAATAAACCATCGACGGCGGCTGAGACGATGCCCCCTGCATAGCCGGCCCCCTCTCCTACGGGATAGAGTCCTTTGAATCCTGGTGCCTGACAGGTGTCGCGATCGCGGTCAATGCGAATGGGCGAACTGCCGCGCATCTCGGGGCCAACCAGCACTGCATTCTTCAGAAACAGACCGCGCCATTTTTTATCCATTACAGGCAGTCCGTTCTCAATCTGGTTAAGCACCAGCGGAGGCAGCACCTGATGCAGGTCGGTGGGGACAACGCCGCGACGATAGGTACCCGCGTATTCAAAGCTGGCATCAGTCTGTTTGTGATTGAGAAAATCTTCAGCGCGCTGAATCGGACAGTAGTAGTTTTGCTGTCCAATCTGATAAGCGGCCGCTTCATACTTTCGCTGCAGTTCGACGCCAGCCAGGGGATGTTCGCTACCGAACTCCTCCGGATAAATCGTGGTCATGATCCCGCTGTTGGCAAACCCGGTGTCATGCCGTGAGTTGCTCATGCCGTTGGTACAGAACATACCCGGTTCCGAAACACTGGGCATCACAATTCCCCCGGCGCACATACAGAAGGTATACAGATCACGTTTGCCTTTCGTGATCATGGTATAGTCGGCCGCGCCCAGGAGAGACAGATATTCGTCTCGACCGTACTTGTGCTCATTGACCTGTTCCTGTGGCTGTTCGATGCGCAGGCCCAGTTGAAACGCTTTACGGAACAGGGGAACGCCCAGGTCATAGAGCATCTGGTATGTGTCGCGGGCACTGTGACCGATGCCGAGAATCACCTGTCCGGTTTTGATGTACCCGGAAGAAGTCATGATGCCCTGCACCTGACCATCCTTGACGTCAATGTCTTCCAGACGACATTCAAAACGGAACTCGCCTCCCAGGGCGTCAATCTTGCGGCGGAAGTTTCGACAGATCATGGGAAGCTTGTTGCTGCCCAGGTGGGGGCGATGTTCGTAGACAATCGAGGGCCGCGCACCACACTCGACAAACCGCTCCAGAACCCATTGCACGTCTGGTCCCGTCAAACGGCAGGTCAGCTTGCCATCACTGAAACAGCCCGCGCCTCCTTCACCGAAGAGGTAGTTGTTTTCGTGATGGAAGTCGGCTCCCTTATCGAATCGCCTGATTTCGGGGACGCGCTCTTTCACGGGAAACCCGCGTTCAATGATCAGCGGTCGATATCCCTTACACGCCAGATAGTACCCCGCCAAGAGTCCTGCCGGACCTGAGCCGACGACGACAGGTCGCTCTTCCAGGGGAGTCGATCCATTCTCCGGGTCGAAAAAGGCACTTTCAGTAAATGACTGGACGGAAAGATCTTCGCGGAGGTGTTTCAGCAGGCTTGCTTCGTCGGCGACATTGACCTCGGCAGAATACACAAAGCACAGGTCATGGCGCGAGCGGGCATCCAGACTCTTTCTCAGAATCCGAAAACTCTGCAGGTCATCGTCGCCGACTCCCAGTTTCAGAGCCAGCTCGTGAGCCAGTTCTTCCTCGGGAATCTCGACGGGGAGACGAATGTTGGTAACTTTGAGTGACATAGATCAATAACCGAAATCGAATGGGCGCGTTATGCGACTTGATATCGCCCGACTTGAGATCGCCCGGAGCAATTCGACATGTTATACCGCTGGGGTGAGCGAATGCAATTTTGTCACTTTGAAACCGGCAGAAAAGGGCAAAAAACTTTGCCCAGCTTCTCATTATACCTGGTTCAGGCAGCTTTCTTCAGGGGCGTGGATTCGTCTGCCAGGGAGACCTTTTCTGTTTGCACCAGCTTAGACTTGCGCTCGAGATCATCCATTTTTTCCTGCACGAGTTCTGTATAGTATTTCAGTTCCTCGCGGGACAGGTTTTCCGGGATGTAGATCGGGTGTCCGATCATGTAGTAGACTGTACTGAATGGTTTAGGGATCAAGATATTGGTCCAGCTGCCCTTTAATTCCCAGTACCGGGAAGCTGTGAATGCGGTGGGAACCACTGGTCGTCCGGAATGAGATGCCAGGAAAACAATCCCTGCTTTCATTTTATGATGTGGTCCGCGGGGGCCGTCGGGGGTGATGACGATATGGTTTCCTTCTGCCTCTGTGAGTAACTTCTTGATTGCAGAGGCACCGCCCCGTGAAGTCGATCCTCGAATGACACCCATCCTTGCCGCTTTGAGCATGGCTTTGATCGTATCTGCATCCCGATGCTGGCTGATTAAGGCGACCGACTGATGACCACGGGCTCCAAAAAGAGGTGGAATGACTGAATCGTGCCAGACGCTGTACAGGAAACGTTCCGACCCCGTATCAGCAAAGGGGCAGCGTTCCAGGCTGTCGTCAACAAAATCCAAACGCGTTGTTTTGAAAATCAGACGTAACATAAGGACGACCAGATTATTAACGAGACTCAATAGAGCCGGACTCTTGATTTTCAATCGAATTCTCCTGCAGGATCTTGACCAGACGGGTAGTGGCTGAGCGAATTGTAATGATGTTCGCATCTGCGCAAATCCCAATTTCTGCAGGAGGCGTGATTTCTGAATGGCTGGTAGCCACTTTACGCAGATTGCCTGTTTTTAAGCCAATTTCGCGTCGGACAGGAGCTCAAGCGTCAGGATCGAGGGGGATTCCGAGTGCTTCGATGCGTCGGTACAGTTTTGCCCTGGTCAAACCGAGCAAGCGGGCCGCATCCGTACGGTTGTGTTTTGTCTGCTCGAGTGCCTGTTGGATCTGATCTTTCTCTACTTCCTGCAGAGTCTGTTCCAGCGGTTTGATGAGAGGGGGCAGGGCCGGTCCCAGTGAGCGGGCATCCATCCCCGTCAACAGGCGCAGGGGAAGTGAGTCCCGGGTGATCAGGGTTTCCGACGTCGACTGAAAGGCTGACTGAATTACCTGTGCCAGCTCGTCCAGGTTGGCAGGCCAGAAGTAGTCGTGGAACAGTGAAAGTACTCCCGGTGCAAATCCACTGACCTGTTTCTGCTGGTAGCGATTTTCATTCTCCAGAAAATGCTGCGCCAACAGATCGAGGTCTTCTCTCCGTTCCCGGAGGGCAGGTACTTGAATCTGCAGTGTGCTGATCAGAAAGAAAAACTCGGGGAGCAGTTGTTCCTGTTCGAAAAGTTCAATCAGGGGTGAGGAACAGGCTGTCATCAGCCGGACCGTCTGTGCCTGGGATTTCGTCTGAAAGTTCTCAAGGATGATTTCCTGGATATCGCGCGAGAGATGATTGACTTCATCCAGGAAAAGCACCCCCGGTTCGAGTGGCATGGATTCATCCAGATCCTTTTCGAAGACTTTCTTAACGGTCTGCTTCAGTTCGCGGGGAGGCAGCTTTTTGCAGTTTAACGGAACAAAGATTTTACGGCGCTGCTCACTTTCAAAGTGCAGGGCACGGGCCAGATGTTCTTTACCGGTTCCGACTTCTCCCTGGAAATGAACGGGCTCTCTGGTATGAGATGCGAGTTCGAGTTGTCGCAGCACGCGCTGCATGGCGGGATTTCTGGCTATGACCGTGGAAAAGCGAAAGCGATTTCGGAGCGAGAGGCGCAGCGCGGCCAGTTCAGCATGCAGCTGTTGGGAGGCAGTTGCAGAGCGGAGTTTGTGAGGTTCATCAATGGGATCGATTGTACCCAGTACCAGGCGGGTTCGGTTCTGATCATCCAGCAGCGGAGTGTAGCGAATAACGCAGGGAATGGTTTTGCCACTGCGGGTCAGCAGGTAACGGGGTACTTCACTCCGCGTCCCTTCAAACACTTCGGGAGGGGGGCAGAGCAGATTACAGACGGACTCACACTCTTCTGGATCTGTGTCGACTGCATAATCACAGGTCTGTCCCAGTATTTCTTCTGCTGGCCACTCTACAATGCGCTCACAGCCCTGATTGAAGAACAGGATGACCCGAGCCGCGTCGATCAGAAACAGAGGAGTCTGGAGCGCATTCAGGCGAGTCTCCAGACGTGTACGGCGTCCCGAACTGCGGTTCATGCTGTCCGCCTCCTCTGTAACCTTCTAGTTTATAAATCAGGCCCTTAACGCTGTACGCGTCCCGATCCACCGCCGCGCATTAAGGCTTCAATTTCTGATCGTGTCGAATAGTTAAAATCACCTTGAATACTGTGTTTCAGGCAACTCGCGGCGACTGCATAGCGAATGGCGGTTTCCGGTGCAGACAGTTCAGGTGTGTTCAACGCAAAGATCAGGGCACCCGCGAATGAATCGCCGGCTCCGACGCGATCGACAATATTTCGGATCTCATAGCTGGAATAATTTCCCTCTTTGTCACAGGGAGCAAACTCAGCCCGCTGTTGACTTTGATCGTAGAGCATGGCTCCCCAGTTATTGTGGCTGGCAGAGATACTTTCCCGCAGAGTAATCGCGACCTGTTTGACATTGGGGTATTGAGTCGTGATCTCTTTCGCGACGGCGATATAACCTTCGATGTTGAGTGAGCCGGATTCCACATCGGTTTCAGGAGCCCTGATCCCCAGTGAGAGATCTGCGTCTTCTTCATTCGCGATGATCACATCGATCAAGGGAGCCAGCGACTGCATAGTGGTCCTGGCCAGTTCAGCCGGGGCCACACCTGGTTTCCAGTTCCAGAGTTTTTTGCGAAAGTTGAGGTCACAGGAGACGGTGATGTTCCGTTTGCGGGCTTCCTGTAAGGCTCTCTCGGTGAGACGAGCTGCTGATTCACTGATGGCGGGTGTAATTCCAGTGATATGAAACCAGGTTGCTCCTTCAAAGACCCGATCCCAGTTAAATGTTTCTTCTGTAGCCTGGGCAATGGAGCTGAATTCACGATCATAGGTGACAGTGCCTCCACGCTGGTTGGCTCCCGTTTCCACAAAGTAGATCCCGAACCGCCCTTGAGACGTCCGGTGGATCAGGCTGGAATCGACGCCCAGTTTCTGCATCTCCTGTACGAGGGCATCCGTAATTGGATTGTCCGGGGAGGCGGTGGCAAAAGCAGATGTACCTCCCTGGAAAGCGACGGAGATGGCGACATTCAGTTCACCGCCACCAAAGGTTGATTCCAGAAGGCCGGGGATGGACTGCCTGACCCGCAAATGATTTTGAGGCGCCAACCTCAACATGACCTCACCTAAAGTAACGACTCGCACGGCGCACCTTTGCATTTATTTATAATATTCTGACGGGGGAAAATACACGTCGTTCAGCTTACCCTGCCTGATCAAATCATTCCAGCTTGGCATAAGAAACGAAGCGTGTTGGTGGCGAATCGATTATGGGGAGCATCTGAGGAGAATCCCTGAAATGACGTCTGAGGACGAAAGATGATTCTTGATTTATTCTTGAAAATATGCCATGGTGTGCCAAACAGTTGTCACACCCCTGATTTAGAATCATTTCATGAATCAGACTTGATCAATACACAGAATACAGGTGGCGGCAGTTTCGTCTAGCCCGTTCAGGGACAGAGATGGAGATGGACGGGGTTGCCTGCATGGAACTGCCGCCCCGCTGTTTTTGTGCAAGTTTGTCCCCTCTTTAAAGCGTCAAAACATCTGGACAAAAATCCCTTTGTATCCGCGACTCCTGATTCATAAGGAGGCTTTCACCTGATCTGGGCAATTATTTGATCTCAGCTGCATCGTTCGTTTTGACATCCTCACCGGGCAAAAATAGATTGCTCCTTTGTGTCAGATGTTGAACCCTGGAAAGCGAGCAAATGGAGCCAAAGGAAACGGAAGTGGTCTGCCCGGACTGCGACCAGAAAATTGAATTCAAATATGGAATGAACGAAACGGGCAGGCTGACATCAATGGAATTTCAGTCACGACGTCTGGGTTGTTCTGTCGAGTGTCCTCACTGTGGCCATGTCTTTGTCTACAAAGTTGACTCTGACGACAATTAAACAGACATCTTAATCGTCTGTTATCCCCCTGAATATTCAGCATCATCTTCACGCTGAAGATTAACGACCCAATCAGACAACAATAGCAGGCGATGAGCATGCCACGATGCGACCGCTGTCTGTGTCTCGTCAGCGGCTGCGCCAAGCAGACTTGGATCAGTAACCTGATACAGACAAAGGCAGTCAACGCGGAAGAGATGGCAACAACGACCGCCAGTCCCAGGTAGCCGGCATGCAGAGTGGCCATCGTGCCTGTCATGGAAGGCTGATGGATTTCGAGCAGCAAGATCAATGTCTGCCACTTCAGTCGGAACACCGCCAGCGCAGGAAATCCGGCCAGAGTTAACAGCAGCAGTACCGCAGCGATGCCTGCCAGACGCTGATCGGCAAACAGCCCCCTCAATTGTTCTGGGGTGCGAATCTTCGTGCCCTGCTGTGCCAGTGCATCAATCAGAAATGCCAGACCGGCCAGAGTGAGGTAGGAGAACAAGAGCTCCGGTGCATATTCCTGGATCGCCTGCAGAATCGAGCCTGACTCCGGATTCTCTGAGGCATGTCTCCACCTCCAGCAGACAGCAGACAGCAGGGCCAGAAAGACGCCTGTGGTCTGGATGAGAAGCAGATCGAATAGACCTCGTATTATTTTTTCGACGAGCAGGAGCCCGGATGAGACAGTCAGTGTGATCAGGGCGCAATAATAAAAAATCTGTTCCAGCAAGGCAGACTCGACAACGCCGATTTGTGAACCGATCAAGATCAGAAAACTGAGGCCCGCGGTGAGGGGGATCAGTAAGGTTGTGGTGGAAATCCAGCAGGGAATTTCGGCTCTGAGTTCCTGTTGTCGAAAGTGAATAGGAATGGCTCCCATGCGGAAGACGCAACCGAGTAACGTCAACAGGATTCCCAGTGCTGGCAGTGAGTGATTGCCTGATGCGCCTGGTCTGGGAGAGATTGTATTCAGGTAGCTATGGATGTCTGTGAGCCGCGTGGAGTCAACCACTGCGATTAACAGAAGGATGCCCGAGAGCAGTATCAGCGTTAAAGGCAACGATGATTTCAGCATCAACCGCGCAGTCAGAGGGCGATTGAGCTGAGGTATTTGCGCGAGTGTCAAACCGCTGTTGCACAGCAGAATGAGCTCAAACCCAAGTGCCAAAAAAAGAAGATCATTGAGCATGGGAACTGAGATCAATCATGTCGAGTGCTTCCATCGGCGGCAGGCATTGTGAGCAGAACTTTTCCAGAAGTCCCCTGACGTTCTGCTTCACCGACGGCTTCTACGATTTGATCCAGAGGATAGCGGGCACTGATTTCGGTGGACAGGACCCCCTGTCGGATCAATCCGGTCAATTTTGAGACGAGTCTGATCTTAGCGGGGAGCGAAAGACTCTCCATATGTCGTGCGAGCCAGAATCCTTCAATACTGGCGCCCGTACGAATCAGGTCACGCGAGAAGAAGTTTAACGGCGCGTCGTCCAGTGAGCCGAAGACAATCAGCCGGGAACGTTCACCCAGAACTTTGACCAGTGCTGAAGCGGTTTTGCCTCCCACTGGATCAATGGCATAACGGAGAGTCTGTTTCCCGGTCAGTTTTCTGATCTGGTCTATCAGAATCCGCTCATCATCGTGTGCCGCATTAAACACAATGACATGTTGCGCTCCCAGTGCTTTTAATTCCGCAGCCTGTTCCTGGCGACGAACCACGTTGAGTGTCTTGAATCCTTCAAGCTGACCGAGTCGAATGATCATTCTACCGACTGCGGATGCGGCTGCCGTCTGGATCAGCCATTCTCCTGCAGGAATCTTGAGTACCTGTTTGACCAGGACATAGGCGGTGGCCGGATTGACAAAAAAAGTCGCCGCCTGGTCAATAGTCAGTTTCCCGGAGACAGGAATCACAAACTGACTGGAAAGGGCCACTTTGTCCGCCCAGTTTCCTGTCTGGCGATTCAGGACAACGACCCGCTTGCCTTTGAGGATACTTCCCCCTAAGCCACCGCCGCTGGCCTCTACGATGCCGACTCCTTCAAAGCCCGGCACAGCGGGCAGGGCAGGGCGCGTGGAATAGCCGCCTCTGATGTTGAGCAGGTCAGAGGGATTGACGGGACTGGCCAGCATGCGGACCAGTACTTCTCCCGCTCGGGCAACCGGTTCTTCCGACTCACAGACTTTGAGGACGTCAGCCGGTTCTCCAAATTGCTCAAAGCGAATCACGCGCATGGACTGTTCTTTCACTATCAGAAAATATCACTGCAGAGAAAGTTTAACAGGTCGAACTCAATCCGATCAAGCAGTGTCGCAGTGCGCGATCAGAAATCGGTCCGAACAAAAACAATCCTTGTCACGGACAGTGTGACAAGGATTGCTGCGGATCTTCAAAATTGGATCAACCTGAATGACAGCTGATGCAGAATGATTAGTTCTGACGGGTTGCGTTGAATTTAGAAACCCCTGAAGCCGACTGAGTAGGCTGTGCGGCGGGTTTCTGTGCGGTACCCTGTGGTTCTGGTGTACTGGAACGCTTCCAGTTGTCAGTTGACCAGTGAGGATAGTACTGCACGACGCTGCTGCCCAGGTCGCTCAGAATTTCGTGGAATTTTTTGGTGGTCATGTGCTGGTTGGGGATCACCCGCTGCAGAACAAACCGACGGTTGCTGGAGATATAAGCAAAGAATTTGCCGTTGCCCATGCGGTCGTTGTCAGACAGCAGACGCAACATGGCGGTCCGGGGAACATCGGCAGCACTGCGGGGCAGCGGATCCAGCCAGGCCATGACCCAGACCCATTCACCATTTTCACTCAGAACAGCAGACATGGAGAGTTCCCATTCTTCTTTGTTCTGATTGGCTTTGAACTGAAAGTCGTAGCGTTTCTTGGTTTTGGTAACTTGCAGACCCATGGCTTTCAGCAGGTTGCCCAGCTGATCTTCTGAGATCTGGCCGGGTAGCTTTTCTCCGCTGGCTTTCTCAGCGGGTGCACTAGAGGCAGCAGGCTGCTGCGCGTGAGCACCCACTCCCAGAATTGCCATGGCCGATAACACAGCCAGAAAACAACCCACGACGATCCATCCGCGTAACGTGATTTTCATTTTGAAGACACTCCTTTGTCACTTCATTGCTCTTGTGTTTACGCTTGTCTACCTGCGTTCCATCTGCAGGCTGACCGGCGACTGTCTGGCGTTGCCTGAGACAGTCAGGGATGATTTCGTCATCCCTGGGTCGGAAGCATGGCTCTCAGCGGCAGATTCTGCCGAATTGAGTTAATTTAGATCAAATAAGCCTTTGAGGCAGATCTGTGACCATGTTTCGAACTGATCTAACTCTTGTAACAGTTTTTCCGGTGAGTCAAACCCTGTCTCTATAATCGACTCTTCACGGGGTAGAACTTTGGGCAACTCCAGGTCAAAAATGTGAACTATTCCCAAGTGGACCTTTCCGACCTCGGTTTCGTCGTCATTAATCAGTCCGACACAGCGTTCCGTAAAGGCGGTATCCATGGAGACTTCTTCGTCCAGTTCCCGCTGCATCCCCTCGCGGTAGGTGGAACCGGCTTTGGCGTCGTCTTCCAGTGAAATATGCCCCCCGATGCCAATTGACCGCTTGCTGTGCAGACGCGATTCGCCCCCTTTGGAGCCACGGGTATAGTAGAAGATCTTCCCTTCGTGCCGGAAAATACAGTAGGGAATCAGCTGTTTGAAGCTGGGATCTTCTTCAACCGTGTCGCGGGGGCGAAAGCTGATGTAGTTCGGGTCGAAGAGGGTTTTCATATACGGTTCGACCTGATCGTTGAATCCCTGAAAATGACCGACCTCGTGGAAAAGGAGTGTGGGGACGACCATGACGTGTTCCACTTGTTGTTCGGTATCTGACATCGCTGATCCTTCTATGCTATGTGAACAGGTTGACGTTGATTGAAAATTCGATGCGTCAGGAAGCTGAGCGCCCCAGCAGTTCGCAGACTTTGTCGCCGATTTCCGGCGAACGCATGAGTGTTTCGCCTACCAGAATGCCTTGCACGCCGGCCTCCTGCAGTCGCAGGACGTCTTCGCGGTTCCGAATACCACTCTCACTGATCAGCAGGCAGTCTTCCGGCAGACGGGGGCTGAGTTCAATGGAGTGATCCAGGCTGGTGACGAATGTTTTCAGGTTGCGGTTGTTGATCCCCAGCATGGGTGGGTTGAGTTTCAGGACCCGATCGAGGTTGTTGGGTTCATAGATTTCGACCAGAGCCTGCATGCCCAGTTCCAAGGCATAGCCATACAGATCATGCAACTGCGTATCATCCAGGCACTCGGCGATCAAGAGGACGCAATCCGCGCCCGCGACGCGCGCTTCCAGGATCTGGTAGCGATCGATGATGAACTCTTTTCGCATGACGGGAATCGCGACGGCAGCACGAACCGCCTTGAGGTAATCGAGGTGCCCCTGGAAATAGTTCTCGTCGGTCAAGACACTCAAACAGGCAGCTCCGAACCGTTCATAGGTCTGTGCAATTTCAACCGGATGAAAATCATCCCGAATGATTCCGGCAGAGGGAGAGGCTTTTTTTACCTCAGCGATCATTCCCACAGGGCCGTGGTTTCGCAGAGATGCGACAAAATCACGTATGGGAGGCGCCGTCGACAGCTGATCGACCAGCGCTGCAGCAGGCACGCGAACTTTGGCCTGGCTGACTTCGCCCTGTTTGTGTTGAATGATTTCTTCGAGAATGTTACTCACGGATTTATCTGGCTACCTTCGGTTGCAGGGGCACTGATTGTCGATTCTGTCTCCGTAGCATAACTCCCCGGACGCCGAAGTACCACAGAGTCGATGAAAGCGATCGTGATTCCACTTGTAATTCCGATCGGGGATCACCACGATGGTCTCATAACTCCCCTGATGTCATTGAATTCCAGCGAACCAGGAGCTCCCCGTTGGTTCCCATCGTGTTACAATTTTTACTTTTGCTGCTGACCCTGGTGAGCATCCGTAATTGGTTTCTCATTATTAAAGCGCAAAGTCTGACGCCGGTGTTCGAGTTGAATCCCGAGCGGACCACATCCGAGTTGTCGCCGCCTGTTCTGCTGGCGTTGCTCTGGATTTGCTATCAGGTGGTTGCATCGCTGAATCCACCACCGCCTGCGCCGCTGGAGCTGAACCAGATCATCCAGTCCTGTTTGATTTTACTCGCGCTGACAGGGATCCTGCTGCTGATTCTGACGATGGTCAGTTGGAAGTCGTTGGGGCAACTCGGATTTCGGCTGGATCAGATCCCTACGCAGCTGCGGGACGGTGCACTCGGGTTTCTGCTGGCCCCGCTGCCCGTGATTCTGCTGCTGGTGGCCACACATCCTTTCCGTTCGGAGGAAACACTGCACCCACTGTTACAGTTATTGCGGTCCGCTCCGGGTGTGGTCGCGATTGGCTGGGTTTTTCTATCGGCGATCGTGGTGGCCCCCCTGTTTGAAGAACTCCTCTATCGTGTACTGTTACAAAGCTGGCTGGAGGGCTTTCTGACTCCGTTGCGGGCGATCATCGTCAGCTCACTGATTTTCAGCCTGGTGCATGGGTTTCCGGACTCGATCCCTCTGTTTCCGCTCGCGTTTCTGCTGGGGACGCTCTATTACTACCGGCGAAGCTACATAGCCAATGTGTTCATGCATGCGCTGTTTAATGCGATCAATTTCGCCCTTGCTCTGGCCGGTGACGAAATGCCAGGTTAAGGAGATTTGAGCCGAATTGAGGGCAGTTATGTGGACAGGTGTTTTGGGGTTCACCTGATTGAGGAAATTCGCTAAGCTTCCCGCCTCTCTCTCAAACCTCCCTTCCCTTTCGGAGATCTCCGAAATGAAAACCCCACTACTCCGTTCCGGAGCTTGTTTCTGTCTATGCGCTTGTCTTTGTCTCTCCTGTGCGACCATGAAATCCAAAATGGATCTGGTTTACACAGGCAAAGTGACCGGTGCGCTCTCACAACAGCTGGTAGACTCGTATGCAGAGTCTCTCAAAGATCCGGTTGCGGCCCGGCAGACCGATGAATACACCAACTGGAAAGTTCTGTATGCGACGAACCGGTCCCAGGAACGGAATCCCGAAGGAAAGATCGGCTACGCCAATGAATTTGACCGGAGTCTGCAGTATGGATCCAGTGAGGTGCAGATCTCACGTAAGAATCGCAGCGATCTGAAATCAAAAGTGATCCAGACCATCTGGCAGGGATCGCCGGCACCGGATGGACAGGTTGAGATCAACAGTCTCTCCGCGGTTCCCGAGGTGAACTTCTTTGAGGAATTGAACACGCTGATTGCTAAGTCTCCTCAGAAAGATGTGCTGTTGTTCGTACACGGGTTTAATGTCAATTTCCCCAGCGCAGTGCAGCGGGCAGCACAAATTGCTAATGAACTGCCCTTTAATGGAGCAGTGGTCTGTTACAGCTGGCCTTCGCAGGGTGGCGTCGAGAAGTATCTGCTGGATGGTCAGGTTGCCCAGGCCAGTGTGGAGCCGATGGCACAGTTCCTGGAAACAATGGTGAAATCAGTCCCCCAGGGTACAAAAATCAATATTGTGGTGCACAGCATGGGGAACCGTGTTGTGATGCGGGCCATGAATCGCCTGCCCGATAATTTTGCGGAAACCAAGCCCTTCCAGAATGTAGTGCTGGCGGCACCCGATGTGGGCGTGAGCGAATTCCGGAAGCTGGCACCCGCGATCATTGAACAGTCTGGGCGTGTCACCCTCTATTCCGGGTCGGGGGATGTGGCGCTGGTGGCTTCAGAAGCAGTCAACCAGGAACGCAGGGCGGGTGACTCCCGCGAGCCTTTAATTATGGAAGGCGTCGAGACCATTGATGTGTCCGCGGTCGACACCAGTTTCATGAGCCATTCTTATTATGGCAGTAATCGGGCCGTCTTAAGCGATCTGTTTGCAGTGTTGAAGCAGAACAGTTCCGCAACCCAGCGCAAATGGCTGGTCTCTCGGGAATTTCAGGGGCACCAGTACTGGGCATTTGACAAAGAACCCCCGGAAATCAGAAAAGTCAGGTCCGCCAGTCTGTGACAGGGCCGGGTTCAGGTATAATCGGCAGTGTCAGCTTCATCACTATTTATGAAGCTCTCTACGACACACAAACTGCTGAGTGCCGGAGCCTGTATCATGAAAGACAGCACGAGTCGCTTCTCTGATCGCGTTGAAAACTATGTTAAATACCGACCGAGTTACCCGGAAGCGGTTCTGGACTGCTTGAAGACACACTGCGGGCTGACGTCCGAATCTCTGATTGCCGACATCGGATCTGGCACCGGGATTTCCTCTCAACTTTTCCTGGAGCACCATAATACCGTTTATGGTGTTGAGCCGAATGCCGAGATGCGGTCGGCGGCGGAACGACTGCTCGGGGCTTATCAGAACTTTCACAGTATCAACGGAACGGCTGAAGAGACCGGTCTGCCGACAGGAAAGTTTGATATTGTCGTCGCAGGCCAGGCCTTTCACTGGTTTGACCAGTCACGTGCCAGGCAGGAGTTCCAGCGGATTCTGAAGCCGGGAGGCTGGGGAGCTCTGATCTGGAATGAACGCAGAACTGATACAACGCCCTTTCTGCGGGCATATGAATCTTTGCTGCTCGAATACGCCACCGATTACCAGGATGTGAATCACACCCGAATTACGGATGAAGATTTCGCCCTCTTTTTTGCTCCGGACTCATTCCGCAAATTTACATTTCAGAATGAACAGATCTTCGATCTGCCTGCGTTGACCGGGCGAGTGCTCTCGTCGTCTTACTGTCCCAATCATGGAGATGCCGGGTACGACGAAATGCTGCATCAGCTGAATGTAATCTTCGAAGCTCATCAGACAGCGGGCAGGGTGCGGTTTGAATACGATACTAATGTGTATCTGGGGCAGTTTGCCTGATCGGGAACATAAACGCCGATGGGAGTGTTGCGCGGCGCATAAAGAAAGCCCTTAAGAAGGCGGTGAATTGTGGACGGGATATCGTAGATTATACACTTCACAGAAACTGATGAGCTTGCTGGGTCAGAACTCGCAAATCAGGGGGACCTTCTGGATAATGTCCGTCCAGACCAGATTCCTTCTTAAGGGCCAGGCTGGGTTCAGAAAGCTGAAGGCAAAACCGGGTTCAGAAGAACCAGAAACTCCGTTTCACGGTTGCCGAACAACTTTCTGATAGTCTACTAATGCAGATGACATGCCAAAAGTGTGTTGCAATCGGGGAAAGTCGAAAATACCCTCAAGAAAGTGAGAAAACTGGAGTAAATTCTTGGATGACGCTTCATTTTTGTCTATTTTGAGTGGGATGAGTGATTGTAGAACCTCTATTTTATCAGGTTTCGACACCCAGACTTGAAATATCGGCGCCGAAATGCTCTATTGTTGACAGCAGATTTCATTCAGCGCCGAACTTTTCGGCGCTATAAACTGGTTCGACACATGTATCGACATTGATGTCTAGCCGGCGCACCCTTGTTGGAAATCGCTCAAAATGAAAAAGCATGGATTCAAAGAACGCGCGATTCTCTTCACCGGCGGCATTCTGGCTGTCGTATATAGTGTGATCGTATTAGGCTTCGTTACAACCAGCCCAGACCTGCGTCTGCGGGCGATGCTGGATAGCGTCCAGTCTGAGTCTGGAGAAGAGGGGCCTGACGGGATCGAAATCAAGGCGACTCCCAGCATCAAGAAGGAAGGGGCCTTTTCACCTCCGAAACCGGGTGACATTCTCACGAAGATCGGCGAGTATCCGATTCGGACGTTCCTCGATTTCTCTCAGGTTCTCAGCAAGCTGCGCGACATGAAGCTCCCCCCCGGCGGCCATCTTCGTCCGCAGGCCGATCCCACGGAACATGATGTGCCCTACATGGTGGAAATGGAGGGGAACCGGTTTATCAATGTCGAGTTTTACAGCCGCACTGATAACGCCGATGGTCCACCGACCTATACACTGAAGTCGGCGTGGGTTCAGATTCAGGCGATTCCCTCGGGTGATGTCGCGATCTCATTGCTCTGGTTTTCGTTGGAGCTGATCATTCTGGCAATCGGGGCTTTTGCGTACTGGATGCGGCCCTTCGACCGGACTACACGAATCTTCTTTGTGATGGGGATCATCACCCTCGTCGCCTTTATCGGTGGTTATAACTGGTGGATTATCGCCGGTGCCCTGGCGCTGAATATTCCGTTTGTCCTGGCGGCCGTTCTGGTACCTGCGATTACGCTCCACTTCTTTATTACGTATCCAAGATCCATTCCCTGGTTGGCCCAATATCCCATTGGTCTGCTGCGTGCCATTTATTCCGTGCCCGTCGCGACCTGTACCCTGATCCTGGCCTGTCTGATTTATCTACGTCTGACTTCACACATCAGCGATGGTTCCGTGGAACTGGCTAATCAGGATTATTCCCCGCTCGTGTTTCAGGTGGTTTCGGTCCTGCGCTGGGCTGTTTACAGTTATATCAGTGTGGCTGGTATCTATTATCTGATGACGCTAGGCGCGCTGCTCAATAATTACTTCAAGAGCCAGAATCCCTATGAGCGGAATCAGCTGAAGTGGATTGCCTGGGCAGGGTTGATCTCGATTATTCCCGTGGGGTACTCGCTTTATCTGGCGGAATTTAACCGGACCCAGTTCGCCCTGGGGGGGGCTGGGATTCCGATGTTCCTGGCCAGTGTCTCCTTCATGGCTGCGTTTGTTGTGGGCATCATTCGCTACCGGTTGATGCTGATCGATCAGATCATCAGCCGCGGGATGTTGTTCTATGTCGTCAGTGCCGGTATCTCGATTCTGTATGCAACCGTGATTTCACTGGGATCGCTCTATGGTACGCAGCTGAATCGCACGCCGAGTACCAATCAGGCGATCTCTGTCTTTCTGGTGATGCTGTTTGCAATCTCACTGTTGCTCTGGTCGCGTGACCGTGTGCAGCGGCTCATCGACCGGCGTTTCTTCCGCCAGAAATACCAGCTTGATAAAGCGCTGAAGCGTATGAATCGCGCCGTCGGTCGCCTGGGGGATCAGCGTTCGATCGCCGACCGCATGCTCACCTCCTGCCGCGAAGTGCTCCAGGTTAAAAGTGCAGCCATTTACCTGTTGAATCCAGAGCGAACGCAGTTTGATCTGTTGACCGGATTTCACATTGAAAATTCACCATCGACGGTTCCCTGTAATCCGGAACTGCTGGAAGTTCTTGAAGGAGAGCTTGCCTTCCAGCGGGTGGCGACAGGCTTATTGAAAGAGGCATCCCCCGCTCAACAACTGCTGCGGCTGTTAGGATTCGACTTCATCTACAATCTCGAGTTGGATGGAGAGTTTGCCGGTTTCGTGGCACTGGGCCAGCGAACTGCCGGCAGTGCCTATTCTGCGGAGGACCTGACGTTCCTGAACGCCATGGGGCAGATCACCAGCATCGCCCTGCACAGTACCAAGATTCATCAGGACCTCAGGCGTCTCAATGAAGAGATGCGGATCAAGGTGGAAAAGATCGACGATCAACGGCGGCTGGTCTCTGTGTTGCAGTCCGAGTTAACCAGTTCGCAGGAAATTGCCGAGCGGAGTGAACCGCATGATGTGCAGCGGGGGTTAATCAAGGGGAACAGTCCGGCGATCCGGCAGGTGATGGAAACCGTGCGTAAGGTCGCCAATTCGGAATCGACGGTTCTGATTCGCGGCGAGAGCGGAACCGGGAAAGAACTCCTCGCCCAAGCGGTTCACGAAAACAGTTCGCGTCACGAGAAGCCTCTGGTGCGGGTGAACTGTGCGGCGTTGTCGCCCAGTCTGCTGGAAAGTGAACTGTTCGGCCATGTGAAAGGCGCATTTACCGGCGCACATGAAGACCGAGTCGGCCGATTTGAAATGGCGAATGGGGGAACTCTGTTCCTCGATGAAATCGGAGATATTTCACTCGATACCCAGGTCAAGCTGCTGCGGGTTCTGCAGGAGCGTGCCTTCGAACGGGTGGGAGGATCAGAAACACTGCACGTGGATGTGCGGCTGATTACCGCGACGCACCAGAACCTCGAACAGCGAATTACCGAGGGACTGTTCCGCGAGGATTTGTACTATCGTCTGAATGTGATCAGCATTACTCTGCCTCCGCTTCGCGAACGGCGGGATGACATTTTCGAACTGGCATTCTACTTCCTGAAACGCACCGCTCATCGTCTGGGAAAACGCATTTCGCACATCGATCCCGATGCCATCGAGGCGCTGGAGCGTGCTGACTGGCCGGGTAATATCAGACAACTGGAGAACGTGATTGAGCGCGCGGTCGTGCTGGCTGAAGAAGAAGTCATCACTTTGAAAGATCTGCCCGCAGATCTTGTCAGTGGGAACAGGCGGATGCCGGTGCGGGTTCTCGAAACCAAACAGGTCCGGACTGAGCCATCGAGACGTATCCCGTTATCTGATGTGGAGGTGATCTCTTTCCCGGGCACAGAGAACCAGGCGGATCGTCAGCTTTCCGAGCCGGAACAACTCAAGCAGGCGCTGGCGGAATGTGATGGCAATAAAGCCCAGGCTGCCCGCATGCTGGGGATGCCTCGCAGCACGTATTACAGCAAGCTGAAAAAATACGGTATTGGCTGATTTCGGCTCCGCCTGTATCACACTCTTCTCTCAAGCAACAGTTGTTGTACTTTCACGCGTCAATGAAAGGTAGGGGCTTCCGCGAAGATCTCTTCGAAGATCATCTCCCGTTGAAAGGGGCCGTTTTGATAATCGATCTTTACCCCTTCTCGCTCATTAAACTGTCCGGAAGGGAAACAGTACATTACATCTTCGAGCATGAACTTTGCACAGGGTTCGTTGTCGCCCCGCTTCATCAGTGACAGTCCGATCTCGTCTTCCTCTTTAAAGACCAGAATGGCGCCGATGGCCAGCGCTGAGCAGGTGATCTCTGAGAATGTGGTGCGCTGTCGCCGAGATTTTGATAGGTGGTGTTTCAATCAGCCAGTCGATCTCATCATCGCGGATCTCTCTATCGCCTCCCAGTGCAGGCTGAAACTCAGGGGGGCTGACCTCCGTCTGCCAGATTGTTTTCCAGATTTCCTCTTTGATTTGTCCCCGGATGCCAGGTCCCAGATACCCTATCATTTTCTTCGACCAGAACATGAGTGGCAGGGGGAGCGCGAGGCCGTTGTTGGGCGGGTCTTCCAGTAGAGGCAGCAGACGTGATGTCAGTCGCCCCTCTGGCAGAGACTCGCGGAAGAGCATGACCGAAGTCAGGTAAACTTCATGGCCATCGGTGACCTGGTAGGGAACCGGGTAGGAAAAACTGTCCTTCCGCTCGTCGGTAATCCGGTTCGCCAGAGCATCCAGGGCGGCATCACCCGTATGTGTTCCCTTTAATGCGAAGATGCGGTTGGAAATTTCCAGCAGGTGGTTCGGGTTGTCCCCAAAGTAGTCTTCCGGAGAGTAAATGTAGGAAGCACGCAGGTTATGCTGGCCCCGTTCAAAGATCATGGAATTTGCCTGGACCAGACTCCCCCAGACGGGTTTTCCTTGCTTGAGCAGATTTTCGTAGGCCTCTTTCGCAGTATCCGCCAGAAAGGATTCTGCGGTCTTGAACACGCGGGGGTCAGGCTTTTCAGCGACCATCATCCTGCTCAAACGCCACCAGTACAGCAGTCTGGCACTTTGTTTCAGAAATCTGGAAGGTTCAATTTCAAACACACTCAGTTCTCCCGCTTCAATCTGGAGTGCGCTCCTGTTGGAATTAAATCAACATACCGTGCAACAGAATTATCATCAACAGTTCAGTGGTGTTTGTCTGGATTCCAGTTGCTGCCGAGATGGGCAAATTCATAACCAGTCAATTTTTTATGTATTTGCATAACAGACAGTTCCGGAACCACAAAAAAAGAAACTTAAATAATCGGGAGCCGATTTTATCTGCTCTAGACAGCAGTTAAGATGAAGAGTTGAGTCTGATTGACAGCCTCATAAACGACTTTGTACTGACTCGCCCGGAGGAAACTCACCCGTGACTTTTGCTGATTTAATCTCTCGTCGAAGCCTGCTGATCCTGCTGGCAACACTCCCTCTGTTTTCTCTTTCCGCACTGGAAGCTGGTGAGGATGATTCAAAACAGAAAACCATTTTCATGCGATCCGGCTGGCAGACGGTCAACATCGGGGACATTGGACATACGCCGGGAACTCTGCGTTACCTGGAAGAGTATCTACCTGACGTGAAAGTCAATCTTTGGTTGCATCGGACCACCGATGAAGTCACCGCGATGCTCAAACAGCGGTTTCCCAAGGTGAATATCGTGCAGGGGAAAATGAATGCACGCGGTAAAGCCAATAATCCTGAGATGCAGAAAGCCTTCGATGAGAGCGACCTGTTTCTCTACAACTCCGGCATGCACTTCAACCAGTTCTGGCCACCGCCGATTTACATCATTGAAGCCTGCACTGCGACCAATAAACCGCTGGTGTTGTATGGACAGTCATTCGATGGCTTTGCACCGGAAGATGAAGCGAAGATGAGCGAACTGCTTTCCCGGGCGGCTGCGATTTACACCCGTGACGTGGAATCGTTTTATTACCTGCGGAAGATCGGCGTGACGTCACCTTCCCTCGCCTTCGGTCCGGATGGCTGCTTTGGTATCGATGTTCGTGATGACAAAAAAGCGAATGCCTGGCTCAATGCCCACGATTTGAAACCGAAAGAATTCATCACCATCACGCTTCGCAGTAATACACCTAAGCTGAAAGCGACAAAGGGGACCGTGATGAACCCGACCCAGCCGACGAAGGAAGACATCGCACAGAACGAACTCTGGACGAAAAAACTGCGGACGGTCATCACCGACTGGGTTCGCACAACGAAGAAAAAAGTGCTGCTGGCACCTGAAGTGGATAAGGAAATCATCCATGCCCAGAAGATGATTCTCGATCAGCTTCCCGAAGATGTGAAGCCTTACGTCGTCAACCGCGATCCGTTCTGGAACGTGGATGAAGCCGCTTCTGTGTATGCCCAGGCGATCGCCGTTGTCTCCATGGAGCCGCATTCCTGCATCATCGCGTTGTCGATGGGAACGCCGGTCATGCATCTGGCGAGTGCCCGTCACGGTCTCAAACGCTGGATGTTCCGCGATATTGGACTGTCGGAATGGCTGTTCGATATCGACAATGAACCCGCTTCACAGATTACCCGGGCCCTGTTGAAAATTGATGCCAAGCCGGCGCTGTCCCAGTCCAAGGTGGACCGGGCCATGCACACGGTGAATACACGATCGAAGGAAATGATGGGGGAGATCAAAGAGATCCTGGATCAGCAATAGGTCACCTGGATCCCTTTGGGCCCGGCTGGATTGCTTAATCCTGTTTCGGTTTGAGTTGCTGTTCGATGACCCGGGCCACCTCTTTCCCCTGTGCGGTGGCACCGGCGGTATTGAAGTGCACGTTGCCCGGTTTGGTCCACCACTGGGCATGCTGTGGCTTTGTGAAAGCATACAGGTCATCGACGGCAATTTCGGGATAGTCCTTGAGGACCTTCAATGCGATCTGGTTGTACTTCGCTGCATCACCGGCGATCCGCCCCGGCTCTCCTTCGGGCACGGGCGTAGTCGTTGCGAAAATCAGTTTGGCTTTGGGGGCCAGTTGTTTGAGGTAAGCGATGATAGCCCGCAGGTTCTTTTCGTAGTCAGCGGGGGAAATCGCCTGGGTGCCGTTCACCCGATCCAGCTTTTTGCCATTCATGTACTTCAGGTCGTGCAGCCCGACGTTGAAGTGAATCACGTCCCAGTCAAATTTCCAAGGATCGTTGAGGTCGTCTTTTTGCATGGTGGCGTGCATCGTTTTCATCTTCTGAATAAACGAAGAGGAATCGCCGCCGTTGCAGTACAGACGGTAGACGTTGGCTTTGCCTTTGAGAGCCTCGCGAGTGGCATCGGTATAAGCGATGGAAATGGAATCTCCATAGAGCAGTACGTTCGGCAGTTGAGGATTGTTTTTGACGTACTGGAACGCGGGTCGCTTATTGAAGCGAGGAGAGCGAACCAGTTTCTGCCAGGCTTTTTTGGCATCCTGTTCGGCCAGGGCCGACTGTGAGAAGGTGGTCAGGTAGAGCAGTAGCAGCGGAATCAGTTTGAGCGTTTTCATAGTGTGTTTCTCGATATAGAAGATTCATGGGAGTCGATCGATTGTGACTTCCATTGTGCAGAAAGACGCTCAGAGACGGCAAGTTGATTCTGAACTGTTTTTCCAAAAACAACGGGTGAATGCGGAATAAGGTAATTCTGTACTGTTTTGAGTTGGGACCGGCGCGATTAAGCAATAGAATATATTTTCCTCTCACATCCAGAACTGTTCTTCAAGGGAGTGCTCAACATGAGATTCTACTGTCTGTGCTGTCTGTTATTTGTTTTCGGTTGTGAACAATCCAAACCTACGACACCGGCGCCGGTGGTCGAGCAGGGGGAAGCGGCTCCGATTCCCGATGAACAGCAGGCAGGCGATCAGCATGCCGAAGCGCACAAGGGAGAACCGCTGGCCGGGATGGGCGTTATGGTGGGAGAACTCACTCCAGACAGCGCACTGGTGCAGGTGCGTCTGACAGAGACTGATAAGCTGGTTGACAGGGATGTGAAAGGGACGTCGGGTGTGGTCCGCTTTACCCTGCAACCCGTCGCTGCTAAAGGGGGAGCGGAAATCAAAGACAATCCCCAGACAGTTGAAGCGGTCGCCGATCATGATTTTATCGCCCGGGCTGCTTTTACCGGACTGGCTCCCGGAACGAAATACGAATGTAAAACAGAGATTGGCAAGACTGCCGAACATCTGCATGCTGGACCGACGGCCCACTTTGAAACATTGCCCGGTCCGACCCTGGCAGAACCAGTGAAGTTCGTGGTAGTGACCGGCATGAACTATGCCAAATTTCATGGCGATGACCGAATCGATAAAAAGCAGCATCTGATCGAGAACAATACCAATCTTCCGCAGCCGTATTCCGGTCCCGATAAACACCTGGGATATCCCGCACTGGAGACGATTCTGAAGCTCAAACCGCTGTTCTTCGTCGGCACCGGGGATAACGTTTACTACGATACCCCCGATAATCCACGTGCGAAAACGATTCCCGAAATGCGACAGAAGTGGCACGAGCAGTTCATTCAACCCCGTTATCGCGATCTGTTCGCGGAGGTTCCGACTTACTGGGAGATTGACGACCACGATTACCGCATTGACGATGGCGACAATACCGGCGATCATCACCCGACTCCTCAGGAAGGGCGGGACATGATGCTCGAACAACTGCCGGTGGCTCCTATGGGGGATAAAGATGCGAAGACGTATCGTACGCATCGGGTGAGCAAGGATCTGCAAATCTGGCTGCCGGAAAACCGGATGTACCGCAGCCCGAATGCGATGGAAGATGGTCCGGAAAAATCGATCTGGGGCAAGGAGCAGAGAGCCTGGTTGCAGAAGACGCTCAAAGAGAGCGACGCGACTTATAAACTTCTGATTTCACCCACGCCGATGATCGGTCCTGATGATCTCCGTAAAACCGACAACCATTGTGATATTGGCGGCTTTCGTCATGAGCGGGATGATTTCTTCAAGTGGCTCAAGGAGAACGGCCTGGATCAGCAGAATTTCTTCATCGTCTGTGGCGATCGGCACTGGCAGTATCATTCGGTTGATCCCAGTGGTTTCGAAGAGTTTTCCTCGGGGGCTCTGGTCGATGCGAACTCACGACTGGGCCGCAAGCCCGGCGATCCAAAGTCGACCGATGCCAAGGGGGAAATCAAGCAGCCTTACTATCAGGATCCGCGGTCGGGCGGATTTCTGGAGGTGAAGGTCACGCCCGCCGGCAAAGAGCAGCCGGCGACGCTTTCCTTTCTGTTTCATGACGAGAAAGGAAAGCTGCTCTACCAGCATGACGTTCCACCGAAGAAGTAGCCACGTTACTCCTGGAAGTTCGTATCGGCGGTTTTCAGGTCCAGTGGTTTGATCCAGACGTTTCGGAAACGAACGTCGTGTCCTTCGCACTGCAGCTTGATTCCGCCCGGTCGGTCAGTGATGCCGAAGCCGTTGTCATTGCCACCGTCCAGGCCGGAATTCGCACCGCCCCAGACTTTGTCGATCGTGACATTCTCGTGTACTTTCTTGCCATTGAAGTAGACCGTGACCAGCGGCTTCTCAACCAGCTTGCCATCTTTGAAGCGAGCGGCTCGAAAGGTGACGTCATAAGCGTTCCATTTGCCGGTACCATTGTAAGCATGGTAGGGAGACTCGGTTTTGTTGATTACGGCTCCCATTCCATGTTTGGTTTTATCGCCGTCCAGAATCTGGATTTCATAGCGATTCTGCAGATAGACGCCGCTGTTGCCGCCTGGTTTCATCACCAGAAATTCGACATGCAGACGGAAGTCGCCGTATTTCTGTTTGGTGACAATATCCGCTGCGCCGAATTTTCCCCCAGCTGCAGCCGGATCATCTGACTGGATTGCCGTACCCTTGTCGATCGGGTCTTCGACGACTTTCCATTTGATGGGGAGCGAGGAACCGAAGCGAGGGCCTTTCCAGTAAGTCCACTTCTGGTCCAGCATTTCGCGACTGCCATCCAGCAGGATTTCTGCATCGGCAGGAGCCGGGGCGGAGACCCCCACATCTGCCTGGGCGGTAGATACTGTAAGAGGTATGGTCAAAAACATAGACAGACAAATGACCAGATAAGTGTAGCGCATAGTGGTTCCCTTTTATGACAGTCGTGTGGATTATGCTTGATATTTCGGTAGCAGGGGACAGGTTTTCTCAATGATGTTTCAAGCCGATTTTGTATCAGAGTGCCGTTTTACTGCGCAAAGAGTGATTGATACGATCTATTTTCTGAGCAGAATATTTAAAAAATATTAATAAAAGAGACACTCTTCCTGTCTCCTGCGGGTTAGATTCATAGTGAGCGATCCGCGAGGGGAAATCAAATCTAAAGAGTGATTTCTCAATCGATTTCGACTTGTAAAAAACAGAGTGATCCGAAGTGTCTTCTGCACAGTCAGCCGGATGACCTCATAGTTCGATATCTAATTTCGAGCAGGAAGTCGGCACTTGAAATGTTTGGCATAGAATTCGCTTTCTTTACGTGTCAATAGTTTGTTGATTATCATGGCAGAGTGTTTATGTTAGTTACAGGAGCTTCGTCGATCGTCTACAAAACGACTGACACAGGTTTGAGTGCTGATGTCCTTCCACAGCTACCTCACAATTGAGTTGAGAAACTCGTGTGATCCTGCCCATGAGTCCTGCCTCATCTGTTTTTGATGCTTAATGAAAGAACTGTCCTCTAAGTCTTTGTAGTTATATCTCCATTTATTTCTAAAGGAAACTTTTATGTTTTGCAGGCACAATGTACGCAAACGTGGTTTCACACTGATCGAGTTATTGGTCGTGATTGCCATTATTGCTATCTTAATCGCGCTTCTTCTGCCCGCTGTTCAGCAGGCACGTGAAGCAGCACGTCGCAGTACGTGTAAGAATAACTTGAAGCAGCTCGGTCTGGCGTTGCACAACTACCATGATGCCTACCTGCGCTTCCCCATTGGTGAGCAGAGCCCTTACTACCGCCCGAACTGGCGTGTGCCTCTGCTGCCCTTCCTGGATCAGGCTCCCGCTTACAATCAGATGAACTTTGAAGTGAGTACCACTGTCGGTGGCTTCGCTTCGCAGAACAGTGGTGGATCATACGGTTATGGTTCTGGCGCTGGTTCCAACGAAGTGCTGAAGACCTTACGCGTTCCTGTCTACAACTGCCCTTCCAGTCCTCATGGAAACAATGCTAACGATAGTGCGAACGTGAAGAACAACTACGACCTGGGACAGACCATGGACTACGTCGGGATCGCCGGTGCGACACCGGATCCCTCTGGTACAACCAGCACCTGTTCTGCATCTGGAGCCGGTTATGGAAACGGCACGTTCTGTAATAACGGTCTGCTGGCTCCTAATGAAAGCTTCCGCATCCGTGACATTAAGGATGGAACCTCCAACACAGTCATCGTCGGCGAACAGTCTGGTCAGGTCAACAACCAGGACAGCCGTTCGAACTACTATGGCGGCTGGAGCGGTATCGGCCCTTCCTCTAAAGTGACTTCCTGGTCGAACGGTTCCAACGTCTGGGGATCGGGAACGACGACCGTCATGTATTCTGTGAACAGTTTCTGGAATACCAGTGCCGGCAGTGAAGCGTATCGGACCTATGGTGCGAACACGATTCTGGGCTCTTATCATACCGGCGGTACACACGTGCTGCTGGCTGATGGTGCTGTCCGTTTTGTTTCGGATAACCTCGATTTCGGAACCCTGGCAAATCTCTGTTCCAAGAAGGATGGCCAGGTACTGGGCGAATTCTAGTCAACCGTTCAGGAAGATTTGAATGTTGACCCGCGATACAATTCGAAAGCCCCCGGTCATCCGGATCGGGGGCTTTCCTCTTGCTGACCTAAACTGATTTATATAACAGGATCAATTGAAATTATGTTACAGCGATTTGAGATGCCGAACGCGTTCCTGGCTGTCATGCTGCTGACCGTCGTGACCACTCTGGCTGGATGTGGTGGCGCGGAAGAAGGTAAGAAAAAAGCCGAAGTCACAATTACCATTACCCACAACGGTTCCCCCGTAACTGAGGGAGACGTGCGGTTGATGATGTCCGGTAAAGGCGAAGGTGCTATGGGCACCCTGAACGAATCCGGGCAGGTCGAACTGCAGGAAGTCGTGCTGGGAAATTATTCTGTCTCAGTGACTCCCCCCGAAGGAACTCCGGATAACCCGATTCCTAAAAAAGAGTATCCGAACATTCCCAAACAGTATCGGACTCTGCAGGAAAGTCCTCTCAAGGCTGAGGTCAAAGCTGGTACGAATGAATTTACGTTCGATCTGAAATAGTAGTTACAACTCGCGATGGCTCAGTGATGGAAACTGGAACCACCGGCTTGCGGTTCATGATCCGGACGCTGAGCAAAGTAGTCGATGGCATGCTGCAGATCACCCAGCAGCATGTCCGCCATGTCGCGGGTGAAACCTTCTTTGCAGACGCATCGCAGTACCGCCAGATCTTCCCGATTCTTCGGGAAGGTATAGGCGGGAACCAGCCAGCCTCGTTCGCGAACTTTGTCGGATATGTCAAACACGCTGAAGTTCGCTTTTTCGTTTGTGGTGAACGCGAACACGGGGATGTCGCTTCCGTCGGAAATCAGATCGAACGGTCCCAGCTGCGCGATGCCCGCTGAGAGGTACATCGCCACGTCCTGCGATGTCTGGTGAATCTCGCGATAACCTTCGTGGCCCAGACGCAGGAAGTTGAAATACTGCGCCACCACCTGGTTGCCGGGACGGGAAAAGTTCAGCGCAAAGTTGGGCAGGTCTCCGCCCAGGTAGTTACAGTGAAAGATCAGTTCCTCGGGCAGTTCCTCTCGGCTGCGCCACAACACCCAGCCAACACCCGGATATACCAGGCCGAACTTATGCCCGGATGTATTGATCGATTTCACCAGCGGCAGGCGGAAGTCCCATTCCAGATCGGGTTGCAGAAACGGTGCGACGAATCCGCCGGAAGCTGCATCGACGTGAATCGGTACCTCCCAGCCGGTTTCGGCGTTGAGTCTGGTGAGCGCGTCGTTGACCTCTTTGACGTTTTCGTATCGACCGTCAAAGGTACTCCCCATGATAACCACTACGCCGATAGTGTTTTCGTCGACCAGCTTGACCGCTTCCTCCGCGGTCAGGCAGTAACGATCCCCTTCCATGGGAACGAAACGGGGTTCGATTTCCCAGTACCGACAGAATTTTTCCCAGCAGACCTGCACGTTGATGCCCATCACCATGTTCGGTTTATCTGCGGGCTTGCCCTGGGCTTCGCGGCGTTTACGCCAGTTCCATTTCAGCGCCATGCCACCCAGCATCGCCGCTTCACTGGAACCGATGGTCGAGCAGCCGATCGAGTTTTCCTCTGAAGGAGAATTCCATAACTGGGCCAGCATGTTGGTACAGCGGAGTTCGATTTCCGCAGTCTGCGGATACTCGTCTTTGTCGATCATGTTCTTATCGAACGTTTCAGACATCAACTGCCGGGCTTCGTCTTCCATCCAGGTCGTAACGAACGTCGCCAGGTTCAGTCGCGAGTTGCCGTCCAGAATCAGTTCGTCGCGAATCAGGTTGTAAGCGACTTTGGGAGGCAGGCCGTCCTGGGGCATCTGGTATTTGGGAACCGGTTCCCGAATGTAGCGGCCGCCGTAAGCGGGCGTGATGACTGAGTCGAGATCGTCTTCGTTAGGATTTTTCTGGCCGTGCAGCATGAGCAGTTCCCTCCTGGATGTTCAACCGGTGAAAGAGCGGGTTACTGCTATCCTACTGAATGACTCGAGGAATAAAATATCGATCGAGTGACCGATCGGTTTTTCTCTCAAATTTTATGTATTACAACCCACGGCGCACTGTCCGATGATGTCCAGCTTATCGTCATTCAGGTAACAGTAGCGATTGACCCAGACGCCGTCCGGGCTGATATCAGTCGCAGCCTGCATCCGCTCGCGAAAATCTTCCGTAGGTCCGTAACCGTGCGCGAGCGCATAAATCGGCATCGGTCGCGCCAGCTTGCGGGCTGCCAGGATTTTTCGCTCTTGAGCCAGCGGTCCGGAGAGATGCGGTTCATCAGGGCCGGGGTAATAGACTTCAGAAAGTCGTTCCGGCGGATCCGCATCGGTGATATCCAGGAATTTGAATAACGCGCGAACCAGTAGTGTTTCCGAGAGCCCTGGGTTCGCTGCCAGCAGTTGATCGCCGTAGGATCTGAGAATCATCGACCAGTGCATGCCATACAGTTTGACGCTGACCGAATTACAGTATTTCGCTGCCAGCGAATAGTTCATCCCCGAAATGATCGACCAGGGAGGCGGAAACGCGCTGGGCGCGAGTTCGACGTTCGGCTTGCCGGCGTCATCCATCGTTTTGCGAAAGCCCGCCAACAGTTCTTTGGAGAGCTGCGCCTTGAGCAGCAGCATCGCGGACGCCCCGGGGAAATGATCGTTGAGCCAGACCGTGAAGTTCGCGGCCTGATTTTCTTCGGCGAGCCAGTTATCCAGGTCGAAGTTCGTCAGCCCACCGTTGAGCTTCTGATACAAAGCCAGCGAGTCTTCCCGTATCTGTTCGAAGTGGTAGCCGAGTCGGTCGGCCGCCCGTCGGGCATGGTCGCTGAAATCGAAGAATGCCGAATCCAGGAAGTAAGGCGGATACTCGGGCCAGTCGAAGCGAATGCCGTCGATGTCCGGGTAATGCTGTAACAGATCGCGAATCAGTGCATGCTGGTATTCGATGATGTGCGGGCTCGCCAGGCTTCCGTTATTCGCGACGCGTTTCCGCGGGAGCGAACCATCGGGCAGGCGGGGAATATCTTCTTCGACCGGGCCTCCAAACTGCACACGATACCCGGGCGGGATCGCAGCCTGCACCTGGAAATAGACTTCCAGGCCACGGTCATGGGCCGCTTCAATGAAGTGGGCTACCACCTGACCTTCGCGATGTGTCAGTTCATCGGCACTCGCGGGTTGATAGCGCAAGTCTGCATAGAGCCTTTCATCGGGTACGAAACTCGGGGAGGTTCGCACCCACAGCTCCCGCTTCCCTTCCCAGAGGGGACGGTCCAGCAGACGGACCTGGCCGGCTCCCGCATCCGCAGGGGGCTCGCGGACTCCAGTCTGTACGTCGGCCAGTTGCATGACGTAAGGCGAGGTGGAGACGGCAGTCACCCCTGCCCGCTGCATGAGATTGTCGAGCACATTTTCGACTCCCTCGTACTGCAGATACTCCGGTAAGACGGTCACGCCGATTTGTCTCTGCTGACTCATGATTCCCTCGTAAAGAAGCAGAATGGACTATCAGAGTCCTTTATCTTATCGGCCCGTCAGATTTTTTCTCCAGCCCACAGGGGGGATTTTTTTACACTTTATTGAGGCCCGGGCAGCTTCTCGCAGAAAGCGACCAGGATAAACGTCGCGATGGGGCCCAGTAACAGCGAGATCAGAAACCAGGCCAGCCCGCTCCGGTTTTTACCCTGAGCGAGTCCGGCGTTGATCAATGACAGCGTTCCCCAGCCCACAAGATAGCCGGGTTCCTGACCCAGTGGCGCAGCAATCAGCATTGACGTTACTCCTGTTCAATACCGGGTTTGTTTCAATCCGTTTCCTGCGCCAGGTCAGGTGACCGTCGATTACTCAGTGATGATGTCGTTCACGGTTCCACCGCTGGGAATCATCGGCAGCACGTGTTCCTGATAAGTACAGATCACGTCCAGCAGATAAGGCTCGTCTGAAGCCAGCATCTCCGCCAGGGCAGCCGGGTACTCGGCTTTGGAGCGAACCTGTTTCGCTTTCAGGCCGAAACCTTTTGCGATCGAAACGAAGTCGGGATATGTGACTTCCCCATGATCACCGGAACCTTTGCCCTCCCATTCAGGATGGTGCACGGGACCCAGGTAAGTATGAGCACGACGACCTTCCATGAAGCGGTCTTCCCACTGCACCACCATGCCCAGGTGCTGGTTGTTCAACAGCAGGATTTTCACCGGCAGATTTTCAGTGTGGAGTGTTGCCATTTCCTGGACATTCATCAGCATCGAACCGTCGCCATCAATGTCAACCACCAGCGAATCAGGGAACTGGGCCTGAACGCCCATCGCTGCGGGCAGACCGAAGCCCATCGTTCCCAGTCCGGAACTGCTGAGCCAGTGACGGGGCTTGTTGAACTTGTAGAACTGGGCAGCCCACATCTGGTGCTGACCAACGCCTACGGTGATGTAAGGATCTTTGTCTTTGGTCTGCTGCCAGAGTTCGTGAATCGCATACTGCTGCGACATCACATCACCCAACTCGGGATACTTGAGCGGGTACTTTTCTTTCCATTCTTTGACCTGGGCCAGCCAGTTATCAACCTGGGGCAGGTCATCGTCGGTAATCGCTTCGTTCAATGCAGCCAGAACGTGTTTCAGATCCGCATTGATTGGAATGTGCGCTTCCTTGTTTTTCTGCAGCTCAGACGGGTCGATGTCCACGTGCACAATCTTACCATGCTTGGCGAACTCTTCGAGCTTACCAGTCACGCGGTCGTCAAACCGCACGCCGAATGCCAGCAGCAGGTCGGCTTCGTTGACGGCATAGTTCGCATACACGGTGCCGTGCATCCCCAGCATGTCCAGACTCAGGGGATCGTCACCGGGGAATACGCCCAGTCCCATTACGGTCGTGGTTACGGGAATGTTGGTCTTACGGGCGAACTTCACGAGTTCTTCAGAAGCGTCGGAAATGATGGCACCGCCACCGACGTATAAAATAGGTTTCTTGGAACGCTTGATCGCTGCCAGAATCTGTTTGATCTGTTCGGGAGCCGCTTTCCGCAACTCGGGACGATAACCGGGCAGATAGGTTTCGGGATCGTAATCCGGCTCGGCATCGAGTGTGGCCAGCTGACAGTCTTTGGGGAAGTCGATCAGCACGGGACCCGGACGGCCGGTGTTCGCAATGAAGAAGGCTTCCTTCACGATGCGGGCAACGTCTTTCACGTCGGTAACCATGTAGGTGTGTTTGGTGATGGCGCGGGAAATTTCAACCATCGGCGTTTCCTGGAACGCGTCGCTACCGATGACAGCCTGCGGTACCTGACCGGTAATCGCCACCATCGGAATACTGTCCAGCTTGGCATCCGCCAGGGCCGTTACCAGGTTGGTTGCACCCGGACCACTGGTCGCCATACAGACGCCCACTTCACCCGTTGTACGGGCAATCCCCTGGGCTGCGAAACCACCACCCTGTTCGTGACGGGGCAGCAGGGTGCGGATGTCGTCTTTGTATTTCATCAAAGCCTGATGCAGAGGCATGCTGCAACCGCCGGGGTAGGCGAAGATCGTCTTGACGCCCTGCCGCACCAATGCCTGAACCAGAATCTCAGCGCCATTGATGGTAGTCGTTTTCGTCTCTTTTTCGTTGGCAGTGGCCACTGTTTCACCCTTCTTTTCGATGATCTTTAAAACTCTGAAATTCTATCTGACTGATCTCAGATCCCCCGTCGGTTTCAGTCGGGGAACCTGCTCGATCAGCGTTCGCTGTCACCATAACAGACAAACCTGTAGACGCACCTCGTACGCCTGATGTTCGGTTTGGGAAAATCAAAGACTGATTTCGTTCTCAATTCTATCTACTCCGGGGGACAATAACGAGTCATTTCCTGCTCAGAATCCGATTTTCGTCCAGAGACATTCGCATTAATCAGCCTCTGCTAACGGGTTACAAAACCTGTTTCGATTATTCAGGTTAAGTCGCTCCTGACCACTTCCACGCGATCCCGACAGAGAAAATCAAAAGTCTCCAAAATATGGATGGCTATAAGTTAATAAATTTCATTGATTTACGTCCAATTGAACGACGAAATCGCAGATCAGTCCCATTCCGGCTGGGAAAAGTTTGGAACAGTGGATTCATTTTGGTACGATATATAAGCAGGTGTTTAAGTGAATCTCTGCTGCTGCCCGACCACCGTGAATGTGGACTCTGCAGCAGAGACCTTGAGTCAGACACCTGAATTTCCCACCAACACAGCCAGCCGAGGTAATCACAATGAACCGTCCCGCGACACCGCTTCAGGCGCTCCAGTCTCGACGTTCTTTTCTCCAGGCCGGATTCCTGACACTCGGCGGATTGAGTCTGGCTGACCTGTTGCGCCTCCGCGCCGCCAGTGCAGCACCCCATAAGTCGACCCCCGATACCTCGGTGATTCTCATCTGGCTGCAGGGCGGACCCAGCCATATGGAAACCTATGACCTCAAGCCTAACGCTCCGGTGGAATACCGGGGGGAGTTCAATCCGATTCACACCAATGTGCCGGGTATGGATATCTGCGAGCATCTTCCCCTGCACGCGAAAGTCGCGGATCGCTTTACCGTAATCCGATCGATCTCCCACGGTTTTGCCAACCACGCCGGCGGAGCAGGGCGGTTCCTCTCCGGCCGCGATCCGCTGCGGCCCCTTGATCCCATCTCGCAGTTTCCGACCATCGGTCCCATCGTCTCCCGCATGCGCGAACATGTGAATAACGGTCTGCCCAACTACATCGGGAATCAACCCCGCGTCTATGGTGGCGGCAGCGCCTACCTGGGCGAGGCTGCCCTCCCCTTCGTCGTGGGCGCCGATCCGAACCTGGACAACTTCCAGGTCCCCAACATCACGATGGACGATAAGCTCAAAGAACGTCTCGATGATCGTATGACGTTGCTGACCTCCTTCGACCAGATGCGCCGCGATATCGATCAGAACGGTTCGCTCGCTTCGATCGACAAGTTCAACAGCAAAGCCTTGAACATGCTCACCAGCGACAAGGCCCGCAACGCGTTTGATATGTCGCAGGAGAGCGACGCCACCCGCGAAAAATACGGACGTCACAAATGGGGACAGCGCGCCCTGCTGGCCCGCCGTCTGGTCGAAGCGGGTTGCAGCTTCGTCACCATGCAGATGCAGAACCCCGGCGTCCAGGGTTGTGCCGGCAACTGGGATATTCACGCTGTTAACGGTCACCTCTACGACGACCTCCGTGGTCGCCTCCCCATTTTCGACCGTGCCGTCTCCGCGCTGGTGGAAGATATCTACGATCGCGGGCTGGATGAAAAAGTGATGGTCATCGTGTCCGGCGAGTTCGGTCGCACCCCCCGCATCAATCCTCAGAAGGGAACCCGTTCCAAAATCATGCAGCCCGGCCGCGATCACTGGCCCGGCGCCATGTCGGTCCTCGTCTCCGGCGGTGGCATGAAAATGGGACAGGTCATCGGTTCGACCACCGCCAACGGTGCCTACGCCAAAGACAACAAGCTCGATCCCAACGATCTGCTCGCGACCATGTATCGTTTCCTGGGCATCGACCACCACCACGCCTTCCTCGATCACAGCGGCCGTCCCATGCCCATCCTTCCCAAAGGATCCCCCATCCCCGAACTCAGCTGACCTGTTGAGAGGACGACCATCACCAGCGGTGAAAGCGGCGCATCCCCTCGTCAGTCTACCTACCTTAAGCGGAATGGCGCTAGCCACCGGTAAATGGATGGGCCCGAATAAAATTCGGGCCGTCCAACGCGAGCAGGAAACTGACGGTGTAACACTTCGATTGTCGTCATCACTTATCCACCTCCTGTATCGATCGGGGGCCACAGCAATCCACACCTGCAGATCTCCCCACTGAACGTCCTCCACTCCCACCTGAACGAACTCCCCTTGATCGCCCTCCGCCGAAACGTATCTTGTTCCCATCTGGCTCGCGCGCGAAGACGTTGAACCGGGTACGGTTTCTGGAAAAACAGTGAGCCAGCCACACCTGCTTTTCAGCTGATCTCCACTGGAACAAGACAAACATGTTCGCGGTGTTCCCTGCAATCTGTGCATGACACACCAGGACAAAACCCGGCCAGACCAGGACAGAATTCGGGACAGACCAGGACAAAATCTGGGCACACCAGGACAAAATTCTGTCCTGCCCCCTTCGTCCCGTTTCATAAAATGAGTGCGTATCATGACAATCTTCCGAGTAAATATATTACGCAACAGATACCACCTGGCGACCCGCCACCTGATTCAACATCCAAGGGGAATCAGGTCACACTCACCAACCCTGAGCGGCAAGGCGCCAGCCGCCGGTAAATTTATCTGCCGTCAACCCAGCTACCGGTGGCTAGCGCCATTCCGCTCACTAAAAAAACGGGTGGTCGCGGATGCAATCCGTGATTGCCACCGGCAACAGGAGGTTACAGAACAATCAATCAATTAATAACCAGTCCCCCAACCCGAGAGTCGTAGGAGCGAACCCATGTGCCTGCCCGCCTGACGACATCCCACCAGCTTCAACACCCAAGGGAAATCAAATCACGCCCACCAATCCTGAGCGGCAAGTCGCTAGCTGCCGGTAAATCGATCTACCGTCAACCCAGTTACCGGTGGCTAGCGCCATTCCGCTCACTAAAAAAACAGGGTGAGCCCGAATAAAATTCGGGCCGAGTGCAGCGAGCAGGAAACGGTAAGTGTTGCGTCCCTGGGAAGTCAGCGCTTCCGTTTCGTGAAACGGCGTCTGTATGATTCCAGCCCAAAAGACAAACGGTCCATTCTAAGAAAACGAAACGACCACCCCTAGCTGAATATCGCGAACCGGTAAACAGAACTCAATGGGCACAGGCCGCATGGTTGATAATGTTCCGCGTTACCGCTGACGAACTCCTCCCTGCTCACATAAAAACAGGGTGGTCGCGGATGCAATCCGTGATTGCCGCAGGCAACAGGAGGTCGCAGAACAACCAATCAATTAATAACCAGGCCCCCAACCCGTGAGTTGTAGGGGCAAACCCATGTGTTCGCCCGCCTGGCGACATACCACCAGCTTCAACGTCCAAGGGAAATCAGATCACGCCCCCCAACCCTGAGCGGCAAAGCGCTAGCTGCCGGTAAATCTATCTGCCGTCAACCCAGCTACCGGTGGCAAGCGCCATTCCGCTCATAAAACCCGTGGAAAAACCAACAGCACCACTCGAGCCCCTTCATCCTTCTGTCCTCTGAGAACAGAACACCAGCAGGTTGCCGAACGGATCATAGAGATTCAGATCCGTGTTCCTCCCCTGGTGGCGTGGATCCACGGGGATCGGCTTCGGATAATCCGCTTGCTTAGAGATCAGGTAGTCACAAAATTTCTGTAATCCCAGAACGGGAATATTCACCTCAGTAGTCGGTGCATCTGCCAGCGCATGTCCGTTGAGATGCAGGATGGATTCACCCAGATGGATCTGCAGATACAGCGGTGCTGTCGGAGAGAACCGCGACTCCCAGTCCACCTCGAAGCCCAGATAATCGATGTAGAATGCCTTCGCTTTCACTTCATCAAACATCCGCAACACCGGAATCGAAGACCTGATCTCGAAGCCGTACTCAGATTCTGTCTTTGAGTGACTCATGATAAGTTACCTCAATCGGCGTATGTGATTTAGACGCACAAATCAACTGAGCGGAATGACGCTAGCCATCGGTAGCAGGGTTGATAACGTTCCGAGTTACCGGCGGCTAGCGCCTCGCCGCTCAGGTAAAATAGCACTCAATCCTTCCCATCCGCTTTCCGCGGGAACTGCACCTCCAGCAACTGCACTGCTTTTTCAAACTCCCCCTGATCCGACGGGTGATCGATGATGTTCGTGTTCTCCTCCGGATCGCTGTCGTGATCATACAGCTCCCGTGCGATCACTTTACCCGATTTGAAATCACGCCATTCGGTGTAACGATAGCGGGGCGTACGCACCGATACACCCATGTTCTCGGGTTGCTTTTTGTAATAGGCGGGGCGTGGGTGCTGTGTGTAAGCAGCCGGCTTCACGGTCTTTTCAGGATCTTCCAGCACCGGCACCAGGCTCTTGCCTTCCAGCTTCTCGGGAGCAGGCAGGTGACAAAGCTCGACCAACGTGGGATACATGTCAAGCAGTTCCACCAGTGCATCGGAAGACTCGCCCGCCGTCTGCATGTGCGGCACCGAAATCAGCAGCGGCACACGCGCATCGTTTTCGAAGTTCGAGGTCTTACACCACAGTCCATGTTCGCCCAGGTGAAAACCATGGTCGGACCAGAAAACGATAATCGTATTGTCACTCAACCCTGAACGATCCAGTTCATCCAGCATCTTACCCACCTGCGCGTCGAGAAAACTGATTCCCGCCAGGTAGCCGGACCGGATCTCAATGATCTGCTCCCGCGTCAGTTCCCCTTTCGCGGCCCGCATCAGTTCGCGGCTGTCGTGTAAAGCGATCTGGGGAACGTTTTGAGGAGGCTTGGAATTGCGGGCCGGTTTCACGGGACTCTCTTTGTAGAGGTCCCAGTATTTTTTGGGAGGATTGAAAGGCAGATGCGGTTTCCAGAACCCGACCGCCAGAAAGAACGGCTGCTGTTTCTGTTCGAAGCCTTTCAGTGCTTTCACCGCGAGGTCACCAATCCGTCCGTCGAAGTACGCCGAGTCGGGAACGTCCCGTCGCTCGGTCCGCGGTGCAGTCGCGAGATTCATCGGCAGCTCTCGGTTATTATTGAGCTGCGGCTGATCGTCATCGTGACGCGCGTAATGCAAAACGGCAGGCACACTCCAGGAAGCGGGATCGCCTTCGATTTTCTGGCGCCAGTTGTGATACACCTTGCCGATGTTCTGCGTGAAATAGCCGTTCTGTTTAAACAGCTGGGGCAGTGCGACGATCTTCGGATCGGCTTCGCGAAAGTGTTTCGGCAGATTCCAGATTTCCAGGCTGTCCGGTCGGCGGCCCGTCATCAGGGAGGCTCGCGAAGGATTGCATAACGCCTGCTGGCAGTACGCCTGTTTGAACAAAACGCCCCGGCTCGCCAGCCTGTCGAGGTTCGGCGTCTTCACCAGCGGATGACCGTAGCAGGCCAGGTCGCACCGCAGGTCGTCAGCGGCGATGAACAGCACGTTCGGTTTGTCGGCGGCGAACAGCGAGGGGGACACAACAGGGCAGAGGAGCAGCAACAGCGCGAGCACCAGCAGTCGAGGGCGTCTGCCTGAAATATGCATGGAACAACTTTCTATAAGAGATGCAGGGAGAAAAGGTTACGCTCCTTTATTCTGCAGACTCATCAGGGGGGATGCAACACTGGATCGCCGCGCCCGGCAGTTCGTCCGTATTTCTGAAAAAGTGATTGACATTTGATTTTAACTGTATTACTGTGTTGATACAGTACTCAGGAGTGAAACAATGCAGATTCAACTCTCAGAAGCGGACGGCACCCCGTATTACCAGCAGGTGGTAAACCAGGTCAAATTCCTGGTGGCCTCGGGGCGTTTGCAGCCGCACGATCAACTCCCTTCGGTGCGCGGGCTCGCACAACAGTTGACGATCACTCCCAATACCGTGGCCCGCGCCTATCGTGAGCTGGAAGCCGAAGGAGTTGTGATCTCCCGACGCGGTTCCGGCGTTTACATTTCCAGTGGCGTTTCTCCCCTCTCGAGTAAAGAAAAACGCCGTATTCTCAACGAACGCATGGATGCCCTGCTGACCGAATCGCGTCAGCTGGGCGTGGATGAAGAGACCCTGCTGAAGCTGCTGCGGGAGCGCAGCCGTAAGTTTGATGCACACCCCCAAGAGGTCGAACCATGAGCACGCATGTCATTGAAATCGAAAATCTGAGCCGCCGCTTCGGTAAGAAGCAGGCCCTGGCCAACGTCTGTCTCTCCGTTCCCGAAGGAGCCGTCTTCGGTCTCGTGGGCGAGAACGGCGCCGGCAAAACCACACTGTTGAAACACATTCTCGGCTTCCTCAAACCGCAGTCCGGCACCGTACGGGTCTTCGGTCTCGATCCGGTCGCCGATCCGCCGGGCGTGTTGAGTCGCATCGGACATCTCTCGGAAACCCGCGACCTGCCCCCCTGGATGACGATTCGCGAACTGTTTGAATTCACGCGGGCCTTTTATCCCAAGTGGGATCCGGTCTACGCCGAAGAGCTGCGGATGATGTTCGAACTCACAATGACACAGAAAGTTTCCACGCTTTCCCGTGGTCAGCTGGCCCGCGCCGGGCTTCTGCTGGCGCTCGCTCATCGTCCTCCGCTGCTGGTGCTGGACGAACCATCGTCGGGCCTCGATCCTCTGGTTCGCAAAGACATCCTGGACGCCATCATCCGCACGGTCGTCGATGAAGGTCGCACCGTATTGTTTTCTTCGCACCTGCTGGACGAAGTGCAGCGCGTTTCGGATCAGGTCGCCATTCTCGACCAGGGCCAGCTGCTGCTCACCAGCCCGCTGGATGAAGTCCTGGTCTCGCATTATCGACTGACGGTCAGCTTCGCCGAGCCGCAGCCCTTCTTCCCGCAACTGACGGGCGCCTTGACCTGGACCGGTTCCGGCAAGGAATGGGACATCATCTGCAACGGCCAGCGGCAGGAACTGGAAGCCGCCTTAAAAGACCTGGACGCCGAAATCCTGGCCCAGACGGCACCCACCCTGGAAGAAATCTTCGTAGCCCGCATGAAATCAGCCGCCCGGAGTTCGTTTAAGGACTGAGTGTAATGTCATCAGCCTTTGTCATGACAACTCGACTCATCTGGAAGCGTGCCTGGCCACTGGCGCTGTTTTGCGTGGCCTTGTTCGTGCTGGGCCCCTACGTGATTTTAAAAGTACAGGAAATGATGGCGGCCCCGGGGGGCTGTGGTAACGCCGGTGTCTTCGAATTTGGCTTCCTCTTCGGCTATTATATGTTCCAGTCCAGCCTCGCTTTTCTGGGTGTTTCTGTTGGCGTGACGACAGGCTTCCAGAAGTATTTTCTCAGGCTACCCATCCCCTCTCGTACCATCGCCAGCGGAATGATGTTCACCGTGGTGACGCTCTTTCTCTCAATGCAACTGGCAACGAATGGTTTTTACCGCCTGCTCTTCTTCGACCAGAACTGGCTGTCCGATTACTGGCCGCTCACGGGAACCCTGTTGTTTCTCGTGACGCTCACACTGGTCGGGTATGCTGTTTTCTGGTTGCTGCAGGCTCCCAGTCTGACGCGATTAGGTGCCTCTGTCAGCTTCATCGCCGGGATGCTGGTCTGGTTCGTTTCCCGGTTTTATCCCCATGGATTCAGCGGAGAGGTCGTTCCCTGGGCTCGGGTGACTCCGGGAGAAGGGGCGGCCATGCTTGGCGTCTCGCTGGGCGCCTGGTACCTGGGAACCGTTGCCTTCGCACAGATCCGTTCCGGTACGGCACTTCCCAGTCCCACCTGGGAACGTATGAAACAAGGGTGGAAAACACTGGCGGTGGGGGCAAGCTCTGAGAGAGAAAATGATCCCCATACGCAAACCGCGATCGCCACACTGAAGGAGACGCACTGGCGGGACTCCTGTCGTAGTAGTGTGCTCATCGGATTCGGCCTGGCCGGGGTGACATTCTGCTGCAATCTGGCTGCCTTTCTCATCTGGTCAGACCCCGATGAATTTCTGGGACCCTTTACCTATCTGCCTGCGTTGTTCCTGACCGGCCTGTCCCTGCAGATTGCCGTTGCCACGCTGATGTTCAACCCCGGGACCTCTCTCAGCCCCAAAGGGAATCGGCAGATGAAGGACTATTGGGCTACTGTCCCTCTGTCTGATCGGGAACTTGCGGCAGCGTTGATGCAGAACATTCTCAAGTCCGGGATGCTGATGCTGCTGGCGATTGTTGCAATCGGTCTGGGAGGGAGTTATCTCCTGTATGCCCTCATACACGGGCAGGGTGTGATCAGTTCAGACTGGCAGTTTCTGGTCGAGCATCAGCTGTTTACGGCTGCGATTTATCAGATCGGCATCATGCTGTTATTTTACTTCTCGACGATAATGAATTTCACTGCATTCTGCTGGTTCCCTCGCCCCTGCGTTGGCTGGAGGATCCTGTTCTCACTTCCTGCTCTCCTGATTCTGTCTCTCACGATAAGTGAATTTCTACCTGGCTTCCGGGCGCCTCTGTTGCTGTTGAATGCCTGCCTGCTCTGTGGGTTAGCAGTCCTCGCCTTTCTGCACGCGTATCGCTCTGACTTGATCGGCAGAAAGACCATCTGGCTCTCAGTCTTATTCTACCCGGTGATCAGCATCACGTTCTGGAACTTCTGGAAAACCGATCTGTTGATTGACCGCGTTTTATTTTCCGCCTTAATGATCTTCACCGTACTCCCATTCGCGACGATCCCCCTAGCGGTCTCGTGGAATCGGCATCGGTGATGTGGGCTGCTCTAAATTGTAGTTGTGTTTTCGTAACTTGAAATCTGAGGTGTGGTGATGACAACCGCCTTGTATGTAACGACGAAACAGTTCTGTAAACGGGCCTGGTTTGGGGCGCTGCTTGCGGTCGGTACCCTGATCCTGGGCCCTTTGGCATTCGTGCTGCTCACGCGGATGCAGGGACTGAACCTGGAATACATGGAGCATGATCTCACAGGCTACCACTTCGCCTATCTCGGGCTCTCCTGGGTCGGCTTCCTCGGTGTCTGCCTGCATGCACAGTCGGGCTGCCAGAAGCTCTGTCTCACGCTCCCCGTCAGCTCGAAAGCCATCGCCAGCTGGATGATGTTCACGATGGTCGGACTGGTCGTGCTGTTACAACTGCTGACCAGCGGTGCCTATCGCATGCTGTTTTTTGACGAACACTGGCTGTCCGACTACTGGCCGCTGCTCGGCCCCTTACTGTTTATCGTCTCGTTGATCCTGGTTGGACACTGCCTGTTCTGGATGATGCACGCCCCCAGCTTTACCCACCTGGGAGTGGGAGCCGCGGTGATTGTGGGCATGTTTTACTGGTTCATCAGCCGCTACTATCCAGCAGGCTTCCACGCAAAACTGATTCCCTGGAGCCGGGTCTCGCTGGGCGAATTCGTCACGCTGCAAATCGTCTGCATTACAGCCTGGTATCAGGGCACGCGGTCCTTCGCCTTGTACCGTGCGGGGATCGCTGTTCCCAGCCCTGCGTGGGAACGCATGCTGCTCTTGTGGAACGCACTGTTGACCGGGGCAATTCCCGATCAGCCGCTGGTCCCCCTTTCACGCAGCGATACACTCGCGAAACTCCACTGGCGGGATTCCTGTCATCGGGCCGTCATCTTCACCGGACTTCTGTTCGGCTGCATGGAGCTGGGGGTCACGCTGGCCATCGGTGCGCAGCATCGTATGGATCCCGCAGATATCCTGGACGCCGCCCAGGGTTGCCTGATGATCACGCTGATGACCAGTCTGATCTCGTCCATCCTTGTCGCCTTCATGCTGGGGGATGGCATCTGTAACCCGGGACGCGCGGAGATGCGACGCTACCTGGCGATCGCGCCTTTGAAAGATACCGAACTGATCCGACGACTGTTTCGCAATCTGATCAAAACCTGTCTCTGCACGCTGGCGATTATCTTCGGTGCGCTGCTGCTCAGCCTGACGATCAACTCGCTGCTCTGGGGACCAGTCCTTGCGAAACAGCTCGGCCGACTGCTTATTAACGAAAAAGAATATCTGGCGCAGATACTGCTGGCGTTTTCCGGGTTCTGGCTGCTCGCCGGGAATGCGGTCTCTGTGCTCTGGACGGGACGCACCTGGTTCATCAACACTTCCATCGGCGTCGTGTTCGGCGGACTCATCTTTTATATCGTCACAATTAATCTGCTCGAAACGATCTTCCGCGATTTCATGCTGTCGCGGTTTATTGTCGTCGCCATGTTAATGCTCGTGTATGCGTTGATCATGGGAGGCACCCTGATCGCCTACACCGGTGCCCTGTATCAGGGATTGATTTCAAAACGCAAAACTCTCTGCTGCGGCCTGCTGTTCGCGCTGGGAGTCACGACGATCGTGGTGGGGATTCTGCAGACTGCTTCCTTGTATCAGGGCCGGCCGCAGTGGTTTTTCTTTTTCCTGTACTCGGCTGTGCTGGCACTGCTGCTGGCACCGATCGCCACGATTCCGCTGGCCCTTCGCTGGAACCGCCACCGGTAAGCTCAGGGACAATAAGCAATTACGGCTGATGCCTTCGGTCGTAAATCCTGTGAAAATCTCACTTTCAATTCAATTCAGCGTCGATAGTGACTTGCAGTCCTGTGCGCAGCGACTAAAAATATGGAATTGAGGTAACTTTTCTGTTCCGGGACCACCATTTTCATAGCGTTCCCGTCGTGAATTGTGTGCACACATTCACTGCAACAACAGTTATCCGCCCGATACAGCTTTTTTAAGTCGTCCACGTAGTGAGGTGAGATAATGGCGCTGGAAAAACAACGTAAATTCGTGCGAACCCTGATCGCAGGCGGAGCGGCCGCTCTGCTGATCCACGTCGGTATCGTCGCTGCGCAGGCGGAGGATTTTGTGATTGAAGTTCCCGCCGGTCTGCCCCCGGTTCCCTTCCCCGCAGACAACCCGCCGACCCCGGAAAAAATTGCCCTCGGCAAGCAGCTTTATTTCGACAAACGCCTTTCGCGTGACAACACCATCTCCTGTGCCAGCTGTCACGACCCCGGCAAGGGTTACAGCAACGCCGATCAGTTTGCGACCGGCTTCAAAGGCCAGAAGGGGGGCCGCAACTCCCCCACGGTGATTAACGCCGCCTATAACAACTTCCACTTCTGGGACGGACGTGCCGGCTCCCTGGAAGAGCAGGCCCTGGGACCGATCGCTAACCCCATCGAAATGAACCTGACACTCCCGGAAGCCGTCGACCGGATCAATAAGATCCCCGGCTATAAATCACAGTTCCAGAAGATCTTCGGCTCCGATGCGACCGAAGAAAACATCGCCAGGGCCATTGCCTCTTACGAGCGGACCATTCTCTGCGGCGATGCACCTTACGACCGTTTCAAAGCCGGCGACAAGAAAGCCCTTTCGCCCGAAGCCCAGCGGGGCATGGGACTCTTTTTTGGTCGGGCGGCCTGCAGTTCCTGTCACTCCGGTCCCAACTTTACTGACAACGCGTTTCACAACATCGGCGTGGGTATGGATGCGGACAAACCGGATGAAGGACGCAAGACCATCAGCAATCTCGGCGGCGACACCGGCAGCTTCAAAACACCGACGCTGCGGGACATTGCCAAGTCCGGACCCTACATGCACGACGGTAGTATGAAGACTTTGAAAGAAGTCGTGGAACACTATAATAAAGGCGGTGTTCCCAACGAATTTCTCGACGAAGAGATTTTCAAGCTGAATTTAACACCGCAGGAAGTGGATGATCTGGTGACCTTCATGAAGGAAGGCCTGACCAGTTCGAATTATCCTGAGCATAAGATGCCCGAGTTACCCAAGTAAGATCGCGGCGGACATTTCGCGTCACAGGATGAGTTTTTGGAAAACTAATTGAAAATCCCCTTTTCAAAGGAAGATGAACACCATGCAGTGGAATTTACAACAAGTCTTGAAACTCAGCGCGTACTGCCTGACCGCAGTTTGCCTGACACTCGGAAGTTCTCATCTGATCGCCGATGAAAAAGGTGATAAGAAAGGCGACGAAAAAGCCGCCGAGAAGAAAGAAGAGCCCAAGAAAGAGGCTCCTAAAAAAGAAGAGCCCAAAAAGGAAGAGAAAAAAGAAGCTCCCAAGAAGGAAGAACCCAAAAAGGAAGAGCCTAAGAAAGAGGAGCCCAAAAAAGAAGAACCTAAAAAGCCGGCCGTGACCGTCAAAACCCTGGTCACCAACCTGGAAAGCCCCAGCGGGATCGCCATCCAGGAAGGCACCGGACACGTCTTCGTTGCCAGCCGCTACGGTGTTTACCGTTACGACCCCAAAGGCAAAACCGTTGATCTCGAAATCGACGCTTACCCGACCGATGTCTACGGCAAAGGTCCCAAGTACAACATCGGACCCCTGGGCCTGACCTTCATGAGCAAGGACATGCTGGTCGTCGGTGACGGCAGCCGTCCCGATGGTGAAGAACTCGTTCGCATCTACAAAATCGGCGACAAGCCACTGGCCAAGTGGGTTAAAGAAGACACCGCAGCCCAGACTCTGGGACCGATCAAAGCCGGCGACAAGTCTGCTAAAGGCGAAGGTAACTTCTACGGCGTCGCTTTCGGCGACGGAGCGATCTTCGTGACCTGTAACGGCGACGACACCAAAGGCTGGGTTGCCAAGTCGGTTGTCAAAGACGGCAAAGCCGGTCCGCTGGAACCCAGCATCGAAACCAAAACCGCAACTAACGTTGATGCTCCCGCAGCCATCACTTTCACACTCGACGGCAAAGAACTGGTCGTCGGTCAGATGGGTGAAGTCAACGTCGCCGGCGATTCGCTGCTGACCTTCTACGACCCCAAAACCGGTAAGCTGACCAAGAGCCTGAAGACCGGCCTGAGCGACATCGCCGGCCTGGCTTACAGCCCCAAAACCAAGAAACTGTACGCCACCGATTTCTCCTGGGTCGACGCTGCCAAAGGCGGTCTGTTCGAATTGAAAATCGAAGGCGACAAAGTGACTGCCGAGCAGATTGTCACTCTCGACAAGCCCGCAGCCATCGCCTTCGACAAGGAAGGCAACCTGTATCTGAGCACCTTTGGAACTCAGGGAAAAGATCCGGAAAAATCTCCCGGTTCACTTTCCGTGATCAAAGCTGGTCTCTAAAACTGACGCTCATGACACGGGTTGATCCTGCAGGCAGGCAGCCCGTGTCTTGTATTTTAAAAACATTTCGATTCACCGTTTTTTGAAGGTAAGACAAGAATAATGACAGCTCAAGTAATGCAGCCCGCTCCCGATTTCGCACTGCAGGGTTACGATCGCACATCCGATTCTTTCAAGGATTACAAACTGGAAGATTTCAAAGGCAAATGGGTTTGCCTGTTCTTCTATCCCCTGGACTTCACGTTCGTTTGCCCGACTGAGTTGGTTGCATTCAACGATGCCCTCGGTCAGTTCGAAGAACGGAACTGCCAGGTGCTGACCGCCAGTACCGACAGCAAGTACTCCCACAAAGGCTGGTGCGACGCTGATCCCCAGCTGGCCGACCTCAAGTACCCCATGCTCGCTGACGGAACTCACAAGCTCTCCAGCGACTACGGCGTTCTGAAAGAAGAACTCGGTATCTCACTGCGTGGTATCTTCCTGATCGATCCGGAAGGCGTCTGCCAGTGGCTGGCCATCCACCCGCTGAGCGTCGGGCGTAACGTCGACGAAGTACTGCGTGTACTCGACGCACTCCAGACAGGCGAAAACGTTCCCTGTAACTGGAAAAAAGGCGAAAAGACTCTCTAAGTCTTTCCCCGCTGCAAAGCATTCAAAGCAGGAGCTTCCCGCATGGGACTCCTGCTTTTTTTACGCGCGGTAGGAGGGTGGTGTCGGGAGTGAGTACCATCAAAGGCAAACGTTCTAAAGAGATCTATCCCACCCAGGCTATTCAACTCCGACCTTTATAGAAAATTAGCCGCAGGGCGTTAGCCCTGCGGCTAATGGTGTTTTCTGTTTCGGTTGCCTGATAGTCATCCTAGAAAAAATGTAATCACAGACCGACACTCCGCGGATGTCTGCTACTTCAGTTCCTGGGCCAGCCCGACGAGAAATCCTACCTCCCGCCGGCAATTTCAATGAAGCTGCCGGTGGTATAAGTAGATTCGTCAGACAGCAGCCACAGAATCGCAAACGCGACCTCCTCCGTCGTCCCGCCCCGTTTGAGGGGGACCTGTGCTTTGACCCGTTCGATGCGGTTCGGTTCGCCGCCGCTGGCGTGCATCGCGGTGTCGATAAAGCCGGGCCGGACCGCATTCACGCGAATGCCGGCGTCTGCGACTTCTTTGGAGAGACCAAGCGTCAGTGAGTCGACGGCTCCTTTGGACGCAGCGTAGTCTACGTATTCAAACGGGGATCCTGCACGGGAAGCCAGCGAGGAGACATTCACAATCGCGCCCCCCTGACCGCCGTGATGAGTCGACATTCTGCGAATCGCAGCCCGACAGCAGAGGAAGCTGCCGAACACGTTGGTATCGAAAATCCGCTTCCAGCGATCGTAAGTCATCTCCTCGAACTTCATCTGCTGTTCGAGGATGCCGGCGTTGTTCACGAGCGCTGTGACGGGCCCCAGCTTTTCGTCGGTGGTCTGGAACAGCCGTTCGACTTCGTCTTCGTTCGAGACATCGGCCTGGACGGCAATCGCGGTGCCCCCCGCATTGCGAATCCGACAGACAACGGAGTCCGCGGAGGTTTCGTTTGTCCGGTAGTTCACACAAACCGCATAGCCGCGCTGGGCCGCCAGCACGGCTGTCGCCGCGCCGATTCCCTGTCCGCCGCCAGTAATGATAGCAACCTGTTTCATGACAGAGCACTTTCTATGAAACACGAAGTGAAATTGGAAATGGATCTCTGATGACTATTATAGGCGACTCATGTAAATGAAACAGCCCCGCCTGAAAACCGGTCTCCTGAAGCTCGTTATCCAGACCATGATTGCCGCCAATTCCGGAATCAACGACTGTTTTTTAGTGACTTGGATCGGTGCGACTGGTACTGTAAAGGCATCGGTTCCGGGACTCTGATTCGGGGGCCGGCATTATTCTCATTCCAGATTCAGAGGAGAACTCCGTCGATGTGCGCGCCGTCATTGTCAAAATATAGTCTCTTGCTTATGTGCTGTTTCTGCCTGTTTTCCTGTGCCGCAGGGGAGCCGGCCAGTCAGGCGCAGGCCGAGCAGACAGAAACCCAGGACCAGGGCGATAAGCTGTCGGTGCTGCTGATCGACGGGCAGAATAATCATAACTGGCGGGAGACGACGCCGGTGCTGAAAAAGATTCTGGAGAACTCGGGCAAATTCACCGTAGAAGTTTCCACCACGCCGCCGGGCGTTCCCCGTCCACCGCGGAAGCCGGCTAATAAGAAACTGACGGAAGAACAGGAAAAACAGTTCGAGGAATACAAGAAAGCCTGGGAAGCCGAACTCGCCCGACTGCAGAAAGAGAACCCGGCACTCTGGAAGCAGTGGCGTCCCGATTTCAAAAAGTACGATGTCGTCATCAGTAACTATAACGGCGAGAACTGGCCCAAAGAAGTGCAGCAGGCGTTCGACGAGTACGTCACAAACGGCGGCGGCTTCGTGTCGTACCACGCGGCCGACAATGCATTTCCCGAGTGGGACGCTTACAACAAAATGATCGCCGTCGGCGGTTGGGCCGGTCGCGATGAAAAATCTGGTCCGATGCTGCGTCTGCGGGACGGCAAATGGGAACAGGATACCACCGCCGGTCGGGGGGGCACGCACGGCACTCGGATTCCGGTTGTGGTCAAGGTTCGCGAAGCAGAGCATCCGATTGTGAAAGGCCTGCCCCTGGAATGGATGCACCCCGCCGACGAAGTTTACGGCAAACTCCGCGGTCCGGCTGAGAATGTCCAGGTGCTGGCGACTGCCTATTCCGAACCCAGCGAACGGGGAACCGGCGAGCACGAACCGATCATGATGGTCATCGATTACGGCAAAGGACGCGTCTTCCACACCACCCTCGGTCACGATACGACCGCCCTGCAGGGGACCGGTTTTCAGATCACCCTGCAGCGGGGTGCCGAATGGGCGGCGACCGGCGACGTCACGCAGGCCGTTCCCGAAGTCGACTGGAAAGACAACGAACCCACCGTGCAGACTCCCTGATCACAGGCATCAGCGCGACAGTGATCGATCAGTAGAGGGTGAAGTCAGTCAGCTGGCGTCACCCTCTTCCAGTTTCTTATGCAGGTGCACCGGTTCGGCGTGAGCTTTCCGCATCCGCAGGTTGAGCATTTCTACCGTGACGGAGAAGGCCATCGCGAAATAGATGTAGCCTTTGGGAACGTGGACCTCGAAGCCTTCGACCATCAGTGTTACGCCGACCATGATCAGAAAGGAAAGCGCCAGGATCTTGATGGTCGGGTGCCGATCTACGAACTCGCCAATTGATTTCGCAGCCAGCAGCATCACGCCGACCGAGAGAATGATCGCAATTGCCATGATCGAGATGTGGTCGGCCAGTCCGACCGCGGTGATCACCGAGTCCAGCGAAAAGACGATGTCCAGAATGCCGATCTGCACCAGGACCGAACCGAAGGTCGCCGTCGCGGTGGATGAAGCCTTTTCGTGTGCCGTCGGTCCTTCCAGGCTGTTGTGAATTTCATGCGTCGCTTTGGCCAGCAGGAACAGGCCGCCGCCAATCAGGATCAGGTCGCGTCCTGAAAAATCGTAGCCGAACAACGAGAACCAGGGTTCGGTCAGCCCCATCACCCAGGAGATCGAGAACAGCAGCACCAGGCGGGCGATCATCGCCAGGCTCAAACCCAGTTTGCGTGCCAGGTCGCGTTCTTTCTCGGGGAGCCGTCCCACCAGGATCGAGATGAAAATAATGTTGTCGATGCCGAGTACGATTTCCAGGCTGGCGAGGGTTGCTAATGCGATCCAGGCCTCAGGACTGGCGATCCATTCAAACATAGTGGCTCCTGTCAGGTTGTAAGGTGTGCAGTGGGACCCGGATTATACACATCGTGCCGGTTCTGAAAAGCACAGCAACGGCTGGCAAAGCGCGCGGGATCAAGGAAATGCGGCGGAATCGAATGGGAATCAGAAAAATGGTATGGCTCTGCTTCTGCTGTGTAGAAACTCCCCCGACAGACCGCGGAGAAGAGCACAAAGTTCAGGGGTCAGCCTCAGTCAGAGATTCAAAATAGATAAAACAGTATAATTGATGTTTATTTGTTGTATGTTCTTTTATAAATGAGTAGTATACGCTAGTGTATATACTTAATGACCATATATAGCCCCTCTCTGGGGGATCTAACCGGATAATGCGCAACATGTTTCAATTAAAATGGTTATCTTCGCTGCAAAAGCAGCTGAAGTCGTCTCTTTCCACCAATATTCGTTCCCGTCGCAGTCGTCACCGGGGTTCCTGTACCCCCGTCAGAACGGGTGCCCTGTACCAGCAGACCGCTGAGAATCTGGAAGACCGTACACTTCTGACCGCCTTTACCGTAATGAACGCCAACGATTCTGGCACAGGCAGCCTGCGGTCAGCGATCGAAGCCGCGAATGCGAATTCGGGAGCGGATACCATTTCGTTTGACGCCGCTCTGGCGGGCCAGACGATCATCCTCACCGATGAGTTGCTGGTTACCGATGATCTGACCATTACCGGCCTGGGAGCCAGTCAGCTCACGCTGGATGGGGATAATAACAGTCGGGTCTTTCAGATTGATGATAGTTCCGGTTCAGGGATCATCACAGTTGAGATCACCGGGCTGACGCTGACGAACGGGTATTCCACTGATAATGGGGGAGCCATCCTGAGTTCCGAAAACCTGATCGTTGAAGATTGTGTCTTTACGGGGAACACGGCCGACAAGGGCGGGGCGATTTATGATGATGCCAGTTCTTTAAGCGTTCGCGGCAGTCTGTTTTCCGGGAATATCGCAGCGACAAGTGATGGCGGCGCAATCTACCATAGTGAAACGTTTCCCTATCCGAGTGACGAAGAACGGATGCTTATCGAAAACAGTCAGTTCACCACGAATTATTCCAAATTTTCTGGAGGGGCCGTTCTGCTGCGCGACGGGATCGGCATCATCGACGGCTGTCTGTTCACACAAAATACCGCTGATTTTCCCGGAGGCGCAATTCGAAATATCTTTGGCAGCCTGACTGTCACTGACAGTAGTTTTGTCAGGAATGCGACGGATTTCAGCGGGGCTGCTATTTCCAACGGAGGTGAGTTGGAGGTTCAACGGTCGACCTTTGAAGGAAATACTGCTGAAGTGAACGGCGGGGCCATCTACAGCCAGGGCGCTGATGAGGTCACCATCCTGAACAGCACATTTTCCGGAAACAGCAGTGTGTTTGATGGAGGGGGGATTTTCGTTCTCGGCAACAAACCCGTTTCTGTCATCAACAGTACCATTGTTGATAATGAGTCTGGTCGGGGAGGCGGAATCTATCTGTTTGGAACCGATCCGACCATGATCGCGAATACAATCATTGCCGGTAATCGAGCCAGTAACGATCCTCAGGTGTATGGCAGTTTCACCGGTACTGCCAACGTCATCCAGGCGAGTTTTGATGGCCTGCTGGATCCTGTTCTGAAAGACAATGGCGGCCCCACAAAAACGCATGCGCTGCTGCCCGACAGTATTGCCATTAACGCGGGCGATAATTCGGTCGCCACAGATGCCGGGCTGACGACAGATCAGCGGGGGACCGGTTTCGAAAGAGTCATTGATGGTCTGGTTGATATTGGGGCTTTTGAAGCCACAGTCACGGGACCAGACAGCCTGATTGTCGACACCACTTCCGATGTGGACGATGGTGATTATTCCGTCGGTCAGTTGTCACTCCGCGAGGCGATTCTGCTGGCGAATGCAAATTCCGGCGCAGATACGATTACCTTCGCTGCCGCCCTGGCCGGTCAATCAATCATCCTGACCGGTGAATTGCTGATCTCCGACGACCTGACTATCACCGGCCTGGGAGCCGACCAGCTGACACTGGACGGAAATTACAACAGCCGGATTTTCAGGGTCGATAACGGGAATCAGTTCACCCGCATCATGGTTGAAATTGAGGGCCTGACTCTGACGAATGGAAATTCGATCGAAACAGGGGCGACGCCCAATGGTTATGGCGGTGCGATCATGAGCTTCGAAGACCTGACTGTGAAAAACAGTGTTATTAAAGGCAATCACGCCCGACTGGGCGGCGGTGGCATCTACAGCAGTTATGCGTCCCTGACGATCGAAAACAGCCTGATCACAGAGAATACGGCAGAAATGCATGGGGGGGCTGGGGTTTATTACTTGCTATCCGGTGGCATGGGCCTGTCTATCAGTGAGAGTACATTCTCATTCAACGCGACAGATCGCAGAGGTGGAGCCGTATTTTTTAATTCAGGTGTCGCGTCTATCCGGAACAGCACGTTCACGGAAAATTATGCCGGCGATGGTGGGGCAGGCGTCTATAATAATACCGGTTCAATGACAATTGAATCATCGACAGTCGCGAAAAATATTTCGGGATATAACGGTGGCGGGCTTTACAATTCAGGCGAGCTTTTCGTCTCAAACAGCACCATCTCTGAGAATAGTGCGCTGCATGTGGGCGCGGGGATTTACTCATTCACGTCGGCTCATCTGGAAGTCACCAGCAGCACGATTGTCCTGAATTATGGCAGATCCAGTTTATCTCAAGGTGGCGGTATTTATGGCAGCAACACCACTGCCGTTTCGATAACTAACAGCATCGTCGCGGCGAATAAGGCTGCCAGTAATCCCCAGATCGCAGGCCTCTATACCAGTCCCTACAACATTGTTACCGATGGTCTTTCCGGCCTGCTTGATCCGGTCCTGCGGGACAATGGCGGGACCACGAAAACCCATGCCCTGCTGCCCGGCAGTGCCGCCGTTGATGCCGGTCGCAATCTGTATGCTACGGATGCAGGACTCTCGACCGACCAGCGAGGAACCGGTTATCTTCGAATTGCAAACGCAAAGATAGACATCGGCGCCTTCGAGACTCAGGTAGCCAGTCTGATCGTTGATAACAGCTCTGATATTGATGACGGTGATTATACGCTCGGTCAGTTGTCACTCCGCGAAGCGATTGAATTGGCGAATTTGAATCCCGTGGTCAATTCGATTTCCTTTGCTGCCTCCCTGTCGGGACAAGCGATTGTGTTGTCTGAAGAGCTGATGATTACCGATCATCTCGTCTTGAGCGGTCCGGGAGCCGATCAGCTCACGCTGGATGGCAATGGCACCAGTCGGATCTTTAACATCGACAACGGGGATCCGGATATCAGTCTCACTGTAGAAATTGAAGGGCTGACGCTCACAAATGGAGATTCGAGTGAGACGGGAGCAATGCCGGATGGTTTTGGCGGTGCCATTCTGAGTTTCGAAGACCTGACAATCAAAAACAGTATTCTCCAGGGGAATCACGCTCGGCTGGGGGGCGGGGGCATCTACAGCAGCAACGCGTCCCTGACGATCGAAAACAGCCAGTTCATAGAGAATACAGCAGGTCAGCAGGGGGGAGGGATCTATTACACGCAAGTCAGCGGAACCGGACTGTCTGTCGACCAGAGTACTTTTTCTACCAACTCCGCCGATCTTGAAGGGGGAGGCATCTATGTCAGACGGGGGGATGCCTCGATTCAGAACAGTACGTTCACAGATAATTCGGCCGGTGTAGGCGGGGGAGCCGTTCTGAACGGGCTCCGGGGGACAACGACCATCAATGCCTCCACGTTTTATAAAAATAGATCCGACTACAATGGGGGCGCTCTTTACAATTCAGGCGAGCTCTTCGTCTCTAACAGTACGCTTTCTGAGAACAGCGCCCGCGAACTGGGCGGGGGCATCTATTCCTTTACCTCGGCTCAGCTGGAAGTCATTAACAGTACCATCGTCGCCAACCAGGCGACGTCCGACATCTCTCGAGGCGGTGGCATCTATGGGAGCAATACAACTCCTGTTTCCATATCCAACACCATCATTGCAGCCAATACGGCGGCCAATAATCCCCAGATCGCCAGCCTTTTTACAGATACCTTCAACATTGTTACCGATAGTCTTGCCGGACTGATTGATCCGGTCCTGCGCGACAATGGTGGGTTCACAAAAACGCATGCCCTGCTGCCCGGCAGTGCTGCCATCAATGCCGGCAGTAATGCAGCAGCGATGAATGCAGGACTCTCAATGGATCAGCGGGGCACCGGTTACAGCAGAATCCTTGAGGGGACTGTGGACATTGGCGCCGTCGAAACCCAGCTCCCTTATTTCATGGTGGACGTCACTTCTGATGTTGATGATGGCGACTATTCCGACGGGCATCTCTCCCTGCGGGAAGCTGTCAAACTGGCGAATAATTCCCCAGTCACAAATCTGATTGTTTTTGACTCCTCACTGGCCGGCCAGACAATTCTGCTCCACAGCGAGCTGGTGATCTCGGATCACCTGACCATCACCGGCCTGGGGGCAGACCAGCTTACCCTGGACGGCAATCACAACAACCGGATCTTTCTGATCGATGATGGCGATCTTGAGACCACGATCTCGATCGAAATCGATGGGCTGTCCCTGGTCAACGGCAGCACTTACAGTACCGGTGGTGCCATTCTGAGTTTCGAAGATCTGATCCTTAAAAACAGTACCCTGAAAGGCAATCATGCCGAACTGGGGGGCGGCGGCATCTACAGCAGTCATGCGTCCCTGACGATTGAAAACAGCCTGATTACCGAAAATTCCGCAACCGCGCAAGCGGGAGGTGGAGTGCTGTATTTTCAACCTGGCGATAACGGTTTAACGATCAATCAGAGTACCTTTTCTCACAATACCTCAGGGGGTGACGGGGGAGCTGTCTATTTTGATGAAGGCGTTGCGTCAATTCGCAACAGCACCTTCACCGAAAACCAGGCAGAAGGGGAAGGGGGAGCGGTCCAGAATGGATTTGCTGGCTCGATGACCATTGAATCCTCCACCTTCAATCAGAATCGAGCAGAAGATAAAGGCGGCGCTCTCTCAAACCTGAATGAACTTTACCTGAGGAACAGCACCCTCTCTGAGAATAGTGCCGACTATATCGGCGGTGGAATTTACACATATCGCCATACGACTCTGGCGATCGTCAACAGCACCATCGTTCTGAATCACGGGACATCTGACAGATCCTACGGGGGAGGCATCTATTCTACATCCCCGAACACCATCCAACTTTCAAACAGCATCGTCGCGGGCAATACTGCAGTGAATGATCAGCAGGTCAAAGCTGATATTGCCGGTAGCTCGAATATTATTTCTGACAGCATTGCCGGACTGATCGACCCGGTCCTGCGAGACAATGACGGCTTCACAAAGACTCATGCATTACTGAGTAACAGCGCTGCGCTCGATGCCGGCGATAATACGGCAGCGACAGCTGCAGGGCTCACGACAGATCAACGTGGAACAGGCTTTGCCAGAATCCTCAATGGCACGGTAGACGTGGGAGCCTTTGAAGCAGCTGTAGCACACTTTCTCGTGGACACCACATCAGATGTCGACGATGGCGATTACTCTGCCGGTCAACTGTCACTGCGGGAGGCGATCAAGCTGGCCAATGCTGCTCCCTCGGCGGACATCATCTCCTTCGATGCCTCACTGACCGGACAGACAATTGTCGTGACTGCTGAACTGGTCATCTCCGATGATCTGACGATCATCGGACTGGGCGCAGATCAACTGACCATCAGCGGTGGCGGCACCAGTCGGATCTTAAACATTACAGATCACGACAGCTCCCATGCGCTCTCTGTCGAAATCAGTGGCCTGACCTTCACGAATGCCTATGCCACGTATGGTGCAGCGATTCTGAATTATGAAACCCTTTTACTGAAGGAAACCATACTGACGGAGAATACGGCCACCCAGTCTGGGGCAGGGATCTATTCATCCCAGGGAAACGTTTTGATGACCGATTCCAGCCTGACCTCAAACCACGCCGACAGGGGGGCAGGCATCTATAGTATCAGCGGGATTCTGACGTTGAATCACTCCACGATTTCAGGAAATGTCTCGACCAGGGAGGGGGCCGGAATCTATTACACTAATTTTGGTGGGGCAGAAACGACCCCGTCGGTCATCATTGAGTCTACCTTTACCGGAAATCGCTCTTCTGGCTCCGGTGGGGGCCTTTATAATTCGCGTGGTATTTTCAATGTGATCGACAGTACGTTTTCCAGCAATGAAGCGGTTTTCGGCGGCGGGATTTACAGTACCACCAATACCGATGTTGGGAGTGTGTCAGTTGTCGGCAGCACATTCTCGGGAAATATTCAGGTGGAATCCGGCGGGGGCATCTACAACTCGGGAGCTGTCCTCTCCATTGAGGATTCATTCTTTAGTGGAAACGCGGCTGTGGGAGAAAATTCGACGGGCCTGGGTGGCGGTATTTATAGCGTCAATGGACCTCTAACGGTCACCCGCACGGAATTTTCCGGTAATACAGCCACACTTGGTGGAGGGATCTATTCCGGGCTCGATGGTAGCCTGTCGGTTACCGATTCGCTCTTTCTACAGAATCAAGGACGATCAGGGGGCGGAATTCTTAACACGCGAGCTGCGATGACCATTCTTGGTTCCCGCTTTATCGAAAATCAGGCTTTGACGGATCCGGAATATGCGTATCTGTCCTCAGAAGGAGGTGCCGTTTATCACTCTCCAGCACCAGGAACAGAAGCAGGAGAACAGGACGCGTTTATCACTGACAGCGAGTTCACGGACAACTTTTCCGACACCACAGGCGGAGCCGTGAAACTCTACACAGGCTATATGACCATCGCAGACAGTGTCTTCGTCGGAAACAGAAGTGATCTGACAGGAGGTGCCGTAGACAGTTTGCTGGGGCACCTGACAGTCCGGCAAAGTGCGTTTTCAGGAAATACGTCAGACACAAATGGGGGAGCCATCAGCAGTACTGGGCCCCTGTTGCTCAGCGAAAGTACCATCGCTGAGAATAGCACAAAGTATTATGGCGGGGGAGTCTACCTCTGGGGGCAGGGAACGGCGACAATTGAAAACACGACTCTTTCTGGTAATCGGTCATTATCACGGGGCGGTGGCTTATATTCCACCAGCGATCAGCCTTTGACGCTGATTAACACCACGATTACCGGTAATTCGTCGGGTCGCGGTGGTGGTGTTGCCAGCAACTCTGCGACACCCCTGGTGATCAACACCATTATTGCTGGAAATTCAGCAAGTCAGAATTCGCAGATCGACGGCACTTATACGGGCGGTAATAACATTATCCAGGACAGTATCGCAGGCCTGCTGGACCCGGTGTTGAGAGACAATGGCGGCTCGACTCTAACACATGCATTGTTGCTTGGAAGTGCCGCCATCAATGCGGGCAATAATACCGCAGTGAATGATGCTGGTCTCATGACGGATCAGCGCGGCACTGGTTTTTCTCGGATTCAGGATGGAACGGTCGACATCGGGGCCTACGAAGTTCAGATCGATCATACCCAGGTCGACTTCCGTATTGTCAGTTCAAAAACCTCAACCGGATCCAATGGTGAAGTCGACTCTCTCCCCGAAAGCAGGGAATGGATTGACGAATGGGGCGGCTACTGGCTGGAAATCTGGATCAGCACACCGGCTCCCTCAGATCGTGACATCCGGTCGATCACAATCGATTTCAGTTACAACACTGCCATCACGACTGCCACTGCAATCGAATATGGCGCCGCCTTTTCTACGAATCAGACCGGCACCCTCAATGATCAGACAGGACGGGTTGAAAGTCTGTCTGCCGAGACCAGTCTTTCTGATGTGGGCTATGATCGCCCTGTCCTGTTTGCCCGCATCCGTTTTGAGCCAACGGTTGATGATGCCGTCAATCTGGATCGGGATGGCCAGAGCCTGAATCCGCAGGGTACTGCATACTCTATTGAGAACCTGGAAATTCTGGATGCCGTGGGGGCCGTCAGGGACGATCAACTCATCCTGGGGGCCCAGGCACAGATCTTCGCCAACCCGTTCGACCTGAATGACGACGACAAGATCAACTACCGAGATCTGATTCTCTTTGCCAGTGTCTATCAGCACATACCCAGCCAGTCAAATTCGGAAAATGCCTGGTTCTCCGACTACAACCAGGATAATGCAGTAAACTACCGCGATCTGATTCAGTTCGCTGTGAACTATGGAAAACATAAGTCGGGATCGACTCCGGTGCATTACCTGGCAAATTATCCCGACATCTGGAATCAACTTATAATGGTTGATGCTCAACAGTCACCTCAAGAAACCGCAGCCAGGGTTAAGCAGTCTGAGGCCGAGACGGTTCTGGAATCGACGATTGCCGAGATCAGCCCACAACTGACGACACAGCAGCAGCAAACGCTCTCAGAGATCGACATCAAAGTCGTTGACCTTTCGGATGAGACGCTGGGCCGCGCCGCTGCCGGTACGATTTACATCGACGTCAACGCCGCCGGCTATGGCTGGTTCATTGATACGACTCCCGCAGAGCACAGCGAGTTCTCTCAAGTCAGCGATCTGACCCTGATTGCACTCCCCGACAGTGAAGCCGCCGGGCTGATCGATCTCCGCACCGTGATCCTGCATGAACTCAGCCACCTGTTGGGTTATGAGCATAACACCAACGGTCTGATGCAGGAAACGCTGTCTCCCGGCGTTCGCTACCTACCGGACTGGGAATCCGCCACAGATGAGTTCTTCGGCGCACTGACCGACGAAACAGCCCCCGAAATTTTCTAAAGATCGTTTCCTTTGAATTCCGGGGCCACTTCTGTGGAATGAATCGCCTGCGGGCCTGGTTTGCGTTAGAATCAGGGTTCACCTTTGGCCGTTTATTTATCCCGAGGAGTTCAAAACCCATGCAGCTACGGAACCGCGCTCACTCCGAACCTGGCATCGCTTTCTCTCAAATCAACCGCTTCTGGCTGCTACTGCTGATGGTAGTCTGTTGTTTCACGGGAAGCATCCCCGTGGACGCCGGCGAGGAAGATTCCATCCGGCATTCATTTCTGGGAGTGGGCAAGGCAAACCGGGCGGTCATTATTGGAGAGGACGGGGCCGTAGAATGGAAGTTCGACATGCCCGCCAGCGATGGCTGGGTCCTGCCCAACGGCAATGTGTTGCTGGCCCTGTATGGGACCAAGGAGTTTCCCCATGGCGGCGTCGTTGAAGTCGACCGGAAAACAAAACAGATCCTGTTTCAGTACCAGGGGCAGCAGAAAGAAATCAGTACGGTACAACCTTTAGCCGACGGCACTTTCCTCGTCGCTGAACTCGGGCCCGAGCCGCGGGCCATTGTTATCAATCGCCAGGGAAAGATCGTAAAGACGACGCCCCTGCAGTGCCAGAAGAATAATACCCATATGCAGACCCGCATGCTGCGTGTCCTGCCCAACGGCCATTACATCGCCCCGCATCTGCTGGACTTTGCCGTCAAAGAATATGACCCGGAAAGCGGTGCAGTGCTGCAGGTCATCGCGACCGACGATCGGGGCCGCGAGAAACGTGACTGGCCATTCACCGCGATCCGCCTTAAGAATGGCAACACGCTCATTGCCTGCACGAACGGGAACCGCATCATTGAAACCAATCCCCAGGGCAAAATTATCTGGAGTGTAACGAATGCCGATCTGGGAGAAAATCTGTTTTACGATGCCTGTGGTGCCCAGCGATTACCCAACGGAAATACCGTGATTGCCAGCTATCGCGCCAAAGGGGACCAGGTCAAATTGTTCGAAGTGACTCCGGACAAAAAAGTAGTCTGGCGTTATACGGGCATGAAATCCGGCTTTCATCACTTTCAGATCCTGACGACCAACGGCAAACCGGTTAAAGAGAATACCTGGAAATAATCACGAAGGGAGACGGAAGATGAATTCGCTGCGCCGCGTGCATTTCATCTTGATGACATGCTTGATTCTTCTGCTGAGCGGGAGTGCCTCAGCTGCCGAACGTCCCAATGTGCTGCTGATTCTCGTCGATGACCTGAAACCCGCGCTGGGCTGTTACGGCGATCCGATCGCCCGGACTCCTAACATCGATGCCCTTGCCGCTCGCGGCATGCGCTTCGAGCGGGCCTACTGTAACCAGGCTGTCTGCGCACCCTCGCGGTTCACCCTCATGCTCGGCGCACATTCCACATCGACCGGCTTATACGGACTGGGCAGTCAGTTGCGCGAAATCGTTCCCGACGCCGTCACCCTCCCGCAATACTTCGCGCAGCACGGCGGTTACCGCACCGAATCGCTGGGCAAAGTCTTTCACATCGGGCACGGCAACCACGGAGATCCCGCTTCTTTCAGCGTGCCGCATTTCCATGACAAGGTGATCGAATACCTCGACCCCGCCAGCACCCAGGGGGGAAAGCTCACCCGCGAAGAAGCCTACTTCACCAATCAGCACCTCGATCGCATTAAATCGCTCCCCCGCGGCGCCGCGTTCGAAGCACCGGATGTGGCGGACATTAAATACGCCGACGGCCGCGTCGCCGCCGAAACGGTCAAACGACTCCAGGCCGCCCACAATCGACGCAAGCAGGAGGAGACGCCGTTCTTCATCGTCGCCGGCTTTGCCCGTCCGCATCTGCCCTTCAGCGCACCAAAGAAATACTGGGACCTCTACGATCCGTCCGAACTGCCACTACCCGAAAATGAAGAACTCCCCGCGAACGCCCCGAAAGTGGCCGGCAAGCGGGGCGGCGAGATTACGAATTACAGCCCCGTGCCGACCGAAAGAAATGCCAGGTTCAGTGAAGACCTCAAGCGTCAACTGATTCACGGCTATTACGCCAGCACCAGTTTCGTCGACGCGCAGATCGGCAAGGTACTCGACGAACTCAAACGCCTGGGACTTGCCGAGAACACGATCGTCGTCTTGTGGGGCGATCACGGTTTTCATCTGGGCGATTTGGGGATCTGGACCAAGCACACGAACTACGAACAGGCCAACCGCATCCCGATTCTCATCGCAGCTCCTGGAGTCACACAGCCCGACTCCGCCACACAGCAGCTCGCCGAAAGCGTGGACCTCTTTCCCACACTGGCCGAGCTCGCCGGCCTCCCGGCCCCCAAGGTGCCCCAGCCCCTCGACGGCGTCAGCCTGGTCCCGGTCCTGAAGAACCCCCAGGCCCGCGTGAGGAACCACGCTTATCACGCCTATCCCAAACAGAAACTGGGCCGCGCGATCCGCACCGAACGTTATCGACTGGTAGAGTGGAAGCCTTACAGGAATTCCAATGCCCCCGCCGAGTATGAACTCTACGACTACCAGACCGACCCGTTAGAAACACGCAACCTGGCCCGGAAACAACCGGCGGTAGTAGAGTCACTCAAACAGATCCTCGCCAACTACCCCGAGCCACTCCCACGCAACGCCCAACCTGCGAAGAAGACTGTGCAGTAGTTCAAGGGGGATAAAATGCTGCCTGGGGTGGCAATAAAACCTTCTAAATGGAACGAGGAACTGTTTTTTCGACAGTAAACTGTATCTGGTCTGTGATAAATTCAGATTACAAAGGTTCAATTCTTCTGGCAGCTTACTCATTGGTGGAGTGTATTATCGGAGGGCTTGGATGAAAATTGCTGGATACTCATTTGAATTATTGTAGCATGATTCAAAGCGGGGCAGTTGTTCCTGGCTAATGGATTTCTCCAATCTGGTAGTGAGGGGAGAGATGATCGAGAATAAAGCTGTAGAAAAAAGCAGACGCTTACCTCACAGGAACATGAAGATTCTCGTCCCGACGATTCTCGTGGGGCTGATCCTGCTGGTTCAATTTCGTAGAGAGATTTACGTCTTCATAATGGTCAACTGTGGAGGCCTCTACCTTAATATCAATGCCACGCCTCATGTACTCAAAGTTCAACGCACGCTGCTGGATGAAGAGCTCCAGGCGGCAAAGACTCAGGAAGAAGAGATCGCTATTCTGCGCAGGAATCTCCAGCACAAATACTCCTGGGTTCGGAATCATGCGCTCCAGTATATCAAACGCCACAGTGACCGACTGAGCCAGCCTCTCTTTCTGGACCTGTTGACTATCCTTGAACAAGACTTCGGTGGACCACCGCATAGTGCATTTTTTCTGCTCGTTGATGCAGTAGAGGTTCCAGACAAGGCCCCGCAGAGAATCCTGGATCTGGCACGCACTGGTGAACCGGAATGGCGTCGCATGGATGCATTGACTTTAATGCGAATACACAGGTCGTCATTCGATAATTCCGAATTAGTGAAAGTGTCTATCGAGCAAGCCTCAGAGAGTGAAAATATTCTTGTAAGAGAACAAGCGCTGTCCCTGTTGAAGTCGTTGAACCGGGAAAAGCTAATTCCCCGGGAGGCGATTCTCACATTGATCGATTCCAGGTTTGAAGAATCGCAGAGCGTCGGCCTGCAGTTGCTCGCTAAAGTCGATCCCTCTCTGACGATTGAAATGGCAAATAAGTATTTGAAAAACTCCAAGCCAGAACTTCAGGCAGTTGCTCTGAATTTCCTTGGTGAACTTGATCCACAGCAGGCCAGGGAGGTGGCGAGACGCAAATTGAATTCTGCCTATACGCAGGTTCGTGTCCAGGGGTTTCTAACGTTGCAAAAGCTGAAAGAGCCTGTTGATGAAAACCTGCGGTCCCAAATTGTGGAGGCCCTGATTGAAGAGATTCAGTCAACACGATTTGTCGGGCACGAGCGGATGAGTCGACTTTGGCTCCTGCACGAAGTTGATGCAGGTCGTGCAATCGCTGTCGCAGAATCAATGATGGCAGCAAAACAACTGGGGACGCTACCGGAAAACTTCCTCAGAACAGTTCAGACCGGTCAGTCGGAAAAGTAGAGCTAAATATGCTTGGTCAACAGCTTTCATTTCTCTGAAATAATTTTTGTGAAATGCCGCTGAGCTCCACCCCACGCGATCTGAAACGGTTGCAGAAAAACATCTGGGCAGGTCAGTGAAACTATTGATCAAGCAGCGTCAATTAATCCTCGATGTGAAAGCAAGATCAATCCATAGGCGCTTCTTTGAGACGGGCCCCGGCATCCTTCACAGGACTCCCTGTCTGAAGCGAGAAATCACCACCACGAACGTTCTTGAACTTCGGGTCCTGGCCATACGATCCGCCGGTTTCCTGTGTGGGCAACCTTACCAGTTGGCGTGTGCGCTCGGGGCGGTCCTGGCAGTACCACCAGTTGTCTGCGAACTTGAATGTTTCCGGGGCGGTCTGGGAGCCAATGTTGACGACTTCACCGACTTCGTTCGAGCGCAGCACAATCAGGTTGTTGGTGAAACGGCCCTTGCGCGAAGGGACGAATGAGCTCTGATTGTTTTCCTGCAGGATTCGCAAAACCCATTTGGTCGGTCGATAAATGGTATTGTGATGCACGTGAGCTCCGTCCACGCCGACAAAGGCAATCGCCGCCATCGAACCAATGAACGTGCAGTCCGAGACGGTGATATCACGGGCTTCAAATCCTGCAGGCTCAGGACGAAAGAATTCCAACCCGGTGCTGCCCCCAATGTTAATCGACCGGCCCCCCGCATGGTCAAAGCGACAACGGCTCACGGTGATATCACGACTGCCCCCTTTCATCTGCACCCCGTTTCCGAAGATCTTGTCTCCTTCAAGAAACGTGCACCCGGAAACCGTTCCCCGCTGACAACCCACCATATCGATGCCGGAGCCTTTTTGTCCCCAGCGTTTCACCGTGCAGTTCTGGATCTGGAAATCAGCCAGGCCCGACAGCTTGATCCCATCCTGGTTACCGTTCGAGCCGATATTCTGGACGGTCAGGTTACTCAGCACAATGTGCTGGGCCGGTTTGTCTTTGGAGCCGCCATCGTCAATGTTCAAACCATTGCCGCGGGCTCCCTGCAGAATGAGATTACGCAGCTCTACATGCGCTGGTTGAATGAGATGCAGGCAGGTGTTCCCGCCCGCGATCACCGGAGGCTGACGAGCGTCTGCTGCCGCAATCACGATTGGCTGCTTCGCCGTACCCTGTAACCTGTGGAAACTCAAGCCACCTCGATATTGACCTGGAGCGAGGAGAATTGTGCTCCCCGGTTTCGCGTTAGCGACAGCGCTGCGCAATTCATCATCGTCCGTCACACGGACTTCAATGCCACCTGCTGTTGCAGATACAGAGTGCATTGGGACGACTGCCAGTAAAGCCATCAGGAAGTAAGGGACCAGAGTCAGTTCAGCAGACTTCAATCGATTCATGGCGGCCTCATGATTGGTCGGCGAGATCGTTTGTGAATTGAAATTGCCAGACTGGAAATTCTCCAGAGGGCAATGCAACAGACAGGTTTATGTCGATCTGAGTATAAGCTGGCGTAACATGTTGTCAAACAAATTGTCTGTAGCGCTCAGAGCCGTGCCAACTTTGCAATATGATCCTGAGAAAATAGCCCCATGAAGTGATCAGCACAAAAGCCAGAGAGTAACTGATGTGGGAATGTATTTAGTTTGATTGCAAACCGATTCTGTTCAATTTAGGCTGAAGCATAGCTGCGTACATTTTTTAGAGCCGGAGGAATCCTTTTGATCGAATTCAGTTGTCCCCACTGTTCACACAAGATTAAAGCTCAAATGAACGCTACCGGAATTCAGATTAAATGCCCACGTTGCAAGGCAAATATTGCGGTGCCGATGCCAGAGAGATCGGAGCCGATCTTTGAAGAAGATAATCTTATCGAAGATCCGAAGCAGCCCGGCAGGTCGGAGTTCTGGGTGAAGTTCCTGGTCGTGGTTGGTCTGCTGCTGTTCATACTGATTGCGCCACGACTGGTACCTCGCAATTCCGGTAATATCAACCGCCATGAAGTTTCTCAGGAGCAGTCGAGGCAACTCAATGAAGAGATTCAGCAAAATAAATCTCGCCCAGATATGAAATTCATAAAGAAGTGGATGGTTCCGGGGGACTTTGTTACCTCTGCGGAACTCTGGGAAAAGAATGGACAATACAATCTGGTACACAGCATGAGCGATGGAAGTAAATGGACTCAGCGTGTCGCTAAAAAAAGTGAAAGACTGATTCCTGATCAGAATGACTATCCGGGGGAGTACTACATTATCAACCAGAACGGTGACCTGGAATCGTGGGATCGGGATGGGAAAATCAGTACTTCAACAGGTTTGTAATCAACCTCCAATCATTTTTTTACTGGTCCCGAAATGGAGATTCGCTTCTACAAAAACTCCCGGACTTGTCGGTTCGGAGGGATGGAGCCGTTGAGTCAGCTATGTTGCGGAGTCATTTTTCTAAATGATTCACCAGCGCAAAAGAAAACCCCGATGCGGCGACAATGTCACTGCATCGGGGTATCTAAGTGGCGGGGACAGGATTCGAACCTGCGACCTCGAGGTTATGAGCCTCGCGAGCTACCGGGCTGCTCCACCCCGCGTTATGGGTCCTGTGAAGGACTGAAATTGCTTATTTGAGAGCAGATGAACAGACTGACTTCGCTGGTTTTCAACGGCGTCTGTCCAGTTATAAGCCCTAACTACAGTAACGGAATATCGTTACCGAGTCAGGGCATTATAGACACATCGTCTGCTGACGTCGAGTAACTTTGTTCATTTTCACAAAAATCGATGGGAAGTCCGTGAAAATCACCGGTTTTGGCCCGGAAATTACTCGTATTCCCACTTCAATACCCAGGGATCTTTCGTCTTTTCCTGCCAGGCTTTCAGCTTTTTCTGCAGTTTGTCCAGGGTTTCCTGGTGCTCCGGCTCGAAGGCCAGGTTCTTGCCTTCGTAGGGATCGGCTACCAGGTCGTACAGTTCATGGCGGGGGCGGTTCAGGTAAGCGTAGACCGTCCGCTGCCCGTACATCTTGTCACCCCGCTTGAGCACACCCTGCCACGTGGGGGACCGATATAAATCGGAGGCGAACGGGTAGGGCAGTTCGTGCGCGATGTTGAAGATGTACTTGTACTTGCCGCTGATGATGACCCGCATCGGGTAATACATCGTGATCTCATGGAACGTGTGTGAAGCGTAATGTTCGTCGAAGTCGGGCGCATGTTCCTTGTTCAATGCACTGCGGAACGAACGGCCGTGGAATTGGTAAGGCACGGGTTTGCCGCGACCTTGGGTCCGCTTGCCGTTGTTTTCGGTAGGACGGATCGGGGGAACAGGTTTTGGGGTGACTTCACAGTAATCCAGAATCGTCGGGACGAGGTCGGCCCAGGTGACGAGGGCGTCGGTGGTGATGCCCTGTTTTTTCTGCGTCGGATCCCGCACGATCAGCGGCAGGTTCATACCGGGTTGATAGAGGTTCGTTTTCGCGCCGGGGAACGGAGGTCCGTTATCGCTGAGGAACATGACCAGCGTGTCTTCCCAGTGGCCGGTCTCTTTGAGCGTATCGATCAGCGAGACCACGCCCTGGTCGAGACGGGAAATCGCCTGGTAGTATTCGGCCAGTTCCTCTTTGACTTCCTGATGATTGGGCAGCCACGGTGGCACGACAATCTGTTCGGGCTTGTATTTGATCGGCGTCACGCCGGGGTAGTGATCGGGATCGTCATTAAAGTTGGAGTAACCATCGGGGCCGCCGCCACGGTGGGGATCGCTGCTGCAGTAGTAGAGGAAGAAGGGACGATCATCGTCTTCGGTGATCCACTCTTTCGCGTTAGCCGCCATCTTTGCGGAGTTGCGATTTCCCTGGATGCCTTGGTTGCGATACTCCTGGAAATGATAAACGTATTCGGGAGCCAGATGATATTTTCCGATTGAGCAGGTCCGGTAGCCGGCTTCTTCCAGGATGATGGGCAGCGATTTCACCGTAGTATAAGTGCTGAAGTGGTTGTAGCTGTGAGCGTGTCCGTAATGGCCGGTCGCGTGGTTATACAGACCTGTCATGATCACGGAGCGACTGGCGGAACAACTGGCGGTCGTGCAGTGGGCCCGGGTGAAGCGGGTACCCGATTCGGCCAGCATATCAATGCCCGGCGTTTTGATGACTTTATTACCGTAACAGCCGGCCTGAAAACCCTGGTCGTCGACCACGATTACAAGCACGTTTTTCTGTTGCGGAGCAGCGGACGCTGGTGTGATTGAAGCACAGACCAGCAGCAGGCAGAGCATTGCGTAAAGACAGCGATTCATGATGTTCTTTCTTCTGAGAGCGGGAAAGGCGGGAATCGGATGATTGATGTCTGGTTAGAATTCCATTCATTCTAATGGCGGTGCAGACCAATCGCAAATCGACAATTGTCCCCGCAGGGAGTTTATGCGAATGCAGTGAAATCGGGGAGGACTGGCTTGCGAGCGGGGAAGTTCCTTTCGATAATTAAGAAATTCACGACTCATACCACCGGTCCTGTTTCCATGCAGGACTCCCCCCTGGTTAACAACAGAATGAAGGTTACGACTATGATTACCTGGAAACGCACCACATTGCTGCTGGCTCTGCTGCTGGCCGTGACTTCGCTCAACCTGGCGGAAGCCGAAGAAGCTAAACTGAATCAGCCCCCGGAAGGTTTCAAGCAACTCTTCAACGGCAAAGACCTGACCGGCTGGAAAGGCCTGGTGGGCAACCCCAAAACACGGGCCAAGATGAGCCCTGAAGAACTGGCCGAAGCTCAGAAAAAAGCTGACGAGAGCATGAACGAGCACTGGAAGGTCGTGGATGGCATCATCGTCTTTGACGGTAAAGGTCAGAGCCTGTGCACCGCCAAAGATTACGGCGACTTTGAAATGCTGGTCGACTGGAAGATCAAGAAAGACGGCGACAGCGGTATCTATCTGCGTGGTTCGCCACAGGTGCAGATCTGGGATCCGGCTGTGAAAGCCGCAGGCGGCGTCGGTTCCGGCGGACTCTACAACAACAAAAAGAACCCCAGCAAACCACTGCTGACCGCCGATAATCCTGTGGGTGAATGGAACACGTTCCGCATTAAAATGGTCGGCGAAAAAGTCAGCGTCTGGCTCAACGGCAAACTGGTCGTCGACGACACTCCGCTGGAAAACTACTGGGAGCGGGACAAGCCGATCTACGAAACCGGTCAGATCGAGTTGCAGAACCACGGCAACACACTTTATTTCCGCAATGTGTTTATCAAAGAACTGGATTAGTGATCTGAGAGATCAATCCTGATACCATGGGAAAGCGCAGGGAGCATGCTCTCTGTGCTTTCTGTCTTACTGCGGATTACTTTCTTACGAAACTTCACGATATGCTGTCAAAGGACGCGCCACTTTCAGACCCCACCGCGCTGGCCCGGTTTGGCAAACTCGATGTTGTCACCCGGCTCGTCGTGGAAGGTTTCATGATGGGACAGCACAAGAGTCCTTTCAAAGGAGCCAGTGTTGAATTCGTGGAGCATCGGCAGTATTACCCGGGCGACGAAATCCGTCATATCGACTGGCGGGCCTACGGCAAGACCGGGAAGTATTACGTTAAGGAGTTCGAGGAAGAGACCAACCTCCGCTGTTACCTGCTGCTCGACTGTTCGGGCAGCATGGCTTATGCCGGCAAGACGCTCAGCAAGTTCGACTATGCGAAACAACTGGCGGCAGCGCTGGGTTACCTGCTGCTCAGTCAACGCGACGCGGTGGGGTTGATCACCTTCGACAGCAAACGCCGCGACTTCATTCAGCCTTCAGCCAATCCGAAGAATTTCGGTCAGATGCTGGAGATCCTGGAGAATGCCAAACCGCGACACGAAACCGCGATCTCGACCGTCCTGTCCGAAGTGCAGCCGCTGATCAAACGCCGCAGTCTGGTCGTGTTGATCTCCGACTGTTTCGATGAACCCGAGGCACTGACGACCACCCTCAAACAACTCCGCCACGATCGGCATGAAGTGCTGCTGTTCCAGGTCGTGGCACCGGAGGAGGAAGAGTTCCCCTTCAGCAAGCCGACCCAGTTCCGTAGCCTCGAGTTGCGGGGACATCATCAACTGGTCGACCCGCACCAGCTGCGGGCTCGCTACCTGGAGCAGTATCAGGAATTCTGTGCGACACTGGCCCGGCAGTGCGGCTCGGTGCACGTGGATTATCTCAAGTTTCGCACGACCGACCCCTATCATCTGGCGCTGGGGGCATTCCTCAATCAGCGCACCCGCCCCGGACGCAAGTAGACGAGTATTGTATGGCTGGTGAAAAAATTCCGATCAACCGCACCCTCGTAGGCATTATCGCTCTGGCCTGTCTGGGAGTCGCCGGCTACCTCTACTGGTTCGCCGAACAGGACCTGTTTGCGCAACAGGATATTGTCACGGGGGCCTTCATGCGGGTGGGATTGCTGATGCTGGCCTTCTGGCTGGCACTACCGACCAGGAATCGTGATGCGGCCTGGGCGAATGTGCCACCGTGGCTGTTCGTGGCGGTAGCGGTGACAATCGTCTTATTCGCGACCAGGCCCAAAGTCGCGATCCCCCTGGTGCTGTTCTTCGGCATCATCGGTTTTGTACTCAGGCCCCGTAATAAAAAAAGACGTCCTCCGCGGTATTAAACACGCGGAGGACATGCTGATTTAATTCGGGCTTTGAGCTCGACTGATCGGCTGAACCTGCAGGTCGCTGGACAGCTTGCGTGGTGCCTGACCGCTGGTCTGCGAGACCGGATCGATCGGCTGTGGTCGCTGCAGACGACGACGCAGTGCTTCGGGATTCTCTCGCTGTTTACCGTCGATGTAGACCCGGGCTGCTACTTTGAGCAACTGCGGACGACGGATGGGCAGGACCCCTTCCAGGTTACCCGCCAGGCGTTCGACCCAGCCGGGCTGGCGTTCCATGGCCAGCGTCATCATGTGCAGGAAGATGGAAACTTCCTTGAAGTTGCGGTCCAGAATCGCATTACTGACCGGGGCCAGAATTTTGGCGGCAACTTCCACTGTTTGTGAAGGAAACGAAACATACATCGTCACCTGATGTGAGATGGAATCCCGCTTTTCATCCTTACCCGGATAATATTCGGTCTGCAGATGGAGCAGGGCTCGGGCTGAGATCGGTTTGGCAAGCAACGGACTTTTATAGACTCCCGAGCAGACTACGATCGACTCGGCAGGGGTCTGATAAATGACATCCAGTGTACCCACTGTGCCGTCGCCGGCATCGACTTCATATGAATACGGACCGGTCTGCCACATCTTGAATTCGGAAAGCTGCATCTGTCGCCAGATGCTCACGACCACATCGGGGTGGGCGATGAAATACGCGTACGCCGAGTGGTTCACATCCAGGTGGATCTTGGGCAGCGTGCGAAACATGCTGATGTCTTTCAGCACGTATTCGGCATTTGTACGGTTGGCGGGCGTCATCTTATCCAGGGGCAGGCTGGCCAGGCAGGCTTTCCGGGCACTGCGGGTCGAGGATCCCTTGGCTAATTCTTGAATCAGTTCTTCTTCGCTGGGAATGGGCAGAGGTTCGTCCTGTCTGCGGTTTTCCCGTTCGAATTCAGTCAGCTGCCGATCATCGTCCTTTAACAGATATTGATCGGCAGCTGACTTCGTCAGGGCCGGGCTCTGGCCATCGCGTTGGTTGGCGGGTGTATCCTGGGCGGAGACAAATGCAGCAGGAACTGTGATGCTGGTTGTTACGGTCAGTACCAGAATCGTCAGTCGCTGTATGAATTGTGTCTTGTCCATTTTGATCATAGTGTGACCTGTCTCTTTCCGCTGTCCGCTGATTATGGGTCTGGTTTTGCGCTGGATTCAGACTGAACATGTCAGTCAACGGGCGCACTTGCGGCGGGGGCTAGCTCGGGGCCATCCTCTGCCACGGGCGTGCTGTCGATTCCATTGGGGTAGGGATCGGGGGGCACAAACGTGGCTGGCTCAGGAAGAGGGACCAGGTCATCGACCGATTCGTCACTGATGTCCTGCTGAGGACGGCTATATTCCGTGCGGGCCTCGGCAGAGTAGTAGTATTCCGGTCGGCAGTCAGAGCAGCATTTGCACCACCAGCGGTTGAATCGCGAGCGACACCAGTCTGGCTTGCCGATACGAGTCAGGTCCCAGGTGGGACGATAGAATCGATCCGCATACAGCTGCGTGTCACTGACATCATCGATCATGTTGTAATAGAGATTGCTGGCCCTGAAACACTGACAACCTGAGCAAAACAGGATTGGCTGTGCCAGGACGATGCAGACAAATGCTGCGCGCATTCGTGGTATCCTCCCCCCCATTTAAGCGTGACCATCCATGGTCACCACCATTCTGATGAAGCTGTTCATCAGTCGTACAATCGCCTGTACCTAAAGATGATCGGCTGGGGCAGACGCGAAACTTTATCGATTATTCGGAATGGTCCGGTTATCGCGGTATTGCAGGTGTGCCTCTATCAGAGACCGCCTGGTGGGGCAGAAAACACTGTATTAGTAGAGGAAAATGCAACAAAACCGAGCAGTTTTTCCGGAGAACTCCTTGCCATACGAAGCAATCTTGAGATTTGAGTCCGCAGGCAGGATACTGGAGAGAGGATGCACCTTACTGACGCAGTTCAACCGGGATCAAAAGGGAGAATGTACATGTACACGCTGATGAGAAAACGCGCGAACGTGATCTGTCTGCTGGGCTTCTGGCTTCTGGGGCATCCATTGCAGGCGGAGGAGCCGGACCGTGGCACTCCCTGGCAGATCCATATCATAGATGACTCTTCCCGCGGTGCAGACGGTGTGAAACTCTATGATATAGACGGCGACGGTCTGTTGGACCTGACCACCGGCTGGGAAGAGGGGGGCATCACCCGTATCTACCGCAATCCGGGACCTGATAAGGTGAAAGCGACCTGGCCTGCGTTGACCGTTGGTAAAACACCCCAGGTGGAAGACGCTGCCTGGATCGATCTCGAGCACAAAGGCACCTGCCGGGCGGTCGTCAGTTGTAGTGAAGGGAAAACGCGGTCCGTCTTCGTGCATTGGACGCCTGAAGATAAACCGTTTGAAAACACCTGGGAGCAGGCTGTGATCCCCGCCTCGAAAGATCGCATGATGTGGATGTTCGCTATCCCCGCGAAACTCAGCCAGGATGCAAGCGGAGGGGAAGTTCTGGTGGCAGCCGGTAAAGGACCGGGGGCCGAGATTGGCTGGTTTGAATGTACCGGCGAACCGCGGGATCTGTCGTCCTATCAATGGCATCCACTTGCCCCAGCTGGCTGGATCATGTCTCTCTATGCCGTCGACATGGACGGCGATGGTGACCAGGACCTGTTAACCACGGATCGCAAAGGGAAGCACCGCGGATGCCGCTGGCTCGAGAATCCAGGTTCCGACAGTTCTAAAGGGAAGCCGTGGCAAAATCACTGGGTCGGCGGTCAGGATCGCGAAGTGATGTTTGCCCATCTGGCGGATCTCGACCAGGATGGCCTGCAGGATATTCTGGTGGTTTCGCGGGCTCCCGATGAAGTGCACTGGTACCGTCGCCTGGATCAGAGTGGTCTGAAATGGGATCACCGCGTTATTCCTTATCCCCAAAACACGGGAGGTGGAAAGGGAGTTGCCGTAGGAGATCTGGACAGGGATGGTCAACTGGACCTGGTCCTCAGTTGTGAACATGCCGCGCCACCCAGGTCCGGGATGTTCTGGCTCCGCGGTACTCGCGACGGAGATCAGTTCAACTGGGAGCCACGGGAAATCAGCGGTCCCCAAGGAATCAAGTATGACCGCATCGAACTGCTGGACCTTGATGCCGACGGCGATCTGGATGTGCTCTGCTGCGAAGAACGCCACAAGAAACGCGGGCTCGGTTTGTTCTGGTATGAAAACCCGGGTCAGAAATAAGGAACACTGTTCAGAACAGGAAGAATTCCCGTTGAACGGTTTCCCATAACCGTCTGAGCCAGACATAGCCCAGCGAACGTTGGCCACAATCGATCTGAGGAAGTACTGATGCCCCCGGACGCAGCCCTTTCATCGATTCACGATCCAGTTTGACCGTGATCTGCACGGCGGGGGTTCCTTCCTGGTCAGGTTCCGCAGTGGCTGCGATCGATTGAATGGTGCCGGTATAAGTCTGGTCCGGATCTGTCAATAATAAGAAGCAGACATTGAGGGGCGTCTCACTTCGACGTTGCGCTTCCAGAACGTGTCCCACTTCAGAGTCGGGTACCTGCATTTTCAGTTCCCAGGGGCCGGCCAGGCGAGCTACGGTGAGCAGACGTTGTCCCCGCTGGACCGGGCGGGCCAATAGTTTCTCCTGCAGATCCCACGTAAGGACTTCTCCCGCGATAGGGCTTTTGAGCAGCAGGGCATCCTGTTGATTCTTCAGCAGGGTCCGCTGTTCGGTCAGACTTTTGAGTCGTTCGTTGAGTTCTTCCTGTTCCGCAGTCAGCCGGTTGGCGCGTTGCAGGGCATCGGCGTCGGTCGGATTGAGTTCGAGGCGTGCCGCCTGAATTACGGCGAGACGTTTCTGGACCGTCTGGATCTCGCCCCGCACGCGACTGGATTCGAGTTCCAATTCCGAGTCACGCAGCGTGAGCAGTGTCTGATCTTGAGTGACTTCGTCTCCCTGTTGAACAAGGATCTGGTCGACGATGCCATCAGCGGTCGCGAAGATGTTCTGTTGATCGACGGGTTGTAGAGTGCCGGTTCCTTCTATCGTGAAGTCAGCAGGGATCAGGATCAGCAGGGCCGCGATCACGGCCAGTACCACCCCGGCAGTCGCCAGTTTCCGCCAGGTCAATTGTCGTTTGCGGACAGGTGAATGCGACCAGAATTTAAGTACGGGAAAGAAAGGAAAGCTTTCATACTGTAGCGCATTATAGAGGGCCGTTCCCCCGTGCCGCGCTACCGCCAGAGAACGATCAAGAAAAGTCTGTCCGGCACTTGCTTCGTGAAACTGCTCGACAACGATCGCGCCAATCGTCTGTTCCGCGGGACTGCTCTGGTCATGCAGTCGGGTATTATTAACCGGTTCTGTTGATTCCTGGGTGATGTGTTTCAACGGGAAAATCATCAGCGAACGGGAGGCCGCCAGGTCAAGATAGGCGTGCAGCGGTTCGGTGATCTGCGGGGGATAGTTCTGATCCGCTTCCCAGTTCCAGTAAGGTCGATTCAAAGCCTGAATACGATTGACGAGTGTTTCCAGTCGCTGTACCGATTCGGAACGGCGTTCAATACTCTCAACTCCACTGGCGGCCAGCAGGCGATAGGCAGAACCGCTCCGTTGCAGTACCGAGACCCGGTCACAGTTGATGAGCAGCCGCCCTTCATTGGCAATGATGTAGGCCGTCTGTTGCGTATCCAGGTGCAGATGCACGTGTTCGGAGAATCGTTCGAACTCTTCCCAGAGCGTTTCCAGTTCCTGGAGTTTGAGCAACTGTTGATGCTGACAGAAGTCTTCTGAGATTTCACACAGCGCGCTGATGAACCGCAGGTAACCTTCCTGCGCCTCGTAAGAGCGGGGCGCGGCATGGATGATTTCCAGGATTCCGATGCTGGCAACCGAATCACGCATGATGCGGACGGGACAGAGAATCAGATTTTCTGAGAGGGGATTCTTTCCCTGGTGTTCTGCCGACAATCCGGTTCCGGCAGCGATACTGGCAGGTTCGTTCTCAAGCAGGACTTCGTTGAGCAGCATCCGGTGTCGATGGACCTGCTCCTGGCTGAGGCCCAGAATCGGATCGGTTTCGGGATTCAGCCCCTGTTGTTCAATGAGTTCGAAGTCCCTGTGCGAATCCGGAATCCAGAGCAGGGCGCCTCGCGCGCTGAGACCCTGGATGGCCCGCTCCACCAGTTCGGAATAGAACCGCTGACTCGAAATCTCGGTACGTGAGATTTGCGCCAGCCCCATTACGAGCTCTTCGATCTCCTGCCAGACATTTTCGATGGAAGAGGATTCGTCAGTTGTCATCAGTTTGTCGAGTCAAAGGTTTCAGGTTGCCGCTGATACCAGCAGGCAGGGGACGCCAGTAAAGGTCCCTGTTTCCTACATCCTAACACGGCTGCTTCGCCAGCGTGGGGATCGAGCAAGAAAAAGCAGACAGCGCTGCCAAAGTATTTGGTGTACAACTTTAAATCATTGCGCAGCTTCGCTGATCGATGCAGGCTGCTGGGCTCTGGAACATTCACATAGTGTGCAAATAGGGTGAATGTGTGACATGAGCTGATTGGGGCGAGTCTTTCGGTTGTCCGATTATATGGAATATTCTGAATATGACGAAAATTCGCTTTGGGTCGGCCCGGTTTCGAGCCGATGAGAGGAGAGAGTGTAAAGCTTTTTGGTACGTGGTCCAGACTGACCAGGGTTATTCAATGAACCATTTCCTGACAAGATTGATGCTTCTGCTGGCGGTAGCTCCTACGCTACTGGGGCCAGGCTGCAGCAGTTTCATGAACAAGTCGATTCAAGACGAGTTTGTGGACAGTGAGGAAGTGTACCAGCAGGTCGCTCACGAAATTGAGTATCCCAACGTGGATTCCATTGATGAAGGCGACACGATCGGCACAATGGCGCCTTCGAGTGTCGCCAGCTCTGCAACCCCCGATTACTGGGATCTTTCGTTGCAGGAAGCAGTCCGGATGGCACTGGAGAGTTCCAAGGTGCTGGGTGATGTCGGTGGTGTTTCATTAAATACGCCGGCTGCAGTGACCACGAAATACGATCCTGCCATTACCGAGTCGGACCCGCGATATGGCGTGCCTGCGGCACTAAGCGCCTATGATGCCACGCTGTCAGCGAGTACGTTTTTTGAGAAGAATGACAAGGCGTTGAACAACGTCTTCTTCGGCGGTGGTACTCGTCTGTTGCGACAGGATGCAATGGTGATCCAGGCGCAGCTGACCAAGCGTGCCATGACCGGTACTGAATTTACCCTGCGGGACTACATCGACTACGATGCTAATAACTCGCCCGGTAACCAGTTCCCCCACGCCTACCAGAACAATATCGAAATGGAATTCCGTCATCCGCTGTTGCGGGGAGGCGGAATCGATTTCAACCAGCTGGCCGGACCGAGTAACACGCCGGGAGTGATCAATGGTGTGATCATCGCCCGCATGAATACTGACATCAGTCTTGGCGAATTCGAGATTGCCGTTCGTAACCTGGTGAGCGACGTTGAGAACGCTTACTGGGATTTGTATTTCGGGTATCGTGATCTCGATGCGAAAATCATGGCCCGCGATTCCGCACTGGAAACCTGGCGGCGGATTCATGCGTTGTATGAAAATGGACGTCGTGGCGGCGAAGCCGAAAAAGAAGCGCAGGCCCGCGAACAGTATTTCCGCTATCAGGCCGAAGTGGAAAATGCACTCAGCGGTCGACTGCTGAATGGCACGCATACCAACAACGGCAGCCAGGGCGGAACCTTTCAGAGCAATCATGGTGTGTATGTTGCGGAACGACGCCTGCGGAAGCTGATGGGCATTCCGATCAATGACGGTCGACTGATTCGTCCAGCGGATGAACCATCGCTGGCTCGTGTTGATTTCGACTGGGAAGAGACCCTGGTGGAATCGCTGGACCGTCGCCCCGAAATTCGTCGTCAACGCTGGGCGATCAAAAAATACGAACTGGAACTGCAGGCCAACGAAAACTTCCTGCTGCCCGAACTCGACCTGATTGGCCGGTATCGCTGGCGTGGCTTTGGTAAGAACTTCCTGGCCGAAGGTTCCAATCCCGGACCTTACGAAGGTGCTTTGAATACCCTGTTTGACGGGAATCTGCAGGAATGGCAGCTGGGTCTGGAATTCTCTGTACCCCTGGGACGTCGGCAGGCGCATGCAGCCATGCGAAACGCAGAACTGCAGCTGGCACGCAGCCGGGCGATCCTGCATGAACAGGAACGAACTGTGGTGCAGAGTCTGAGTAACGCCATCGCCGATGTCGATCGTGCGTATGCCGTAATGCAGACATCCTTCAACCGTCGTCATGCTGCCCGACAGGAAGTGGCTGCAGTGCAGGCGGCTTATGAATCAGACAATGCGACCCTGGACCTGCTGCTGGAAGCACAGCGTCGTCAGGCGGAAGCAGACAGCAGTTACTACCGTTCGCTGGTCGAGTATGCCCTCGCGATTAAGAACGTGCAGTTTGAGAAAGGCTCGCTGCTGTCATATAACAACATTTTCCTGGCTGAAGGGGGCTGGCCTCAGAAAGCCTACATGGATGCTGCAGAGCGGGATCGTCTGAAAGGGCGTGTCCGGAACATCGCGGCAGCACCACTCTATACGGATGAGATTTCGCGGGGTGTTTATCCTCAGCTGCTGACCCCGGGCGAAGCACCACCCGAGCCGGTAGCTCCTGCTGCGGAAGCGATGCCTCAGACACCAGCACCGCCGGTACCCGGCGTGAAGAGTGAATCTGCGGCAGCACCCGTGAATGAAAAAATTCAGTCGATCGATTTCAGCGAACCAGCGGAATCCGCGGCTGCCATCCAGAATCTGCAGGGAACTCAACCGGGTCCCGGTGGCACTCCTTTCATTCCTCCGGCACCCACTCAACGTGAAGCATCTGCGACACTGAAGGCTGCCTTCCTGGGAACGGAAGCTGATTCGTCCGCTGTGACGCTTCCGCTGTCGGAACCGGCTCCTCAGCCGGGAGCGAACTTTAACTCCTCGCCAGGTGTCGAGTTCGAACCGAGCCTGCGAGCAGCCCGACAGCACCAGATTCCGGAATTCCCGGTACGTGGCCGTGCGGGAGAACAGGATCCCTTTAAAAATTACCGGAACTCTGGCCCCCGCTGGGAACCCGTGGCGATTCCCGCTGAGCAACAGCGGAATTTGAGGGATTTTTCGGGCGAAGTAAAGCGATTTCCCCTGAAAGAGGCAGATTCATCAGACAGATGAACAGACTCTGTTCGACGGAAATACCGCTGAAACTGAGGGGGGAACCGGTTCAAAGTTCAGTCCCAGTGAAGCGATTTCGGATAAAATAGTGTATCAATGTTACTTGCCACTTTTTGCCAATTGATATAACTTAAGATGTAACAGTATATTTTTGCCAGAATGTATAACTGGAATCTGGTATGCGGCAAAGGCATCTCCTGCAGAGATGTTCTTTTTTCATATCAGTAGTCAGAGAGTGTGTTTCCCGACTTTTGAAAGTACTAAGCGGGACACAAAACTAATTTCTTGATTCGATACAAGGAGAAACAAGCAATCGAAACAACGCAGAGACTTAATGACCAGATCCGGATCAGTCCGGTGCGGGTCATTGATCAAGACGGGGAACAACTCGGAGTGATCCCCACAGCGGAAGCATTGAAGTTAGCGATGGAGGCCAACCTGGATCTGGTGGAAGTGGCCTCAGACGCAAAGCCCCCCGTCTGTCGTATCATGGACTACGGGAAGCTGAAGTACGAGCGTAAAAAGAAGACCAGCAAAAACACCAAGCAGCATCAGGTGCATCTGAAAGAAATCCGGATGCGTCCGAAAATCGGCAAACATGACATTGAGTTCAAGCTGAAAAGCGCCCGGAAGTTTCTGGAGCAGAAAGACAAGGTCAAATTCAATATCATGTTCCGTGGTCGTGAAAACGCGCACCATGAACTCGGCCGAACCATCCTCGGAGAAATCCAGGAACAGCTTTCCGATCTGGCAAAAGTGGAGCAGGCTCCCTCAATGGCCAGCGGTCGGAATATGATCATGGTGCTGGCTCCCAGGTAGAACTGTCTGGCAGACCGTACTTCTCCGGTAAAATTCGAACCTCGACCTCCCCATGGCTGATCGTGCGCGCCCTGTACGCAACCTGCCTGAATCTGCAGGCAGGCTGGTTGCTCTCGGAATGCAGCTTGGCGAAGCTCGAAAATCAGGGTTTTACCCAGGCGCCGCTGCGGTTGCTCTCAATAATCGCCTCGATCACTTTCATGTTGGCGACAGCATCGGTAAGTGGCGTGGGCACCGCGGTGTTGTTGAGGATGGCCAGCGAGAACAGATCGCCCTGGATACTGTATTGATTGCACAGATCCAGTTTGACCTCGGCGATATCAGCGCCGGTCTGGTGCCAGACACGACAGGGGCGGTCGATCGGCGCATTGAAGGGAATTTCAATCTCCACCCGTCCCTGTGTGCCATGAATCTGCACCCGCTGATAGGGATTGAGCTGTGTCGAGCAGGTGAAGGTGGAGGTTCCTCTGCCGAAGTCTAGCGTGGCCGAAGCCAGGCGATCGGTCCCCAGCTCACTGTCGTATTCGACGATTCCTGAGACGCGCTGCGGTTCCTCGCCAAAGATAAATCGTGAGAGTGAGATGGGATAGCAGCCGATGTCCATCAGGCCGCCACCACCGATTTCGCTCTGGTTACGAATGTTCTGCGGATCGTCATTGAAGTAAGAGAAAAATGACTGAATCGTACGCAGTTCCCCGATTGTGCCGTCTGTCACCAGCTTCCTGGCCAACTGCCACTGGGGGTGGTGGCGATACATGAAGGCTTCCATCACTTTCAGCTCGGGATGCGCTGCGGCGCAGTCAACCAGTTGCTGGCCCTCGCTGGAGGAGAGCCCGATTGGCTTTTCACACAACACATGTTTGCCTGCTTCGATGGCCTTGATGGACCAGGGGACATGCAGATGGTTGGGCAGGGGATTGTAGATCGCATCAATGTCCTGATCGGCCAGCAGTTCTTCGTAAGAACCGTACGCACGGGGGATTCCCAGCTCGGCGGCAGTCTGCTCAGCCTGGTCGAGCGTGCGGGAAGCGATCGCGCTGATCTCACAATGTTCTCCCTGCTGCATGGCGGGGATGACCTGTATGGTGCCGATTTTTGCGGTGCTTAAAATGCCCCAGCGAATGCGATTGCTCATAGACGAAGCCGCCTCTGTCCAAGTGTGAGTGGATATGATGTGTTCGAGTTGCTGAATCTGTATTCATCATGCAGCATTGCCGGCGGAGTGTAAAGGCACTGGAGATGCAGCGGAATCGAATGCCTGGTGAGCAGGATCTCTTCATTGAAATTCTTGGGGAGGAAAACACCGTAAACAGATGCTGTGGTCGGGTTCCGTCTACTGTGTGATGCGTTCACTGTTGACGGAATTTTCTGATTCTCGACAATGAGACTGTCATCTGTCCGGGCCGCGAGAACGGGGGGTGCCGTGCAAATTGGACTAAAAAGTCCTTTATTGGGGCTCGTGCTGCAATTTTGCGGGGTTCATGGCTGTCTGGCTTAGCATGCAGCAGCGGGGGCTTGTCCCCAATAATGAGAATTTTAAATCCGGCGACTCCCGACTCCAAGAAACTTTCCTTTACCTGACGCTGAATGGATTGCTTACATCTCCCCTTGCATCTATTGTGCGAAAATAGATGGGGTATCATCTCTCCAAACCGGTTGAAAAGTCCGCCGCGACCATCGATTGACTCATCAATCTCCAAGACACGTTCTGTCTGTTTCAGGTTGGTCCGGCTCGAAAGGTCTTGTCAGGTATAGCAAAAATGGATCGTTTTCTGTTTCCAAAATGGACAAATACGATTGTACCAGTGCTGGGTGCGCTGGGGGCGATTGGTGTCCTGTATGTCGTTGGTATGGTTGCATTTGGGGCGAGTCCGGAGACGACGGACGTCGGTTATCAGCCCGAGCAGCCACTCCCCTTCAGTCATGCTCTGCACGCAGGCAAGTTGAAGCTGGACTGCCGCTACTGTCATAACACAGTTGAAGTTGCCGGCCACGCTGCTGTGCCTCCTACCGCGACCTGTCTGAACTGCCACTCTGGTGCAGACGCCAACGGGGTAGTCAACACTGTTGCTATTCACTCGACCAGCCCCAAGCTGGCTCCCATCCGGGAAAGCCAGGCGACCGGGAAGTCGATGCAGTGGCGTCGTGTGCATGACCTGCCGGACTATGTGTACTTCAACCATAGTGCTCACGTTCGTCGTGGTGTGAGCTGTGTTTCCTGCCATGGTCGCGTTGACAAAATGGACAAGGTCACACAGGTTAAGCCGTTGAGCATGGGCTGGTGTCTGGAGTGTCATCGGCACCCTGAACCGAATCTGCGTCCACCTGAGCTGGTAACGAAGCTCGACTGGAAACCCGAAGGGGATCCGGAAGAAGTGGGTGCGAAGATTCGGAAAGAATTGAATTTGAATCCTTCTACTAATTGTTCTACGTGTCACCGCTAAGGGGTTCGGTTGTGGATAAAAAGTATTGGCGAAGTCTGGGTGAGTTGCATTCCACACCGGAATTTGAAGAGATATTGCATCGCGAGTTTCCCGTGGCCGCTTCGGAGTATCCGGAAGGTGTTTCGCGGCGTCGCTGGATGCAGATCATGGGTGCATCCGTTGCTCTGGCCAGTGTGTCGGGGTGTCGCTGGGAAGATGAGAAGATTTCACCGAGCGTGTCTCGTCCCGAGGGGATGATTCCCGGTGAGCCTCAGAAATATGCGACCTTTGTTGAACTGGGCGGGCAGGCCCAAAGTCTGCTGGTCACCAGCTACGACGGGCGTCCGATCAAAGTTGAAGGGAATCCCGATTCGGCTCAGAACCGTGGTTCTTCCACGGCACAGGCGCAGTCAGAAACTCTGTCTCTGTACGATCCCGATCGTGCGGTCGGCGTGATTGAGCGTCAGGACGGAAATCGCTATGTCCGTGACTGGCAGGCGTTTCTGGCATATTCAGATAAAGTGCTGGGTCAGGCACGCGAGAACGGTGGAGCCAGGCTGCGAGTGCTCGCCGATCTCAGTACTTCTGTAACCCGAAAGGGATTGCAGGACAAATTCGCAGCCATGTATCCCCAGGCGCGCTGGTTCGATTACGGAGCCGGTAACCGGGATAATGCTTACGCCGGTTCCCGTCTGGCATTCGGCGAAGTTGTTCGTCCTCACTTCGATCTGAAGAAAGCGAACATCATTGTCTGCTTGGATGAAGATCTGCTGTCAGAGCATCCCGCCGGTATGCTGCACACTCGCGAGTGGGCCGCCCGTCGGGATCCCGCCGCTGGTCCGATGAACCGTCTCTACGTGGTTGAAAGCCGTTACACCACAACCGGTGTGGCTGCCGACCATCGTCTGCCGACTCGTTCGGTCGATCTGGGGGCGTTTCTGTCGAAGCTGGAATCTCAGGTTCAGGCACGTGTCGATGGGAAGAAGCCGGAAGCAGCCAGCGAAGAATACGCTGACAAAGTTCTCGCTGCGATGGCTGAAGACCTGGTGGCCAATCAGGGTTCCAGCCTGGTCGCGATCGGCGAGAATCAGCCTGCTGAATTGCACGCCCGCGTCCATAAGCTGAATGAGCAGCTGGGCAATGTTGGCGAGACGGTCAAATACACGCAGGAGCCGCTGGCAACGGAACTTCCTTCTGTTGAAGCACTGCGGACGCTGACGGAAGAAATGCAGTCTGGTGCCGTCGAAACCCTGGTCATTCTGGGTGGAAACCCCGCTTACAATGCTCCTGGCGACATCGATTTTGTCTCTGCTCTCTCCAAGGTGCCGAATGCGATTCACCTGGGTGAGTACGAAGACGAAACTTCACTGCTCTGTCACTGGCACCTGCCAAAGACACATCCGTTCGAACAGTGGGGTGATTCCCGGGCCTACGACGGAACTCTGTGCGTAGGTCAGCCGCTGATTGAGCCTCTGCACGACGGAAAATCAGAAGTCGAGCTGCTGGCAATTCTGTGCGGCGACAAACATCCGGTCGCTCTGGATCTGGTGAAAGAAGCCGTCAAAGGTTCGCTGGATTCCATGGCGGTTAACGCCTCCTGGCGTCGCTCGGTGCACGATGGTTTCGTGAAAGGTACATCGCTGCCCGCAGTCTCGCCCAAAGTGAAAGACCTGCCCGCTGCCAAGGCTGTTGAAACTTCCGACGAAGATCTGGAACTGGTTTTCTATCTCAGCCCGAAACTGTATGACGGTCGTTTCGCCAACAGTGGCTGGTTGCAGGAAACTCCCGACAGCCTGAGCAAGATTACCTGGGACAACGCAGCCCTGATTGCTCCGAAGACCGCCGATGACCTGGGTGTCAAATTCGGTTCTGTCGTCAAGCTGATCCTGGATGGAAAGTCTCTGGAGCTGCCCGTTTACGTGATGCCCGGTCAGGCTCCGAATTCGGTTGCCGTCGCTCTGGGCTACGGTCGTACCGCCGCCGGTCTGGTTGGCGGAGACGTCGCTCGCGATGTGAAACCCGTTGGTGAGAACGTCGCTGCCCTGCAGGCTAAGGGAGCGATGAACTTCAAGACCGGTCTGAAAGTCGAAGACACCGGCAAGGAGTACGAGCTCGCCGTCACCCAGGATCACCATGCCATCGACACCGTCGGCGGCAACGAAGTGCTGGGCCGCGTTGGTCAGCTGGTCCGGGAAGGTACCCTGGGCGAGTGGGAAAAATATCCCGACTTCGCCGAACATCGGACACACCATCCGCCGCTCAAGTCACCCTGGGAAGAACTGTCTTACGACGGTCACGCCTGGGGGATGTCGATCGACCTCTCCAAGTGTGTAGGCTGTAATGCGTGTACCGTCGCCTGTCAGGCAGAGAACAACGTTCCGGTCGTTGGTCGCGAGCAGGTCATCAACAGCCGTGAAATGCACTGGATGCGAATCGATCGTTACTTCACCGGTGACGACGTCAACAATCCCGGCGTAGCAACTCAGCCGATGCTCTGTCAGCAGTGCGAACTGGCACCCTGTGAGCAGGTTTGTCCGGTCGCTGCTACCGTGCACACCGACGAAGGTCTGAACGACATGGTTTACAACCGCTGTGTCGGTACCCGTTACTGTGCGAACAACTGTCCTTATAAAGTACGTCGCTTCAACTACTTCAACTTCAACAAAGTTTACGAAGAGCCACGCGGCAAGCTGCAGGCCCTGGTACTGAATCCGGAAGTCACGGTGCGTCATCGTGGTGTGATGGAGAAATGTACTTACTGTGTGCAGCGAATCAAGGCCGTTCAGATCGAAGCCAAGAACGAACAGCGGCCGATCAAGGATGGCGAAATCGTGACTGCCTGCCAGCAGGCCTGTTCTGCCAAGGCGATTGAGTTTGGCGACCTGAATAACGAAAACAGCCGCGTTGCCAAGGCCCATGCAAATCCGCGGACCTACACGGCACTCTCGGAACTGAATATCAAACCTCGTACTTCTTACATGGCCCGGATTTCGAATCCGCATCCATCACTGGCACCTCCGGTTCCAGAACCTCATGGTCACGGTCATGGCGAGCAGCATGCTGAAGCCGACGGTCACGGCGATCATAAGCATTATGAGAAGCACGAAAAGAGTGAGAAACATTAAGAGTGGAGCAGGGCGGTAGAAACTCTCTGCCGCTGTGTGACAAAACGAATTACCAATCCGTTTGATTTTATAAAGTAAAGAACTGGAACTATGGCTTCAGTAGCATCCGAGCCAATTGACACAACAACGGAAGTTCCCGGCAAACGTACTCCGCTCGTCACCGGTGCACATGATTACGGAACCATCACGGATGCCGTCTGTCGGCTGGCCGAATGTAAGGCTCCCCTCAGCTGGTACGTGGCACTGGCTGCTTCCGCCGCGCTGATGGGTATGCTGTTTGGTCTGGTGGGGTACCTGATCATCACTGGTGTTGGTGTCTGGGGTAACCGCAGTCCGGTCTTCTGGGGCTGGCCGATCGTGAACTTCGTGTTCTGGGTTGGTATCGGTCACGCGGGTACCCTGATTTCCGCGATTCTGTTCCTGTTCCGACAGGACTGGCGTACCGGGATCAACCGCGCTGCCGAAGCGATGACGATTTTCGCTGTGGTCTGTGCGGGGCTGTTCCCCGGGATTCACATCGGTCGTGTCTGGCTGGCTTACTGGCTCTTCCCGATTCCCAACCAGATGTCTATGTGGCCAAACTTCCGCAGCCCGTTGCTGTGGGACGTGTTCGCCGTTTCTACTTACGCGACCGTATCACTGTTGTTCTGGTACATGGGGATGATCCCCGACCTGGCCACCCTGCGTGACCGAGCCAAGAATAAAATTGCTCAGTTCGGTTACGGACTGTTCTCACTGGGCTGGAACGGTTCTTCCCGTCACTGGCACCGCTACGAGCGGGCTTACCTGCTCCTGGCTGCCCTCGCAACTCCGCTGGTGCTCAGTGTGCATACCATCGTGAGTTTCGACTTTGCCGTTTCACAGCTCCCCGGTTGGCATACCACGATCTTCCCGCCTTACTTCGTCGCGGGTGCGGTCTTCAGTGGTTTCGCCATGGTGCTGACGCTGATGATTCCCGTGCGATCCATCTGCGGTATCAAAGACCTGTTGACCGACCGTCACCTGGAAAACATGACCAAGGTGATCATCGCCACCGGAACCATGGTCGGTTATGCCTACGCTATGGAATTCTTCATCGCCTGGTACGGCGGTAACCGCTATGAAACATTCGCCTTCATCAACCGTGCGTTCGGTCCCTATGCCTGGGCTTACTGGATCATGGTATCCTGTAACGTAATCAGCCCGCAGCTGTTCTGGATCAAGAAGATTCGCACAACGCCGTGGATGATTTTTGTGGTCTGTATTTTTGTGAATATCGGTATGTGGTTCGAACGTTTCGTGATTACCGTCACCTCGCTGAGCCGCGACTTCCTGCCTTCCAGCTGGGGTTACTTCAAACCGACTATTGTTGACGTGTTAATGTTGATCGGAAGTTTCGGTCTGTTCATGACGCTGTTCCTGCTCTTCTGTAAATTCCTTCCGATGGTAGCGATGGCAGAAGTCAAAAGTGTTTATCATGAACCCCACGGTCATGGCGATTATCAGCCAGAGATCAAAGACTAGAGGCAATCAGAACGACTGTCAGACTGTATTTTAATACGGTATAAAACATGAGTATGAATAAAGAAATTATGGCGACCACGATCGAACATCCAGCTGAGAACAAAGTAGAACCCGAACTCCTGGGGTTGCTGGCCGAGTTCAATGATCCGGAATCCCTGATGGAAGCATCCCGGAAGGTGCGCGATGCCGGCTACAATCGCTGGGATACCCATACCCCGTTCCCGGTTCACGGGATCGATGAAGCCATGGGCATCAAATACACGATTCTGCCCTGGATTGTGGCTGCCTGCGGTCTGACCGGCGGTACCATCGCGATCAGTATGCAGTACTGGATGAACGCCGTCGATTACCCGTTCCTGATCAGTGGTAAGCCGCTCTTCAGTATTCCGGCCTGTATTCCGATCATGTTCGAACTCTCGGTTCTGCTGGCTGCCTTTGGTGCATTCTTCGGCATGCTCGGTCTGAACCAGTTGCCTAAACTGTACAACCCGATTTTCAAATCGGATGCTTTCCGTCGTGCAACCAACGACCGCTTCTTTCTGAGTATGGATGCCAGCGATCCCAAGTTCTCCGAAATCGATACCGGGGAATTCGTGAAGTCGCTCAATCCAAACCATGTGGAAGAGTTCTGGTCGGATGTCGAATCACCAAAACTGCCACGGAACCTGAAACTGGGCCTGAGCCTGTTCGGCGTCCTGATGCTGATGCCGATCGCCCTGGTTGCCTACAAGCGGTCGACTGTGACCGATAATCCGCGGATCCATATCATTCCCGACATGGACTTCCAGCCTTATCTTAAGGCACAGAATACCACTACAATCTTCGGCGACGGACGTGAAATGCGTCCGCATATCCCCGGTACGATTCCCCGTGGTCAGTATAAAGATGACAACATTCCCTTCTACTATGGTCTGAAAGTTCTGCCGGAAGATCAGGATGTGATTACGATCGCCGCCCAGGACGAAGCGAAAGCCGATGAAAAGAAACCGGCTGAAGCAAAACCAGCAGAAGGTGCCAACGCTGATGCCCAGGCGGCAGCAGAAGACAAACTGGCTAGTCTGCCCTGGGTCACCGAGTTTCCGATGCCCGTCACCGATAAGATGATGGCTCGGGGTAAAGAACGCTACCGGATTTACTGTTCTGTCTGTCACGGTCTGGGTGGGGAAGGTGATGGTCTGGTCACCCTGCGAGCCATGGATCTGCAGCAGGGAACCTGGGTACGCCCGGCTTCCTACCATACCGACAACGTTCGTAAGCAGCCTGTGGGACGCCTGTTCCACACGATCACCAACGGTGTTCGCAAGATGCCTGCCTATGGGCCGCAGATTCCGCCGGAAGATCGCTGGGCGATTGTGCTCTATCTGAAGGCCCTGCAGAAGAGCCATCAGGTCGACGCAGATACCCTGACAAATGATGAAAAACGAAAACTTCGGGACACCAAATAACAGGTTTCCTCTATAATTCACTGTTGAATATTATCTCGTTGTAAAACAAGAAACGTTATGCAAACCTCACACGACGCTGACAAAAAGATTACTGTGCAAACCCTGGATGAACTGGGGCCGCTTCCATTGAAGATCGCTCTGGGCTGCTCTGTCCTGCTGCCGGTAGCGTTCGTACTGGGGCTGGTCTTCAATCACGGTTGGGATCTGTTTGCCTTCTCTTACCTGCAGAGCACATTCTTTTGCCTGAGTATTTCGCTGGGCGCGCTGTTCTTCGTGATGATTCAGCAGCTGACCCGTGCCGGCTGGAGTGTAGTCCTGCGGCGTATTTCGGAATTTCTCTCCCTGGGTGTGATTCCGATGGCTGTCCTCGTACTGCCGATCGTGCTGCTGTCCCTGACAGGCAACGATACGCTCTACAAGTGGGCCAGCGCGGAGAATGTAGCTCAAGATACTCTGCTGCAGCATAAAGCGCCTTACCTGAATAACGGCTTCTTTGCGATTCGCTACGTGATTTACTTCGCTTCCTGGATCTTTCTGGCCCGGTTCTTTCTGAATAAATCGCTGGCACAGGATGAGTCTGGTGACCCGGAACTGACGCTGCTCATGGAGCGTCGCAGTGGTCCCGCAATCCTGCTGTATGCGTTCACGCTGACCTTTGCCGCCTTCGACTTCATCATGTCGCTGGATGCTCACTGGTTCAGTACGATCTTCGGCGTCTACTACTTCGCCGCTGGCCTGGTCGGATTCTTCAGTGTGCTGGCCATCAGCCTGGTCTTCCTGCGGAGCAAAGGGTTACTCAAAGAGCCCGTAACCGTCGAGCACCTGCACGATGTTGGTAAGCTGCTGTTTGCCTTCAACTGCTTCTGGGCCTACATCGCGATTTCCCAGTATCTGTTGATCTGGTATGCAAATATTCCTGAAGAAACCACCTTCTTCCTGCCCCGTCAGACAAATGGCTGGGGAACAGTATCGCTGATGCTGGTCATTGGACACTTTGCGATTCCTTTTGTCTTCTTCATGTCACGCTGGATGAAGCGAAACCCCAAGACTCTCTGTTTCTGGGCCGTTTACCTGCTGATCATGAACTGGGTTGATATCTTCTGGCTCGTGATGCCTAACCTGGCCTTTGATGGCATGGATCCGGCAGTCTCGTTCCCGATGATCCTGATCAACGTCTGTTGTACAATTGGAGTCGGCGGAATCTTTGTGGCGACCATTCTGAAGCTGTCAGCTGGCAAGTCGATTATGCCGGTCCGTGACCCGCGTCTGGAAGAATCGCTCGAGTTTCATAACATTTAAACATAGCCTGGTTACTCAGATCAGCCACTTTTAGGATAAGAGATAAAATTATGTCGAGTCATAAAGCAGCCTATGATGACCTCGATACGACGATGATCGCATTTGTCGGCGTCGTTGGAACCATCATTACATTTTTCCTGGTGTTCGCGATTGCCGCTTTGAGCTACTCGTTTGAGAAATCAGAAACGGAAGTCAAAGTGATCGAGGTACCGGAGGTGACTTCGGACAGCGTTCTGGCAAACCAGGCGGCAGCGTTGTCGGAATATCGCTGGATTGATCAGGATAAGAATATTGCAGCCGTGCCCATTGATCGGGCTATGGAGTTCGTGGTTCAGGAGGAACAAGAGAAACAAAAGAAAAACAAAAACAAATCGCCATGAAACCCTTGCACACATCCATCCTGATCCTCTTTCTCTGGGGACTGAATGTCCTGCCAGTACAGGCGGACCGGATGGAAAAAGCTCCTAAAAGTATCGAGAAACTGGACGTCATTGAGCACCTGGATACTCAATTACCCCTGGATCTCAAATTTCAGGATAGTTCCGGGAAACCGGTAACCCTGGGCGACTACTTTAAAAAAGACCGTCCGGTTATTCTCTCGCTGAATTATTCCAACTGTCCCATGTTGTGTTCTCTGCAACTGACGGCACTGGTTCGGGGACTGAAGGAGCTGGAGTGGTCTGCGGATGAGCAATATGATTTTGTTTCGGTGAGTATCGATCCCAAAGAGACTTACCAGAGAGCCAACCTGACCAAACAGAAATACTTTAAAGAATACGATCGTGCGGGAACTGCCGGAGGCTGGCATTTTCTGTGCGGTCGGCAAGAGTCCATCGATAAATTAGCGGATGCGATGGGAGTCCAATATCAGTATGTGGCGGAACGCCAGGAATATGCCCATCCGGCGGTCCTGCTGGTCTGCACTCCCGATGGACGCGTTTCCCGTTACTTATACGGAATTAATTTTCCGAAACAGACCCTGAAACTGGCGCTGGTGGAAGCGTCAGAAGGTAAAATCGGTTCCACCGTTGATCGTTTTTTACTGTTCTGTTTTCACTACGATGCAGACAGTGGTCGGTATGCTCCGACCGCACGGAATATCATGAAAATCGGCGGCTTTGCCACCGTCTTTATTCTGACTGTCGTTCTGATTCCCTACTGGAGGGGACGTAAGGGCAGACAGGCACTGGAGACAGGCGATGCTCTGACTCATGAAATTCCACAGGAGACGAGGCATTTCTCAGCTCCCGAAAATTAGCGATATTGTGATTTAATCAGTTCTGGTTAATACCTGAAATTATTTAACACTCAACAGTTGATTGTGTGAATGCAGATGAAACTATTCATCCCTAACATGTTAGCAAACGCCGATGCCGGGTTCTGGTTCCCGCCGCAAGGTTCAACAGTGGCAGAACACAGCGATTCTGTCTACTTCTTCATTCTGTATGTCTGTACGTTTTTCTTCGTACTGATTGTCAGTCTGATGGTGCTGTTTATGGTCAAATACCGCCATCGACCTGGTGTCGAAGCCGAAAAGACCAGCACACACAATCTGACGCTGGAACTTTCCTGGTCCGTGATCCCGACACTGCTCACCATTGTGATGTTCTGGGTCGGCTTTACTGGCTACATCGATATGCGGACGCCTCCCAGCGATTCTTACGATATCAACGTGATTGCCAAGAAGTGGTCCTGGGCCTTCCAGTATCCTAATGGCTGGATCGAAAGCGAACTGCACATTCCCAAAGGGGAAAACGTCACGCTGACCATGGCTTCCGACGACGTGATTCACAGTCTGTGGGTTCCCGCCTTCCGGACTAAAATGGACGTCGTTCCCGGACGTTACACCCAGGAATGGTTCAAAGCCACGCGTGCCGGAGAGTACCCGCTGATGTGTGCTGAATACTGTGGTCAGAAACACTCTAACATGATTAGCAAGGTCGTGGTACACGAAACCCGCGGCGACTTCGACAAGTGGCTGCAGCAGGCATCTGACATTCATAAAAACAAATCACCTGTCGAAGCGGGTGAATATTTCTACAAAAGTCGTGGTTGTATCCAGTGTCATTCGCTGGACGGCACACCCAAAAACGGACCGACCTTCAAAGGTCTGTTTGGTAGTGAACGTAAGTTTGCAGACGGAAGTACCGGGGTGGCTGATAAGAATTACATCCGTCAGTCCATTCTGGAACCCCAGTCCCAGGTGGTGGCCGGATTCCGACCGATTATGCCGACCTTTAAAGGTCAGCTGACCGATCAGGACATTACGGCGATTATCGCCTTTATCGAAGCTCAGAAGTAAAACGGGCGACTGACGTCGCTGATAAAATAAATCAAAGTGAGAACCTGGTTCTCGATTGTGTTTCCGGATCGCCGATCCGACATTATTTGAAATCATTCAGGAGGCTGGAAGATGGCAACTGTAGTTGACTCCTCCGATCCAAAATCAAATTTCCCGATTCAATACCGTGAATTGAATTACCTGAACTGTTCCAGTGGCTGGAAGAGCTGGTTTTTCACACTCGATCATAAACGCATTGGTATCATGTACCTGATTGGGGTGACCTGCTCATTCTTCCTGGGGGGCCTGTTCGCAGTTCTGCTGCGTACGGAGTTGCTCTCACCTGACCGAGTTTTGATGGGACCCGATTCCTACAACCAGATGTTTACCCTCCACGGGGCGATCATGACCTTCCTGGTGATCATCCCCGGGGTTCCGGCGGCGATCGGGAATATCATCCTGCCGGTGATGCTGGGGGCCAAAGATGTGGCCTTCCCCCGCATGAACCTGGGCAGCTTTTACCTCTGGATGTTCGGGGCCGCCTTCTTCCTGGCAGCGATCGTGCTGGGTGGACTGGATACCGGCTGGACCTTCTACACACCTTACAGTGTCACCACCAGCACCGCGGTGATCACGGCCCTGCTGGGGGTCTTCATTCTGGGTTTCAGTTCGATCTTTACCGGGCTGAACTTCATCGTGACGATTCACACGATGCGTCCTCCCGGAATGACCTGGTTCAAAATGCCCCTGTTCCTCTGGGCTCTGTATGCAACCGCACTGATTCAGATTCTGGCAACTCCCGTTCTGGGGATCACCGGTCTGTTGCTGATCGTCGAACGGGCCTTCCACATCGGGATCTTCGATCCGGCACTCGGGGGTGACCCTGTGTTGTTTCAGCACTTCTTCTGGTTCTATTCGCACCCTGCCGTGTACGTGATGATTCTGCCGGCCATGGGTGTGGTCAGTGAAGTGATCGCCGTCCACAGCCGCAAGCACATCTTCGGATATCGGTTCATCGCTTACAGTAGTATCGCGATCGCCATGTTCGGCTTCCTGGTCTGGGGACACCATATGTTTGTCTCTGGTCAGTCCCGCGTCGTAGCTGTGATCTTCAGTGCGATTACCTTCAGTGTGTCGATTCCCTCGGCGATCAAGGTCTTCAACTGGCTGACTACGATGTATAAAGGTTCGATTCGCTTTACCACCGCGATGTGCTACGGTCTGGCGTTTATCTTTATCTTCTCCATCGGTGGTCTGACCGGGCTCTTCCTGGCAACACTCGCCACCGACGTCCACCTGCACGATACCTACTTCGTGGTGGCTCACTTCCACTACGTGATGATGGGGTCTTCGCTGGTCGGTCTGTTCGCCGCAGTTCACCACTGGTGGCCTAAAATCAGCGGTAAGATGTTCAGCGAGTTCTGGGGACGGATTGCCTGTCTGGGGGTCTTCCTGGGCTTCAACCTGACCTTTTTCCCACAGTTCCTGCTGGGGACCCGGGGTATGCCCCGCCGGTACTATACTTACCTGGAAGAATTCCAGGGTCTGCACATTATGTCCACCTGTGGTGCCTACCTGCTGGGACTGAGTTCGGCCCTGATGGCTGGTGTCCTGATTTACTCGGTATACCGTGGCAAGAAAGCACCTGCGAATCCCTGGGGAGGAGCTTCCCTGGAATGGCAGTGCTCTTCACCACCACCACATAATAACTTCGATCATCCTCCCCTGGCCGGCGATCCCTACATCATGGAATCGGTGGTTTACAACGAGGAAATCGGAGGATACGTTCCCGTTGAATGTCAGGGGGATAACAAGCAATCTGTGACCGCATCAGGAGATAAAGAAGCTTAATGAATACCGCGGCCACCACCACAACAGACGAACATTCAGACGCCCATGATCATGAGCACCATGATCCCCGGCTGGCGCATCACTTCGACTCTCATCAGCAGCAGTTTGATACCGGTAAACTGGGTATCTGGCTGTTCCTGGTCACCGAAGTGCTGTTCTTCAGCGGTCTGTTCGGCTTCTACGCCGTCTATCGTTCACTGCACCCTGAAGTCTTTGTCTATGCCAGCCAGTTCCTTGATACGACCCTCGGGGCAGCTAATACCATCGTACTGCTCTTCAGCAGTCTGACCATGGCCTGGGGCGTTCGTTGTGCCCAGTTGGGACAGACACGCGGATTGCTGACCTGTCTGGTGATTACCCTGGGTTGTGCAGCGATCTTCCTGGGTGTCAAATCCTTTGAATACACCGAGAAAGCACACCATGGTCTGCTCTGGGCCGGTGCTTATGTCAGCCCGGAACACCACGGTGAAGAGCATGTCGATCCGGAAAAGGCTCCCGGAGCCGCAGCGGCAGCTGCCCTCGAAGCCGAAGCCATCGAAGCTGAAAAAGAGGAAGCACACGCTGAAGAAAGTCACAACGAAGGTGACACGCTCTTCGAAAAAACCAAGGCCACACTGTCTTACATGACCCTCGTTCTCTGGGTGGTTATCGTACTCTCTGGTGTTGCCTTCGGAGCACTCATTAAAAATCCGAATAAGAAAAACCTGGCGACCATCGCCGGTTGTTTCCTGGTCTCTGCAGTCGGAATGCAGATCGGTGCTTATGCCAGTATCGGCTATCATGCCTTCGGTCATCATGAAGAGCCCACCAAACAGGAAATCCAGATGGCAGAAACTGCTCCCATTGAATATGCCGAGCAGACTGAGAAAGTGCCTGAGCCCAAACTGGCCGGTACCTTCTTCAGTGTTTACTTCTGCATGACTGGCCTGCACGCTATCCATATTATCGGTGGTATGATTGCCATCAGCTGGTTGATTGTGCGGACGGTCAACGGTGCCTTCACAACTTACTATTTTGGTGCAGTCGATTTCGTCGGTCTGTACTGGCACCTGGTTGACCTCATCTGGATCTACCTGTTCCCGCTGTTGTACCTGATCAACTAGCGTCATTGATATTCCAAGTAATTCCTCAAGGAGTGGTTCGCCACTTCGAAGTGAAACAGATAAAGAGACGAAAGAATTCATCATGTCAGATCATGTTGAAAGTGATGCTCACGCAGAAGATGCTCAGAGCTGCCACGTACACATCGTTCCGGTGAAAGTGCTGGTCGGTGTGTTCCTGGCCCTGGTGTTTCTGACCATCGTGACCGTGGAAGCCGCCAAGTACGATACCGGCAGCCTGGATGTGATTGTCTCCATGGCGATCGCCACCGCGAAAGCCTCCCTGGTGGTTTTTATCTTCATGCACCTCTGGTACGACAAACCATTGAACCGCATCACCTTCTTCTTCTCGATCTGTTTTGCGGCCTTCTTCCTCTGTATGATCCTCCTCGATTCGCATGCTTACGATAATTACGTCAGGGGATTCCAGGAAGATAACGCACCTGTGGAAGCACAGGCACCCGCTGCACCCGCGCCCGCTGCCCCGGCTGGTGAGCAGGCCGCACCAGCGGCAGCCCCTGAAGCAGCCGAAAAAAAGGCCGCTCCCGAGGCGAAGGCTGAGAAAGCTCCTGAAGCAGAGTCGAAGCCGGCTCCTGAAAAACCAGCCGCTGATAAGAAGTAATCTTGAATTTGCCCGGGCTGTGACAGAAAATAGAACTGAGCCACAGGAGGCTCAGTTCTGATATTCCACGTTTCGTTTTTCGCTTTCAGTGCGATGGCAGGTCAGCATGCCTACTTACCGGAGCCGCTCAATTCGTGATCGTTGCGCGATGTTGTTCACATCCCGCGACCGACTCAGTCAGCGGGATTTCGGGCTGGCCATCTTCCTCTTCAGCATCGCGGTTCTGTTCGTCGGAGGACTGCTGGCCTACGTGGTTGTTAGAACCAGCATGGCTCAGACATCCCAGCCCATCAACCTGGTAATCCCTCCAATTCTCTGGTTGAGCACAGCGCTGCTGATCCTGGGCAGTATCACCATTCACCGCTCACTGTATTACGTCCGGCTGGAAAAGCAGCAGCAGTTCCGCAATTGCCTGAACCTCACCTTCCTGCTCGGCGGTGCTTTCTTTGTGATCCAGACCTTGGGACTGATGAACGTCTTAAGCCAGCACGGCGAACTGCTGCTCTCACTTGACCCGGCTCAGGATTCGTATCGCTACCTCAGCAGCTACGGCATGCTGTTCGCCTTTGTGCTGCTGCATGCGGTGCATTTCATCGTGGCCTTTTGTGTACTCGGTTATGTAATTTACAAAGCCTATCTCTACGAGTACGACCATGAGTATCACTGGGGCGTCCACGCCTGCTCGGTTGTCTGGCATTTCCTGGGAGTGATCTGGATCTGCATGCTGCTGCTGTTCTGCTTTGTGGGCTAAGTGGTTTCAATTCCATGTTTTAAAGTCAGATCAGAGCTGCAATGCTCGTCTCATTGGCTGCTGGTGATCATCACCGTTGTTTCTACGAAAGAAATGCAGCGATCTGTGCAGGGAGACAGTGAACCGCTATTTCCAGAGCCCTGCAGGATCTATTAAAATGAGACCCCTGATTACCGCTGGCTGAATCCCGGGTTCAGCTGAATTCACTGTCTTCTGTTGTAAGTTGCGATGCACCAATCATCCCTTCAAACCGATTCCCGCACAGAAGAAGTTCCCGAGCGAACCAGTCTGATGCGGATGGTGGTGGAGTCTGTGGTCGCACTCGCAATCGCGGTGATTCTCTTTCGGACCTTCGAGGCGGAAGGTTATATGATCTCAACGGGCTCGATGGCCCCGTCACTGTTGGGTTATCACAAACAGGTGACCTGTCCCCGCTGTGATTATTCGTTTACTTATGGAGTCGCTTACGACGAATCGGTTTCCGCGAACCGTTTCCAGGGAGCCTCTGGAGAGGCTGATGTCAACGCGGGTGTGGGCGAATACGCAACCTGTCCCAACTGCAATACGAATTCCATCGATCTGACCCATGTGCCCCGCAACGAAGGGGATCAACTGCTGGTCTTCAAACACGCCTACTATCTCAAACCACCCCGCCGCTGGGAGGTCGTCGTGTTTCAGAATCCGATCAAACCCACCCAGGCTTATGTCAAACGGGTTGTGGGGCTGCCCGGAGAAAAGGTGCAGGTCAAGCAGGGGGATCTCTATATCAACGGTGAGATACAGCGGAAAGAGTTGAAAACGCAACGCGCGGTGCGGCAGCTTGTATATGACAATCGCTATCAACCCCAGGATGACGACTTTTTCCAGCCCCGTTTCATTCCCGTGGAACAGGAAGACGAGGCAGGCGGGCAGAGCAACCAATGGTCGCCTCGCGAACGCGGCTTTGTACATACCGCCGATCAGGACAATCCCCTCGCGGAATCACACTGGTCGTGGGTGAAATATCAGCACTGGATCCGACAGGGGGGGCACCACGAAACAAGCGTCCCACTGGAAGCCTGGCCCGCAGAAGTGGATCCGCCGGAACCGGTAATCGGGGCGGTGCACTACGATGAACAGAAACAGCAGCTCACCTGTCATGGGGCACTCTCCCCCGATGACTGCCAGCGGTGGTTAAATCAGTCTGAGGATGAAGAGTTCCGCTACGCGCTGGCACTGTTGTATGAGAAATCGCATGTGGCTCCGGTCGTCGATGATTACGCTTACAATTCGGGCGTGGAGAATCAGAAAGCGATTCCAGTGCATGACTTTATGTTTGAGTGCCAGCTGCAGGTCTCCGGGAGGGAAGGGGCCTTCGCAATCGAAATGCAGAACGGACAGCATCAGTTTCGTACGCTGATCGACTTCGCCCAGCAGCAGGTGTCACTCTGGGTCGACGACCAGCAGCAGCCACTCCGCAGCGAACCCCTGCATGACGCGTTCCGTTCCGGCCCCGTGCGGCTCGAGATGTCTGTCATGGATCGCCAGGTTCTGTGTGCCGTCGATGGAAAGCTGCTCTATCAGCCGCTGCTCTTCTCCGAGAGTACCACTCCGCGGAAGGAGATCCGCGAACCGGTTCGCTTTGGCTGTCAGGGGGCACGAGTCCAGGTGGCGGATCTGAAGTTATTTCGCGATATTCACTACACCCGCGGCAAGGGATTACACGGCGTAGAGGAGCCCTACGAGCTCGACGAACGCAGCTATTTCGTACTGGGAGATAACAGCCCGGTATCGCTGGACAGCCGCAGCTGGGCGGACGGCAAAGTGGATCGCAAGTACCTGCTGGGTAAGCCTTTTCTGGTACATCTCCCCTCCCGGCAGGGGGAAGTCAAATTCGGGAATCATATCGGACACATCCGCATTCCAGATTTCTCCCGGATTCGCTATATTCACTGATCAGGGGTTGCTTTTCTTTATGATCATTTTTCGTCTCATTTGAAGAAAAACGCCCATAAACCAGCGCGAACGGCGAATAATGGGAACGGGCGAACAAAGCTGGTTCCGCTTTCGCATGCGATAAATTGACAGGTTGGCATTGATGACCAAAAAAATCGAGAAATCAAAGCTGAAAACGTTTCTGGCAGAACGGGCTGAGAAAAAACAGGCTGAGTCCGAAACGCCTCGTTCCCGCCATAATGAAGTCCGCGATACGATCGAATCGATCATCATTGCTCTGGTGTTCGCTTTTGTGTTCCGGGCTTATTCGGCAGAGGCGTTCGTCATTCCCACCGGTTCCATGGCTCCCACACTCTACGGTCGGCACAAAGAACTGACCTGTCCTTCATGTGGCGTCAAATATGCCGTTGGTGCCAGCGATGAACTGATTGAAAAGACAGAGTATTACCGCCCCGATTTAAAAGTGACCGGCGCGCTCTGTCCCAACTGCCGCTACTATGCTGACCTGCGGGAAGCGATGCCGTTTACCGGGGATCGGATTATCGTCAATAAATTCCCCTTTGAGTTCGGCGATCCTGATCGCTGGGATGTGATTGTCTTCAAGTATCCGGAGGCGTCGCAAACCAATTACATCAAACGCCTGGTCGGACTGCCTGGCGAGGAAATCCAGATTTCCCGCGGCGATGTCTACGCTCGTAAAAGCGATCAGGAACCGTTTCAGATTCTCCGCAAAGACAACCTGGAAAAACAGCTGACGGTTCAGCAACTGGTCTATGATGATGATTATCCACCCCGCGAAATTCTGCAGTATGGCTGGCCCGAACGCTGGTCTCCCATGCAGCAGGTAGCCGCCGGCGAGACGAAGTTCCAGGGGCTGAGCAAGTCCAACTGGGTGATCGATCAGGAATCACGGGCCTATCAGTATCAGGGTGAATCCCTCAAGCAGGCTGACGCCAAACTGGAATGGCTGCGCTACCAGCATGTGGTGCCGCAGACATCAGAGTGGGCTCTGCTCCAGGAAAACCCGGAACTGTTTCAGCAGTCGATCTTGTCCTCTCCTCCCCGACCCCGGCTGATCAGTGATTTTACAGCCTACAACAGCTACACCGGGGGGACCACCGAGGGATATTACATCTACGACGCTGCCTTCTGGGTCGGTGATCTCACACTCAGTTTCGATGTAGAGATCGAGAACGCCGAAGGAGAACTGTTTGTGGAACTGATGCGCGGCGATCGACATTACCGCGTCAAGTTTGACGTAAAGACCGGCAAAGCGACCCTCTACTACGTGGAAGATTATCCCAACCCCGAACCGGTAGAGACCGAATTAACGACCGTCGAAACCTCATTGCAGGGAGCGGGCGCCCATCAAATCATGTTTGCGAACGTCGATCAGCGGCTCTGTCTCTGGATCGACGGGGATCTGGTAGAACTGCAGGGCAAAACCGAATACAAGCCGACAGCGACGCACGATCCGCGGGAAGGCGACCTGGCACCAGCGGGAATCGCGGGCCGGGGGCTCAATTTCAACGTCTCTCATCTGCTGCTGCAACGGGACATCTACTACCGTGCGGACGAGTATTATCAGAAGCTGGAAATTCCCGGCGAGCATAAACATCTCTGGGAACTGCTCTACGATCCGGCTGCCTGGAGTCGTGAGTATGAAGATCATCACCAGAAAGTCACGTTTGCACAGATGTCTGATGAAGAGTTCTTCGTGCTCGGCGATAACTCGGCCCGCAGTGCCGACAGTCGCCTGTGGGGCAATGATCGGGGGGCAGAACGTCGTCACGCCGTCCCGCGTACAGCCCTGGTCGGGAAAGCCTTCATGATTTACTGGCCGCATGGAATTCCGTTTATGAATGATGGTCGCGGCTATTCACCCGATGTGGGACCACTCAAGAGGTTTTTCTATCATCAGACGGCTCCCGGATCTTATCCCAAGGACCCCTATGCCAAGCTGTCATTCCCATTTTACCCCAATTTTTCCCGCATGAAACGCATTCGCTGAAGCCGGGGAATTCCGCTGAAAATCACTATTCAGCCAGATCCCCGAATGTAGTAAAATCCGCGTTCGTTAGTTTTCGAGTTGCAGTTTCGTCAAGGAGGACGGCTACGATGCCATTGCTGGAATGCGTCGGTCTGGTCAAGGATTATCCGGGTAAACGGGCCGTCGACGGCGTCGATTTTTTCGTGGAACGGGGTGAAATCGTCGGTTTGCTGGGACCCAACGGGGCTGGTAAGACGACCACCTTCCGCATGGCCTGCGGAATGGTTGCTCCCACGAAAGGCCGTGTCTACCTGGAAGATACCGATGTCACTACCTGGCCCATGTACAAACGGGCGCGAAAAGGCATGGGGTACCTGCCTCAGGATGAGAGTGTGTTTGTCAAACTCTCGATTGAAGACAACATCTACGCTATCCTGGAGTTCCTCGACCTGAATCGCCGTCAGCGACGTGAGACCGTCGATCGACTGCTGGACCAGTTCGGACTGACCGCCAAGCGGAAGCAGATTGCTTCGACCCTCTCCGGTGGGGAACGTCGGCGTCTGGAAATTGCCCGCTGCCTGGCCAGCTCTCCGGAATTGATTCTGCTGGACGAACCATTCACCGGGATTGACCCGGTTACGATTCATGATATTCAGGATATCATTGCCGACCTGCGTGACAGTGGGATCTCGATTCTGTTGACGGACCACCGTGAACGTGAGACGCTGACCATTACGGACCGCAGCTATATCATCAGTGCGGGACAGGTACTCGTCAGTGGGGACGCGGAAACCGTGCTCAGCGACGAATCAGCCCAGGCGCTGTACTTCGGTAAGCGGTTCGACAAGGGCTCGATCATCGAAGGTCGCGAAGCCTTTGGAACTCGCGGATTTGAACGAGACGCTGCCTGAGAGCCTCTCAGAGAGGCTTCAGGCTTCTTCGTGATAGCGACCCGGCTGCCAGCGGATGGCGGCACGACCGATGCACATGGCGTCTGTCAGGCGATCCATACAGATTCCGGCGGCGGGTAACAGAATCAGGTCGCCGGGAGCGGCCGGTTCATATCCGTTCTGGCTGACAACCTGCTCCAGACGGGCCAGGATCGTGGGGATTGTCGACGAGATGGAATTGCCGTAGTTGGGCAGATTATTCAGGAAGTCGGCTTCGATCGGTACCTGCTTGGCGGCTGCAATCATCGCTTTGAGCAGCTTGCCACTGGGCTGATGCGGGGCAATCAGGATCCGGCCGGGTTCGTCGGCAACTTCGTGATATGATTTCAGGCAGGCATTCAACATGAAATCAACGCCATTCAGGAATACCGATTCCCCGTCCATGTGCATCACAAGCTTGTGCTCGGGCTGACCACGGAAATCGAACATGTCGCCTTGTTCGGTCCAGAACAGAGGGACCTCGGGTTTACGGCGTTCTTCAGGAATGATTTCGACAGCGGTCTCTACGTGCAGCAGTTCGTGTCCCGGTCCACGCCAGAGGGTGGTGCCGGTGGCGCCGGCGGAAACAATGCCGCAGAATGCTTTGTCAGACGAATCGTGCCAGTGCTCGGGAGTTTCGACCGTGAGCAGCGGAATATGTACCCGTTCGGGGAGTTCCTGCAGCAGTTGTGCGGCCCGGTTCAGGAGTTGCACAAAGCCCACGCAGCCATAATTGAAGGGGATGAAGCGTTCTGTGGGAACACCCAGCTTTTCGGAAAGCTGATCGCAGAGCTGACGGGCTGACTGGTTATTGGTGTGTGAATGACAGAGCAGAATGGCCGGACAGTCGTTCCAGTCAAAGCCGACGCGGAACTGGAGTTTCTCCGCAATCGCGACCGCAATGTCCAGTGGACAGAGATCGGGCTGCAGCAGGCGGCGTGTCTCGATGCCCGTAGAACGGCTAATGGCTTTCACGCTGGAAAACCCGGCCGTTACGCCCTGGTGAGAAAGGGTGTAGACACTTTCATTATCCAGTAATTCAAACAGATCCGCGTGGTCTGCCAGATCTACAATATCTGTAAGTGCTAGTCCATTAATCTGCATAAAGTAATCCCAACCTAACTATTGCAGAAAGGGAATCCATAACCCCGCAATCGTCTGAGTATGCTCAACAATAGTTGAAAGTGCAATTGTATCTGTAGAATTGAAGATGTTTTTTTAAGAAGTCGAAATCGCTTTTTGGCGGGTCAACCTGACTTGATATGTCACTCAGTGCCAGAGTGTTCACAGATTCCAGGAAAGCACTGCCAGCAACGTCATCAAGGCCCCCATGATGATGATTGCTGTAAAGAAAAAACGTATCGAACGTTTAATGATAATTTCAGGAATCTCGTAACGGGTCGCATTATAAACCAGACTGATCACCGCCAACAGGGGAATCAGGTAAACTATCGCATTAACCTGGTTCGCGAACAGAAGTGAAACAGACATGTCGATGTGCCTTTTCTGGTTTATGTCAAAATGGGCAAAATGATGTAAATGAGAGTTTATGTTGTTGCGGGTGAAGGCTCTTTGTCAGAGGATGGCTTTTCTTCCTCCTCGTCTCCCCGGCCGTAAGCGGGGCCTTCAAACGCATCCCAGATCGCCAGCAGGTTCAGGAGACCCGCGATCCAGGTAAACACGACGGCAAACTCATACCGTTTTCCCAGCTCTTTATTGATGTCATCCAGCTCACTTTCACTGAGGGGCATCTCGAACCAGTTCAGGAAAGGTCGTGGAATGCTCCCTTCAATATGTCCGGTGTCGGTCCGCTGTCCCCCCTCTTTGCGGATGACCGCACATTCAAGGGCTCTGCGCTGATTCCCACCCAGAGGCAGCCCGATTCCGATCGGATCCGCCAGTTCCAGGGGTTCAATTGGTTTTCCATCCAGGGTGCCCTCAAAGGCACCTCTGACCTCAGGTCCGAACTCACCATCGATGGATTTCAGCCGGATGGTACCCTCCAGCGCACCGCTGATGGTTTTTCCGTCATTGCCTCGATCCAGCAGCGTTCCCTTGAAAGAAGCTTCCAGCGGCAGATCCATCTGGTAAGGCTGCGACTGAAAATAGCCTGCATCCAGATCGTTGCGGGCCAGGTTGCCTGGCGCCGCCTGTTTATGGAACCGGGAGTTCTGTACCAGTGCGGGCAGTGCCGGCAGACCGACGCCAACCTGGGCAAAGTAACCCAGATTCCGCTTCCCCTGCCAGGACTGATAATAGACCGTTTTCCAGTCGCCCAGTGCCATTCCGCAGAAGAACGTGCTCAGAATACAGAAGCAGTAAATCGCTCCTTTGAAGGTGCGGCCCTGGTAAAAGTGACCTGCTCCTGGAATCAGGAACCCGAGCACTGCAGCGACAGCCGGATTTTTTAATTCAATTTGATTTTGACTGTCAGCCATTCTGGGGTCCTCAGGCAGTTCCCTGGTCAAATCTGGGTTCGGGCAATTCGTTTCCGGATAGAGAATCTTAGTCTTATCTGGAGGAAATCAGAAGAGCGCTCTGAATGCATCCTCGTCTTGATTCTGTCTCAGGCGGGACTTTGTAGTGTATCTGATCCGGATAAACAGGACCAGAGCAACCTCAAGTCATTATTTTTAAATGAGTTGAGGCATCTGGTCCTGGCTGGGTTCTGGCCCGGAATCCCTGCCGGATTTACTGTGCTCCCTCGGCCCGATTGGACCACCATGGCAGGCTGATTCCACCATCAATCGTGGTGGTACCGCCGGTCATGTAATCGGCATCGGGACTGGAGAGGAAGGTCACCAGTTTGCCGACTTCATTCGGGGTTCCCAGTCGCTTCCAGGGGATGTTTTCCGCACCTGCCTGCAACTGCTCATCAGTAAAGAACTTCCGCTCACCGGGAGTATCAATCCAGCCGGGATGAACGGTATTCACACGGATGCGATGCTGCGCGAATTCGATGGCAGCGGTACGTGCCATGTGGTCGATGGCGGCTTTCGCCATGTTGTAAGCGGCTGAGGTCGGAATCGCGATGACCGCATGCGGAGAACTGATGACGACAATGGAGCCACCTGAGCCCTGTTTGGTCATCTGGGCGGCAGCCGCCCGTACGCCGAAGAAGGCACCCCACATGGTCACATCGATGGTTCGTTTGAAACCTTCCATATCGGCTTCCAGGATCAGTTCCCGATCGCTGTAGGCAGAGTTGGAAACGAACAGATCGAGGCTGCCAAACTCTTCAACAGTCTTCGCCACAGCGGCTTCGACCGAGGCCTGATCAGAGACATCAGCCTGGACAGTGATGGCTTTCACGCCGTAAGAGCGGGCTTCTTCAGCTGCTTCTTCGGCTTCTTCGGGATGGGAGCGATAATTGATCGCCACATTGGCGCCTGCTTTGGCCATTTCAATCGCACATCCTCGACCGATGCCCCGAGAGGAGCCCGTCACGAGCGCATTTCGCCCTTCCAGTTTCATTGTGATCTTTTCCTTCGTGTTGATTGTCTCTAACAGGATAATGATGCCGGTAATCTGTATCAGCAGCACCGACAGTCTGAGTTATAGCGACCGGGGACTCCGGTGGGAAGCCGCAGACCGGCTCTGAGAATGCCCCCGTAAATGGTGATTTTCGGGAGCCTTTCACCGGTATTCGCTTAACCGGTGAATGCGAGCCGCAGGTTGCTGTACTATCAATGTAAACGAGCGGCGTCCCAAAACAAAGAAAACCGAGGAGCAATCTCTGCTCCTCGGCTAAATCTTTATCTGGATTACTCTGGATTGAGGGGGGGGGTAAGCCCCGACTAGAGACTCAATCAGGCAGAGAAGCTGCTGCCGCATCCGCAGGATTTGACAGCATTGGGGTTATCGAAAGTGAAACCGCGTTTGTCGAGGCCCTCGTAGTAGTCTACGGTGGTACCGTCGAGGAACAGGCTGCTCTTCTTGTCGACAACGACTTTCACGCCATGTTGTTCGGAAATGGTATCGTTTTCTTCGTTGTATTCAGTTGGTTCAACGAATTTAAAGTCGTACGAGAAACCACTGCAACCACCGGAAACGATCCCGATACGTAAGAGAGAATCTTCACTGTAATTGGAATTCTCTTTGAAACGCTTCAGTTCGTTGGAAGCATTTTCAGTAATTGTGACAGCCATGGAAAATAATCTCCAATTGAAAAAAGTCTGGTTGCTTGACCCGCGCATTGAGTTAATCGGCAAAAACAGGTCAAAAATCTGAAATTCACCACGGGTAGGAGCGAGCCTGTTTGCCGTTATTGAGCTCCTGTTATTATAGCAGGGTTTCAATCTTTTCCGATATGCATTTTGCTCAGATCTGATCAAACAGGCGAGATTCGTCTCAGATATATTTATCGCAAAGCGGGACTCCTTTCAAGTGCTGAAATTAAAGGGTTTTGAGCGTCCAGGCCAGACGCTGGTAGCGAGACTCTTATTCGTATATGTAGAGCAATAAGTCTGGTATTGCGTGGGGAACACTGAACATCCTCTTTTGCACTTACGACACTTCAGCGCTAAAATGTGAAGAGAAATTATCTTCTGAAACACATACTGAGGGCAGACGATATGAACACCGCGCGAGAAGTCATGCTGCTGAGTGAAATGGAACCCGGACAGATGGCGGACAGTTTTGTCCTGCTCGTCTCCCGACAGCGTTCCAACACGCGGGACGGGAAACCTTATTTTCGGGTCCAGTTCCGCGATAATGCGACAGTGGCCACCGCGATGATCTGGAGCGACACTCCCTGGTTTGAAGATTGTGAAAACAACTGGAGCGAGGGGGAGTTCTACAAAGTTCGAGCTCGCTACGAAGAAAGTAAGTACGGTCCGCAACTGGACATTGACCGCATTCGTCCCGTGAATGATGAAGACGCCGAGGATGGATTCGACCCCGGCCTGTATTTCAAACGCTCCCGTTTTTCCAGCGACGAGATGTTTGTAGAACTGACGGACATTGCCCGCGAACAGATTACCGAGGAACCCTTGCGCGATCTGGTGCTGGACATCCTGGATGAATATGCAGACCAGATCAAAGTGATCGCTGCGGCCAGCAGAAATCATCATGCGTTCACCGGCGGTTTTCTGGAACATGTGCTGTCAGTCACTCGGACCGCCTGTTATCTGGCCGACAAATACAGCGACTATTACCGGGAGATGCAACCGCCGCTAAACAAATCTCTGGTGGTATCAGGGGCCATCCTGCACGACATCGGCAAGCTGAACGAACTCGATTACAAACCGCACGCCTCCAGCTACACACCAGCGGGACGATTGATCGGCCATATCCTGCTGGGCCGCGATCTCGTACGGGAGCACGCCCGAAAATTTGAGGAACTCAGTCCCGAGACTCTGCTGCGACTGGAACATATGATTGTCTCGCATCAGAATCTGCCTGAATGGGGCTCGCCTGTCGCCCCGCATACCCCGGAAGCACTGCTGGTGCACTATGCAGATGATGTAGACGCCAAGTTCCACATGATGGCCACCACGCTGGAAAATATCCTGCCCGGAAACGAAGATGCGTTTTCCGGACGCGATAATGCCTTACGGCGGAGTATCTTTCTGGGGCTGAAAACGCCAGAATAATAAAGAATTCATTCCAGGGCTGAGGGGAGTTACCCGGAGCCTGTTTAAGATCAGAGAAAAGAAAAGCGACGATGAAATTTACCAAGATGCACGGAGCCGGCAACGACTACGTCTATGTCAACTGTTTTGAAGAGTCCCTCCCTGAAGACATTGCCAGCCTGGCGATGGCGGTCAGTGACCGGCACAAAGGCATCGGATCGGACGGACTGATTCTGATCTGTCCGTCGGAAAAAGCGGATGCCCGCATGCGGATGTTTAATGCAGATGGCAGCGAGTCGGAAATGTGCGGGAACGGCGTGCGTTGTGTCGCGAAATACGTCTACGATCATGGGATCGCGAAACAGCAGACCTTGAAGATCGAAACCGGGGCCGGTGTACTGCATCTGGACCTGGAACTGGCGGGAAGCCGCGTCAGCCAGGTGCGGGTCAACATGGGGCATCCTATTCTCAAAAGCGCCGAGATTCCGACGCAGCTCCCCGGCGATCCCCCGGTTGACGCCGATCTGGATCTGGGTGATCAGAGCCTGAAAGTGACCTGTGTATCCATGGGAAACCCGCACTGTATTACCTTCGTTGACGAGCTCAACGATCACTGGGTGCATGGGATCGGACCGAAAGTAGAAGTACATCCGATGTTCCCCAATCGGGTCAACGCGGAATTCATCGAAGTCGTCTCGCCCTCCGAACTGAAGATGCGCGTCTGGGAGCGTGGTTCCGGCGAAACCCAGGCTTGCGGCACCGGAGCCTGTGCTTCTGCGGTGGCGGGCGTCTTGACGGGGCGGTCCGAACGAAATGTGCTTATCCACTTGCCTGGTGGTGATTTACGGCTCGAGTGGGCCGAGGCGGGAGAAGTCTATATGACCGGTCCGGCTGTCGAAGTCTACGAGGGAGTCTGGACGGGGCCTCAATAAATGGTAGCCTGTCAGGAGCAGATAGACATTTTCCGGATCTGGTCTTGCAGTAAAATAATAGAACTGATAAACCTCGGCTTCTCTCATTCTCAATAATGAATTTCAATTCCAAACCCACTGCCAGAACATCAGACAATCGGCTGTTGTCGGCGCTGCGTGAATTACATCCGGGCATGCCCATTGGATGGAAACTGCGGCTGCTGTTGATTTGCTGGAGTCTGTTTCTGATCGGCGGGTTTTGGGTTGCGATTCGAATTCAGCCGGATCCGCGAGGCTTCGGTTCACATCAACAACTCGGTTTTGCACCCTGCGTCATCAGAAATCAATTCTCAATTCCCTGTCCCAGTTGTGGGATGACAACTTCCTTTTCACATTTTGTTCGAGGTCAGTTAAGTCAGTCTGCCCAGGCCAATACGTCCGGGTTGATTCTGGCACTGGTCTGTCTGGCTATGATTCCCTGGTCCTGGATCAGCGTGTATCACAGACGGCTCTGGCTGATCTCCAATCCTGAACTCTGTCTGCTCTGGCTGATCTGTGGTCTGACTGCGATCACCGTGATGGAGTGGGCTTTCAGGATGACATTTTAATACTTGCGCGGCGTCAGCGCGCGTGAGAACCCGCCTTTCAAATCAAATCAATCACAACAAATCTTAGCGGTTCATGCCAAGGATGGCTGAAATGATGCGACTGAAACAACAGATCGAAAGCAGACTCTCCACTCCCCGACGCTATTGCGTCGTGGTGATGCTGGCGCTGGTCTGTCTGGAGGCCAGCGGATGTTCTCTGGGCGTAATGGCCGGAAAATTATTCTTTGGAGATCCCCTGGTCACCTGCGAATTTACCAGGCGGACCAACATCGATCTGTCGGAAGAACATAAAAAGGTCCTGGTGATCTGTTCGACTCCCGAATCAATCCGTTCTGATTATCCGTCCCTGAATTACGATCTGCTGGAACAGATTACTTATGATCTGAAACGAAGGGAGATAGTGGTTCAGGATACCGGCGAAGTCGCGACCTGGCTCGATGACAATGGCGGCGTCTGGAACAATGTGGATGAGTTGGCGGAAAACTTCGAGGTCGATTACATCATTCACGTCGACATCGACGAATTCGATTACCGCGAGCCCAACAGCCCGAACCTGCTACGCGGAAAAGCATACGGTACCGTCTCTGCCTACGAAGTGCAGGATGTCGACGGGTATCGCCGGGCACTGTCTGTCTTCGAGACCAACTACACCTCAGAGTTTCCGAGCCATATGCCGGTCTCGATTGAACAGGAATCTCCCAAAGTCTTCAGAAAGAAATACCTTGATCGCATCGCCGATCAGATTGGTCGCTTCTTCTATAACTACCATTCCAGTGAAGAAATTTACTGATCGTCACTTTCAGCCTGGTACAGGACAGCAGACCAGAACATCAATTCGGAGTTGTGAAGGATCACACGATGAACAGTTTTTCGTTGAAACAACGTATTCATAAACGGTTTTTACAGACAGTCAGCAAGCTGGCACTGGTGCTGATATTGTGTACGACGCTGTCGGGCTGCAACTATTTCATCCTGCTGGGTTACCTGATCGGGGGGCCGCCCTCGATTGAGCCGGACTTCGATGCCCAGACTTCAAAGTCACTGACCGACAAGGATGTAACCGTCGCCATCGTCTGTTATGCACCTTTGGAATTGCAGTACAACTTTGACGGCATTCACAACGACCTGGCGAAGTACACCACCTTCCAGCTGCATCAGCATGGAGTGAAGATGGTCAATCCGGATCGGATTCGTGCCTGGATGGATGAGAACCCGGACTGGGACAAGCCGGAAGAAATCGGCGAAGCCTTCGATGTGACATACGTGATTCATATCGAACTGCATAAATACAGCCTCTACGAAGAAAACAGTTCTGACCTCTACCGTGGTCGCGCCGAAGGGATGGTCACGGTCTATGAAATGGATGAAAACGGCGAAGGCGATAAACTCTACAGCAAAGAGATCACGTCCTTCTATCCGCTCAGGGCTCCGCGGGCGACCTCGGAAGTCACGTTCTCCAAGTTCAAGAAAGAGTACCTCTCGCGACTCAGCGATGAAATCGGCCGCCTGTTCTACGAGTACTACCGCGGCGACGACTTCACCCACGCCATCTGATTCGAGCTGAGCCAACTCTTGCATGTCTGCTTCTGAAGCGTTACTTTCAGAGCGATGAAGTGCGGGGCCATCGAGGTGCCCGCCGGTGAAAGACGTTGAGTTTCAATCAGAGTGACGTCATGTCGATCAGCAAACAGGAACTGGTAGAGCGCAGTCAGGTGATCCTGGCACATGCCTGGATGGTGCGAACGTTTATCAAGCACTGCGATGAAGTAGACGATTACCCGGAGCTCATGGGAATCACGCGGGCTGTCTTTGATGCTTCGCGGGCACTGGAAACCCGCGTGGATGATCCGGACTCCTATCTCAAGATGCTCCGTAAAAAAATCGGTCGGCTCCGCAAAGCCACTGATCAGTTTGCGCTGGATGCGCCGGAAGCATCACTGCACACCAACTTCGAGCAGGCCGTGATCTCGATGAAAGGCTGCACCCAGGCGCTCGAAGCATTACTGGCAGACGTCGAAGAGTAATTCCGCTCGAGTCGGTTACTCTTCTTTGGTCGCATCCAGTACCGCGAGGAATGCCTTCTGGGGAATCTCGACCTGGCCGAACTGCTTGAGGCGTTTCTTGCCCTCTTTCTGTTTTTCCCACAGCTTGCGCTTACGGGTGATGTCACCACCGTAACATTTGGCGGTCACATTTTTGCGGAGGGCTTTGATCGTCTCGCGAGCGATGATCTTTCCACCAATCGCGGCTTGAATCGGGATTTCAAACTGATGCTTGGAGATCTCCTCTTTGAGCCGCTTCGCCAGACCGCGTCCACGACGCTCGGACTGTGAGCGGTGCACGATCGTAGAGAGGGCATCGACGCGTTCCCCTTTGACGAGGATGTCCATCTTGACCAGGTCGGCTGCTCGGTAGCCGATGATATCGTAGTCCATCGTACCGTAACCCTTAGTCGCGCTTTTCAGGCGGTCGTACATGTCGTAGACGATTTCCGCCAGCGGCAGTTCGTAAACCAGCTGTGCCCGGTTAGTTCCCAGGTACTCGGTATTCTTGTAGATCCCGCGCCTGTCGGAACAGAGCTGCATGATGGTGCCGATGTTCTCTGCAGGGAGGATGAAATTCACCAGCGCGATCGGTTCGCGAAATTCTTCGATGCGGCTTGCATCGGGAACGTCCTGCGGGTTATCGAGGTGTAAAACTTCGCCGCTGCGCTCCAGGATTTCGTAAGTTACGTTGGGCGCGGTCTGCAACAGGTCGATATTGAATTCCTGTTCCAGACGCTGCTGAATGATTTCCATGTGCAGCATGCCCAGGAAGCCGCAACGGAAGCCGAAGCCCAGAGCGTCACTGGTTTCTGGTACGAAACTGAAACTTGCGTCGTTGAGGCTCAGCTTCTGCAGCTCTTCACGCAACTTTTCAAAGTCGGTGGCTTCGATGGGATACATCCCGCAGAACACCATCTGTTGTGGAGTCTGGTAGCCGGGCAGGGGGGCAGCCGGCAGCTTTTTGGGGTCGGCGATAGTATCCCCCACGTGAACCTGGCTGAGTTCTTTCGCACCACTGACCAGGTAACCTACCTGTCCGGGCCCCAGCGACTTGACGGCTTTCATGTGCGGAGTGAACTGGCCGATCTCGATAATGTCCAGCTTGGTACCGCCTCTCATCAGGACGACCGTCTGGCCTTTTTCTACCGTTCCCTGGACCACACGGACATAGGTAACGACGCCGCGGTAATGATCGTACTTGCTGTCGAAGACCAGTGCCTGCAGTGGCGCACTGGGATCCCCACTCGGAGGGGGGATGCGTTCGACGATGGCATCGAGCACATCTTCAATGCCGATCCCGCTCTTGGCACTGACTTTGAGTGCTTCTTCGGGGTCGAGGCCAACGACCGATTCAACTTCTTCCAGCACTTCGTCGATACGAGTCACGGGCAGGTCGATTTTATTGACGACCGGAATGATTGACAGGTCGGCGTTGATGCAGGCGTAGGCGTTTGCGACGGTCTGGGCCTGCACACCCTGAAAGGCGTCCACGAGCAGCAGCGCGCCTTCACAGGCAGCCAGGCTGCGGGAGACTTCGTAATGGAAGTCGACGTGACCGGGGGTGTCGATCAGGTTCAGCTCGTATGTTTCACCTTTGTATTTGTGGTGAATAACCACCGTGCGGGCTTTGACCGTAATTCCGCGTTCCTGTTCAATCTGCAGGTCATCCAGAATCTGGTTTTTGAATTCCCGTTCCGTGATGGCGCCGGTTTTCAGGAGCAGCTGGTCAGCCAGCGTACTTTTCCCGTGGTCAATATGTGCTACGATCGAAAAGTTTCGAATCAGACGGGGCTCAGTTGCCATAAAGGTTTCTCGGTTTCCTGTCGTTCAGACCGCCCGGTGTTTAGTGTACCGGGCACGTTTTAATTTTATTCTGCTTTGAGGCAGGCCAGTCGCGCACAGCCGGCGACGCCAATGTAACCGGCGTCTGCTCCGAGTTCTGCATAGTCGATGATCGTGTTCTCGTAGGGAACCGAGAACGCGCGTTGTTGGACCTCTTCCCGGATGCGCTGCAGGAAACGGTCTCCCTGGGCAGTACCCTTGCCTCCGAATGTCACCGCACCGCCGAACAGAACCATGTCCGGATCAATGGTGTGCATCAGGTTTGTCGTACCGACTCCCAGGCAGCGGGCGGATTCCATAATCAGCTCTGTTGCCAGTTCGTCGTTTTGTTCTCCGGCCTCGGAGATCAGCAGAGGAGTCAGTTCCTGGCCCTGCTGCAGCATGTCATTCAGGACGGACTCACGACCGGCGTCCAGCTGTTCCTGACAGCGCTTCACCAGGGACGTGCCACCCGCGTAAGCTTCGAGTGTACCATATTGTCCTGAATCACATAACCGTCCGTCATCCATCTGGATTACGATGTGTCCGCATTCGCCTCCGTGTGAGTGACGACCTTCGATGATCATTTCATCTATAATAATACCACATCCAATGCCCGTGCCCAGTGTCCAGAACACCAGACTATGAGCCTCGCGGGCACCGCCGATCCAGTATTCTCCATAGGCGGCCGCGTTCGCATCGTTCTGGTAGATCGTCTGTTTGCCGCCGTAATGATCACAGACGGTCTGTCGGATCGGAAAACCTTTCCAGGTCGGAAGATTCGGCGGATCAACCAGTTTGCCCCCGGGAATATCCATCGTGCCGGGAGTGGCGATACCGATGGCTTTGATGTCGTCCATCGTCAGCCGACAGTCAGCCAGGGCATCGTCGATGGCCTGATAGATGTTCTTCAGGCCCGCCTCAACGCCTGAAGGGACATCGGTGCTCGTTTTACAGAAGGCAAGTGTCTGGCCAGCATCATCAACGATACCGACCTTGACGTTCGTACCACCGATATCAATGCCGACAAAATAAGGTTCTTGAGGCTTTGTCGGATTCATGTTGCCTGGGGTTCCTCTGTTTTTCTCTGGAATTCTGGAACGACTCTCAAACGTGCCCCGAATGAGGCTGGGGCACGTCTCAATCATTGCCTTGAAGACGTAAGTTGATTGTGGCAGGGGAAAACAGCAATCGACGTCAGTTCAGAGGGAGGTCCGGATACACGTGAGAAGTATAGCCGAGCAGGCAGGGGGGATGCAATCATCAGCACGGCAATTCAGGCTCCCGAACCCGGCATTTCAGGTATGAGAGCGTTCTCAGAAGAACTTTGCAGAAAATCAGTACCGGTCCGGGAAAGAACCTTGGCGCCCTGTCTGATTTGGGACAGGATGAAATATCGATTCGCTTACCTGCCTCCCCGATTCAACCCCGAGGTCATGATATGCTACGCCGCTTTGTCTGCTCCGCTTTGCTCCTGCTTTGTGGATTCTGTTTCTCCAGTACCCTTGTCAGCCTGCACGCCGCTGAAAAAGCAGCGCGGCCGAATATCGTACTCTGCATGACTGACGACCAGGGCTGGGGCGAAACTTCCTTTAACGGACACCCTGTAATCAAGACGCCGCACCTGGATGATATGGCTGCCTCTGGTCTGCGGCTGGACCGCTTTTATGCAGCAGCGCCCGTCTGTTCGCCTACTCGAGGCAGTTTTTTGACCGGACGACACCCGAACCGCTTCGCCTGCTTCAGCTGGGGACATACCTTACGTCCGCAGGAAGTCACAGTCGCTGAGGCGGTCAAGTCAGCCGGTTACACAACCGGCCACTTCGGGAAATGGCACCTCGGTTCGGTGCAGGCTAACAGTCCTGTCTCTCCGGGGAACAGCGGCTTTGACAAATGGGTTTCGAGTCCAAACTTCTATGAAAACGATCCTTACATGAGCCATAACGGAATGGTCGAGCAGCTCAAGGGAGAAAGTTCCCGCGTCACCGTCGATGCGGCGCTCGACTTCATGAAGGGGGCTCAGAAAAAAGAACAGCCCTTCCTGGCGGTCATCTGGTTTGGTAATCCGCATCTGCCCCACGAGGCGGTGGACGAACTCAAAGCCCTGTATCCCAATCAGGATCCTGCTTTCCAGAACTATTTTGGTGAAATCAGCGGCGTCGACCGCGCGATGGGACATCTCAGAAGGCAGCTCCGCGATCTGGGACTCGCGGAAAATACACTGCTCTGGTTCACCAGTGATAACGGTCCCCGACCTCCCCAGTTCAAAAAAGACGGCCCCCGCTCTCAGGCGACCGGCGGTCTGGCCGGTTATAAAGGGAACCTCTGGGAAGGGGGCATTCGCGTGCCGTCCCTGATCGAGTGGCCAGCGGTTATTAAGAAACCGGAAACTTCAGACATGCCCTGCGGCACCATCGACATCTATCCGACAGTGCTTGCTGTGACCGGTGCGAAGGTCTCACATCAGCCCACGCTGGATGGCGAAAGCCTGCTGCCCCTCATCGAAGGACACAAAATGTCCCGCAACAAACCGATGGGTTTCTGGACCTATCCCACGAAGGGGCATCCTAAACGCAGCACGGATATTCTACTGGCGCTGCAGAAACAGCAGTCTCCCGGAAAACCCAATCCACCCGGACCGGTTCCCGATGCCGATGCAGGCAGCCTGAAAGCACAGTATTCCCAGGAAGAACTCCCGGGTTCCGCTGCACTGATCGACGGCGATTTTAAAGTCCTGAAAATGGAAAACAAAAAGGGAACGCCGAAATTCACCCTGTATAACCTCAAACAGGATCCGTCCGAACAGCATGATCTGTCGAAACAGGATCCACAGCGGTTCAAGAAGATGAAAGCCGCCCTGGAAGGCTGGCAGCATTCGGTGGTCGATAGCCTGAATGGCAAAGATTACGCCGATTGAGTTGCGTCACCTTGCGGAGGAAACGCTGAAAATTCCGACTCCCAGCCGCCGTGCGATTGCATTTGGTATGCTGGGTTGACCATAATCGATTTTATAAACATTCATAAGGAAATCGAAGGCGGCACCGTCTGTGCAGACGCAGTCGCTTTACCTGCCTGTTTCCGTATCAGCTTACCTGTCATCCACGATAGAGGAACATTATGAACTCTGGACTTTTTAAACGTCTTTTCTGTCAGGCCTGTTGCGCTCTGCTGCTGTTGACAGTTGCCCTGGGCAGCTCCGTCTCCGCTGAAGATGCCAAGAAGGTACTCAAAGCCGGGATTATCGGCCTGGATACCTCGCATGCGATTGCCTTCACCAAGATGCTGAATACTGGCAACCCGGAAGGGGATCTGGCCGGCTGTCGGATCGTCGCCGCTTATCCCAAGGGAAGCCCGGACATTGAATCCAGTGTCTCTCGCGTTCCCGGCTACACGAAGCAGGTGAAAGAAATGGGCGTGGAAATCGTCGATTCCATTCCCGCACTGCTGGAGAAAGTCGATGTGGTCTTCCTCGAAACAAACGATGGTCGTCCGCACCTTGAACAGGCGCTGCCAGTTCTCCAGTCAGGCAAGCCGGTCTTCATCGACAAGCCGATTGCTGCCTCGCTGACCGATGCCGTCGCTCTGTTCGAACTCTCCAAAAAATACAATACTCCCATGTTCTCATCTTCATCACTGCGGTTTGCCAAGGGCGCACAGCGTCTGCGGAACGGCGAAGAGGGAAAGATCATGAAGGCCAGCACCCACAGCCCCTGTTCGCTGGAAAGCACTCATCCCGACCTGTACTGGTACGGGATCCACGGTGTCGAAACTCTGTTTACCGTGATGGGACCTGGTTGTGAGTCTGTCACCCGTACAGTCAGCAATGCTGATCGGGATGAAGTCGCCGGCAAATGGGCCGGTGGTCGTGAAGGGCATTTCGCTGGTGTCCGCAAAGGAACCCCTAAAGGTTATGGCGGAACCGCAGTCGGTAAAAACGGTGAAGTCGCCGTGGGTGGTTACGACGGTTACAAGCCGCTGCTGGTGGAGATCGTGAAGTTCTTCCGTACCGGCAAGGCGCCTGTGAGCCCTGAAGAGACGCTGGAAATCTACGCATTCATGGAAGCTGCTGACGAAAGTAAACGGCAGGGGGGCAAAGAAGTCACCCTGGCAAGCGTCATGGAAAAAGCTGAGAAGCAGGCTGCGAAGAAGCTGTCCAAGCTCGATGTGGCTGACTCCGGTGCTTCAGAATCAGATAACGAGCTGACTGCATCTGAAAAAGCAGAAGGCTGGAAACTGCTGTTCAACGGCGAGAACTACAAAGGCTGGATGTGCAGCAACGGAAAGAAGATCGCTGCTCCGATTGAAAACGGCGCACTGGTGCCTTACAAGTCGGGTGGTTACCTGATCGTCTACAACAAAGAATTTGGTGATTTCAAATTCAAGTGTGATGTCAAAATGCCTGAAGAGTGCAACTCCGGAATCTTTTTCCGCGTGGGTGATCTGAAGAATCCCGTGCAGACCGGCTTCGAAGCGCAGGTCTTAAGTGGCGACGGCACCGGCATGCACGATTTCGGGGCGATCTATGACCTCGTTGCTCCTGCAAAGAATCTGGCCAGTGCACCTGGCGAATGGACTCATTTTGAGATTACCTGTAAAGGACCGCACATCAGCGTCGCCGTGAATGGAGAAGTGGTTGCCAAGCTGAATGCAGATGAATGGACTGAGCCAGGCAAGCGTCTGGATGGTTCTGCGCACAAGTTCAAGGCGGCCGTCAAAGACTTCCCGCGGAAAGGTTATATCGGTTTTCAGGACCACGGACACAAAGTCTGGTATAAGAATGTAAAGTTGCTGGAACTGTAAGCCGAAACTAAACTCTAAACCATCAAAGTAAAATCCCGCCACCTGAGAGCGTGTTGTTCTCAGGTGGTTTTTTTTTGAGTAATCAAAAGCGTTGAAATCGGATTGAGACATCAGGAAACAGGCTGGGAGATTCTGCTGAAAAGACCTGATGCGCGGTGCAATTGGAGACATAACGCGTCGGTTCTCAGCATTGAGAATCGCGGAAAGGGTGCTGAATGAACTACGAATCGAGCTTTTCTGATACAGAATGGAAAATGATCCAATTTGTTCCCTGCTTTCACTACAAAACGGGGGGATCTGTGTAAAATAGCCGCGAATTATTGGGCACTAGAGATCTTGCGCCTATAAAACCAGCAAGCACATTGCAGAAATGCCCTTAATCGGATTTGTACAGCATTCAGGTGGTGATTGATACCACATCAGGCGAGTCAGTCAGAAACACTCGTTGCATTCAGGTTCATAATTCAATGATTACAATTAAAAAAGGGCTGGATCTGCCCATCGCAGGTGAGCCTTCCGCTTTGATCGAAAACGGGCCACAAGTTCGATCAGTTGCTTTAATCGGCCCGGACTACATCGGTATGAAACCGACGCTGGCTGTTGAAGTCGGTGATACCGTTAAAAAAGGTCAGTTGCTGTTCAGCGACAAAAAGATCGAAGGCGTCATCTACACCGCTCCCGCCGCCGGGAAAGTGACTGAAATCAACCGCGGTGCAAAACGCGTTTTTCAATCCCTGGTGATTGAACTCGCCGGCGAAGAAGAGGAGACCTTCACCTCATACGAAGAAGGTCAGCTCGCCAGTCTGACTCGCGAACAGGTCACCGAGAACCTGCTGCAGTCCGGGCTCTGGACCAGTCTGCGGACCCGTCCTTACAGCAAAGTGCCTTCACCCGAATCGACACCGCATTCGATTTTTGTGACCGCCATCGACACCAGCCCTCTCGCTCCTCCACCGGAAGTGGTCTTGAGTGAAGAGCCCCGGGCATTCTCACAGGGTCTGCAGGTCCTGAAGGCATTGACCGAAGGTAAGCTCTATCTCTGTAAAGCACCGGGAACCAATCTGCCAGGCTGCGATCTGGATTTTGTGACGGTCGAAGAATTTGGCGGCCCGCACCCCGCAGGTCTGCCTGGCACACACATTCATTACCTCGATCCGGTCAGCGATAAGAAAACCGTCTGGTACATCAACTACCAGGACGTGATCGCGATTGGCAAACTCTTTAGCACCGGTCAGCTTTACAACGAACGCGTGATTTCCATCGCGGGTCCTGTGGTTAAGAATCCGAAACTTGTAAAAACCATCATGGGAGCCAGTCTGGTTGACCTGACAGACGGCAACCTCGAAGAAGGCGTTGATCGGGTGATTTCCGGTTCCGCTCTCGCCGGCCGAAAAGCCGAAGGCCCCTTTGCTTACCTGGGCCGCTATGCATTGCAGGTTACCGCGCTCAAAGAGGGAACACACCGTGACTTCCTGGGCTGGATGGGCCCCGGATTCAATAAGTTCTCGGTCGTGCCTGTATTTGCTTCTTCCTGGACCGGTAAAGGCAAGAAAGTGCCTTTCACTACATCCACCGAAGGCAGTAAGCGAGCCATGATTCCTATCGGCACTTATGAAAAAGTGATGCCGCTGGATATCCTGCCGACCTTCCTGTTGCGGGCACTGATTACGGAAGATACCGAACAGGCAAAACTGCTGGGATGCCTGGAACTGGATGAAGAAGATCTGTCGTTGTGCACGTTTGTCTGCCCGGGCAAATACAATTACGGATCACTGCTGCGAGACAATTTGACCAAAATTGAAATCGAGGGCTGATACAGTGGTGGCCCGGGAAGGGCTTTGACTGTGAAACTCGCCAAGCCTTCACTGAGTGTGATTGTAAGCCGGATAACTCAATTTGTTTTGAAAGATGTCAGCCTGACTGATCGCTCTGAAACGTCTTCGTTTCGGCTCGCAGTCAGAGACAGTCAAAGTTGCTGATGGCCCGCCTGAGCCTGATTCAGGGGCTGTCAAACAGGAAAGATAAACCTCGAAATGAAGCCGTTACGAAATCTTCTTGATAAGATGCACCCCCTCTTCGATAAAGGGGGTAAGTTCGAGAAGCTTTACCCACTTTACGAAGCGCAGGATACCTTCCTGTATACGCCGGGTGAAGTGACCAGTGAAGCCTCTCATGTGCGCGATTCCATCGACTTGAAGCGCATGATGAGTATGGTCATTGTGGCTCTGTTGCCCTGTGTGTTTATGGCACTTTATAACACCGGGTTCCAGGCCAATGCGGCAATGAGCACCATGGGCATCGAATCGGTACCGGGCTGGCGGGGCGCGATCATGTCCTCACTGGGCGTGGTTCCCGATGCGAACAGCCTGCTCTCCAACCTGGTGCATGGAGCACTCTACTTCCTGCCCGTTTATATCGTCTGTATGGCGGTAGGGGGGGCCTGGGAAGGTCTGTTCTGTATCGTGCGGCGTCACGAAATCAATGAAGGCTTCCTGGTGACCGGGATGCTGTTCCCGTTAACGCTGCCTCCCACGATTCCCCTCTGGCAGGTAGCACTGGGCATCAGCTTCGGTGTGGTCGTCGGTAAGGAAATCTTCGGTGGTACAGGTAAAAATTTCCTTAACCCCGCTTTAACGGCGCGTGCGTTTCTATACTTTGCCTATCCGGCACAGATCGTGGGTGACACTGTCTGGACCGCCGTTGATGGTTTCAGTGGTGCTACTTCATTAGGGCAGATGGCCACCGCTGCTCCCGAAGTCGGCATGAAAGCAGTCACCAACCCTATCTCTGAGGGAGGCCTTGGTATCTCCTGGTCGCAGGCGTTCCTGGGAACCATTCAGGGGTCTATGGGTGAAACTTCAACTCTGGCCTGTCTCCTGGGAGCGATCTTCCTGATCCTGATCGGCGTCGGTTCCTGGCGCGTGATGGCGGGTGTGCTTGCCGGATCGATGGGCTTAGCGACACTGCTCTGGATGATTGGCAGCAATACCAACGCGATGTTCGCCATGCCTCCGCAGTGGCACCTGGTTGTCGGTGGTCTGGCCTTCGGTCTGGTCTTCATGGCGACCGACCCGGTCTCCGCAGCGATGACCGACACCGGACGCTGGTTATATGGAATTTTGATTGGGGGAATGACAATCCTGATTCGGGTGGTCAATCCTGCGTATCCAGAGGGGATCATGCTGGCGATTCTGTTCGGCAACGTCTTCGCTCCTCTGATTGATTATTACGTGGTTCAAGCAAACATTAAAAGAAGGTTGGCGCGAAATGTCGCGTGATTCAATAGGTTTCACATTTATCGTATCGGCCACGTTGTGTGTGGTCTGCTCGATTCTGGTTTCCGGGGCTGCGGTCGGATTGCGCAGCAAGCAGGAACTGAATAAAGAGATCGAACGTAAAAAGAACATCCTCTCCGTGGCGGGCCTGATCCAACCAGGTGACGACGCGAAGAACGTCATGAAGATTTATGACGAGCGGGTTGAGGGGATTATCGTTGATCTCGACTCAGGTAAAGTCGTAACCGACGACAAGGAACTGTTCCCCAATCCTGCGGAATACGACCAGAAGGCGGCAATCGACAATCCCAAACTGAGCTCGGCAATCGAGCCCAGCAAGGACATCGCCGGGATCAAACGTCGCGAAAACTATTCCTGGGTTTACCTGATCAAGGATGAGAATGGTCAGCTGACTCAGTATGTTCTGCCCGTCCGCGGCAAAGGTCTCTGGTCAACCATGTGGGGCTTCCTGGCTCTGCAGACCGACCTGACCACCGTGCAGGGTTTGACCTTCTACGAACAGGGGGAAACACCCGGGCTGGGGGGTGAAGTCGATAACCCCAAGTGGAAGGCACAGTGGAAAGGCAAAGAAGTCTACAACAAAGACTTCCAGCCTGATATCGAAGTCATTAAGGGGACCGTCAATCCGGAGTCCCCTAATGCGGAACATGAAGTGGACGGCCTCTCGGGAGCCACCATTACCTCTCGCGGCGTAACCCACCTGCTGGATTTCTGGCTGGGTGATCTAGGATTTAAGCCTTATCTCGAACAGGTTCGGGAAAAGGAGGGAAAGTAATATGAATTCACGGCAAAAAGAGGTTCTGACCGGACCGATTTTTAATAACAACCCGATTGCGTTGCAGATCCTTGGAATCTGTTCCGCTCTGGCGGTAACAACCAAGATGGAGACCGCACTCGTGATGAGTATTGCGGTAACCCTGGTGACCGCCTGCTCGAACGCCGCAGTCGCTTCGATCCGTCTGCAGATTCCCGGCAGTATCCGCATTATTGTGCAGATGACGATCATCGCCTCACTGGTGATTCTGGTCGATCAGTTCCTCAAGGCCTTCGCCTTCGGAATCAGCAAGCAGCTGTCCGTGTTCGTGGGACTGATTATTACCAACTGTATCGTGATGGGGCGTGCCGAGGGGTTCGCGATGAAAAACGAGCCTGGCATCAGCTTCCTGGACGGTATCGGAAACGGACTGGGTTACAGTGCCATTTTGATGCTGGTGGCCTTCTTCCGTGAGTTATTCGGTTCGGGGAGCCTGTTTGGAATCCCTCTGATGAAACTGACCCGGGAAGGCGGCTGGTACGAAGCCAACGGCCTGATGTTATTACCTCCCAGTGCATTCTTTATTATTGGCTTCGCAATCTGGGCTCTGAGAGTCTGGAAAACCGATCAGGTGGAGGAAGCATAACATGTTAGAGCATTATCTGAGCCTGTTTATTAAGTGTCTGTTCGTCGAAAACCTGGCACTGGCCTTCTTCCTGGGAATGTGTACCTTTCTGGCCGTTTCCAAAAATGTGAAGACTGCCTTCGGTCTGGGGATCGCTGTAGTCGTCATTCAGACGATTACCGTTCCCGTCAATAACATCATCTATCAGCACCTGTTGAAGAAGGGGGCACTGGCCTGGGCCGGCTATCCCAATGTCGACCTGACCTTCGTCGGTCTGATCTGTTACATCGGCGTGATTGCCGCGATGGTACAGATCCTGGAAATGACCCTCGACCGGTTCGTTCCGGCTCTCTATAACTCGCTGGGGATCTTCCTGCCACTGATTACCGTGAACTGCGCGATTCTGGGGGGAACCCTGTTTATGGTGGAACGCGACTACAACTTCCCCGAAAGTTGCGTCTTCGGTTTCGGTTCCGGTGTCGGCTGGGCACTGGCGATTCTGGCGCTGGCAGGTGTGCGGGAGAAAATGAAATACAGTGACGTCCCGCCGGGATTACGCGGTCTGGGCATCACCTTTATTACCGTTGGACTGATGGCGATGGCCTTCATGGCTTTCTCCGGTATCCAGCTCTGAGACTTAACATTTTCCTAATTTATTGAGCGGTTGAAGTTTAATCATGGGTATAGAAATTCTGTTAGGCGTGGTGATGTTCACGGGCATTGTGTTGGCCCTGGTCGCCATCATTCTGGTCGCGAAATCAAAACTGGTTGCCTCCGGTAACGTCACAATTACTGTGAACGAGCAGAAGAAAATCGAAGTTCCCGTGGGCGGGAAGCTGCTGGGCGCCCTCGCCGAGAATCAGATTTTCGTCTCATCTGCCTGTGGTGGTGGGGGAACCTGTGCTCAATGTGAGGTTCGCGTGCTCCAGGGCGGCGGCGATATCCTGCCGACCGAACGCTCTCACTTTAACAACCGCGAAGTCCGCGAAGGCTGCCGCCTTTCATGTCAGGTGCCGGTCAAAACCGATATGGACATCGAAGTACCACCCGAAGTCTTCGAAACCAAGAAATGGCAGTGTAAGGTTAAGTCCAACGACAACGTGGCGACCTTCATTAAAGAGCTCGTTCTGGAACTGCCTGTCGGCGAAGACGTAAACTTCAAGCCGGGTGGATACATTCAGATCGAAGCTCCGCCGCACCATATCAAATACAGCGAATTCGACATTCCTGATGAATATAAAGAAGACTGGGACAAGTTCGATCTCTGGCGGTTTGAGTCCAAAGTCGAAGAGCCGGTCATCCGTGCTTACTCGATGGCCAACTATCCAGGTGAAAAAGGCATCATCATGCTTAACGTGCGTGTGGCTTCACCTCCGCCACGTGCACCGGATGGCACTCCTCCCGGGAAGATGTCCTCCTACATCTTCAATCTGAAACCGGGTGATGAAGTTACTATCTCCGGTCCTTACGGTGAGTTCTTCATCCAGGAAACCGATGCGGAAATGATCTACATCGGTGGTGGTGCCGGTATGGCTCCCCTGCGATCTCACATCTACGAGCTCTTCAAAGAACGCAAAACCAACCGGAAGGTCTCTTACTGGTACGGTGCCCGCAGTATGCGTGAAATGTTCTACGAAGATGAATTCCGGGCGATCGAAGAGGACTTCCCGAACTTCAAGATGCACATCGCGCTTTCAGATCCGATGCCGGAAGATAATTGGACCGGTCTGCAGGGCTTCATCCACCAGGTGCTGCTGGACGAATACCTGAGTAAGCATCCTGCTCCCGAAGATTGTGAGTACTACATCTGTGGTCCGCCAATGATGTTGTCTGCCGTACGTAACATGCTGGATGATCTGGGAGTTGAACCTGAGAACGTCCGGTACGATGACTTCGGTTAACAGACAATCCGCGTGGTTCTGGACGCTCGGACTGCTGCTGTGTTGCCTGCAGGTCACGGGATGCCGGAATGATGAATCAGGCTCCGATTCTGCTGCATTACAGAAGCAGCAGATCGAGGGGCCGACGATGGGAACGACCTATCACATTACGGTCTGTTCCCCTGCAGCAGAACAGGTTGATACCGGGCAGCTGAAACAGGATATCGATCAGCTGCTCGTGGAAATCAACCAGGAGATGTCGACCTACATCAAGGATTCGGAACTGTCCCTGTTCAACCAGGCGGAACCCAATCAATGGTTACCTGTCGCACCTGCCGTGGTCAAAGTTGTCTCAGCCGGTCTCAAGTTGAGTGAAGACAGCGACGGGGCCTTCGATATGACCGTCGGCCCACTGGTCAACCTGTGGCACTTCGGTCCGGATCCCGGCAAGAAGACGCTGCCTGCAGACGAGAAGATAGAAGCGGCCCGCAAGAAGGTGGGTTATCATCATATCCAGGTGCAGGAGTCACCTGCGGCACTGAAGAAACTGATTCCCGACGTGTACGTCGATCTGTCGGCTATTGCAAAAGGCTACGGTGTTGATGCAGTTGCCGAACTCATCGAGTCACGCGGTATCGAAAATTACCTGGTGGAAATCGGTGGCGAGATGCGGGCCCGGGGCGTCAATCAGCGTGGCGAAGCCTGGAAGGTCGGCATCGAAAAACCGGTGAGTGAAACCCGGGTGGTGCAGAAGATTGTACCACTGTCCAATCTGTCGATGGCGACATCGGGCAATTATCGTAATTTTTTTGAGGTGGATGGCGTCAGCTATTCACACACCATTGATCCCCGTACCGGGCGACCTGCGACTCATGGGCTCGCTTCGGTGACCGTGGTGGGGGAAACCTGCATGAATTGCGACGCGATCGCGACATGCCTGATGGTATTAGGCCCCGATGAGGGGTATAATTGGGTACAAGAGCGGGACATCGCCGCTTATTTCATCGTGAAAACAGACGCCGGTTTTACAGAACGCTTCTCGCCTGCCTGGCAGAAGCAGTTCGGTGAGGAGCAGTAATTATGTCAACAGTCCTGTTTGCTCTGGCAATCTTTGCCCTGGCCTTCGCGGGGATGGCCGTTGGTGTGATCTTCAGCAACCGGTGTATCAAAGGCTCGTGTGGCGGTCTGAACAACATCGAAGGAGCCGAAGGCTGCTCCCAGTGCGGTGGTTGCTCAGTCGGCGACAAGATGAAAGAACACGACCACGCGACGGCCGCCGACTCCTGTACTGTCGAGGAAGAAGACACCAGTCTGACCTCCGGCGCGAAATAGTCTGACCGCTTCAATCGGCTTACTATCGTCAGTCAATGACAGCTCCCGCATGAAATCCGCCGGTAATTTTCAAGATTTTTACTGGCAGTTCGAATCAGATGTGAGACAATACAGTCAAAAGTGGATTCCACCCGCAGGGGAAGCGCTTTTGTGGAACATCACATTTGAAATGAGCGCGACGTCAGTCGCACTCGGAAGAGGAGTTTAGCATGTCATCTGCCGATCAACCGGGACAGCCTGATCCCGTTTATATTCATACCGTGGAAGCATCCACGGAACAGAACCAGGCAGAACAGGCCGGCTCTACCTATTCAGAATCAACGCAGACCGAATCCAGCCAGTCGGAGTCGGAGGAATCAACCGAAGGCAAGCGATCTGACTCTACGGGCATTCCGAATTCCATCGAACGGCTGCGCACCGAATTCGATAAGCTGCTGGGTGTGGCTGTCGAACAGGGAGAACGGGCCCTGGATCGACTGGGCCTGTTTGGTAACGACCCTGTCTGGGTTCCCCGTGTCGATCTGATGGAACTGGACGAGCAGGTTCAGGTCTATATTGATCTGCCCGGTGTGACTGCCGAGGAAATCAATATCACACTGGCCGGCAATATGCTGACCGTGACTGGTACCCGCAGCACCGGAACGACAACCACCGCCGGTCAGACCGTGCGGATGAGTGAGCGTCCTTCCGGTCAATTCCGTCGTTCGGTACCCATGCCTGTTGCCGTCGATCCGGATAAGGTCTCCGCCTCCGTGCAAAACGGAATTCTGAGTATCCAACTGGATAAAGCTTCGACAGAAAAGCCGCGGCAGATTCCGATCAACAGTGCATCTGGCACCAGCTTCTAAACAGGTCAGTCAGCCGGGGACCGCTCCAGGTTCTTAATCAGGTGCGGTTCCACAGACTGTCCCGAAGTCAGATTCATGCTGGGGGCGACGATCAGTCGATCACCGGCTTTAATTCCCGTTTTGATCTCCGCTTCAAAATCATTCATCACCCCCGGTTCAACATCGACGAGCACCGTACGGTTATTACGAACCACGTAGGCCTGCCACTGACCTGATCCGTTGCGAAACAGTGTCGAGCGGGAAACCTTGACCACATCCGGTTTGATGTCCGTATAGATTTTAACCCGCACCCGAAAGTCGGTGCCCAGAGTCCGCTGCTGCTGTTGCAGCTGTTTGAAGATGTTGCGGTCAAAGCCGATGATGACCTTCACACGCTGCTGTTCGACGCCCAGCGAAGAGATCTTGGTAAAGCCCTTCGGGTAGATCCGTTTGACCTTCCCCTGCACGGGATCAGGGCCGATGGCGGGACCTTCGATATCGACGGGCGAACCGACGTGGATGTTGCCCACGTATTGAGAGAGGACATCGGCTTCGACTTCGAGATTATCCAACTGACCGAGCTCAAGCAGGATTTCGCCGGCGGGCAGCGTACGCTCGTTGGAGAAGTGTTTCGCCAGCACGGTTCCATCGATGGGGCTCCGCATCGTGGCCCGATTGCGGTCGCGCTGTAACTGCTCGAGCTGAGACTCTGCTTCTTTCTTCTCTTCCTGCAGGACTGCTTCGGAGAGGACTTTCTTCTCTTTGTATTTCTGAATCGAGATTTTGCCAATCTGCATCGCACTTTGAATGGCCTGCAGGGCCCGCCAGGTGAGAATGTCTTTCTGGTAATCGATTTCACTCTGTTTTTTGAACAGGTCTGCTTCACTGAGTTCACTGGCCGACAGTGCGTTCTTTTGAAACAGCTGATACTTGCGATCGTACTCGTCCCGCGCGTAAGTCCATTTGGCTTTACTGGCATCCTGCTGTTTGCTGGCGGCTTCGACGGTGAGATTCATCGATTTGAGGAACTCATCGAACTGGTCGAGCGAGTTGTCTTCCAGGCGATTGTCGGACTGTTCGATGATTTTGCGGGCATACTGTTCCACGCGGTAGCGGGCTTTCGCGACTTCGGCATCCAGGTCGGACGTATCCATCTCCGCGATGACCTGTCCCTGGGTGACCTTTTCATCTTCCTGCACGGTGATGGGCATCACCCGCCCGTTGAGCGGCATGGCGATGCGATAGATGCGAGGCAGGCTGGTCTTGGCACGTTCTTCGATGAACGCCTTGACGGTACCGGTTTCCGCAGCTGTGACATCCACGGGCTGTGGCGCTTCGCTGAAAAGATAATACAACCCCAGCACCGCCAGCAGGCCGACTGTGATCAGGATGGATTTTCGGGACATGGTTATTCCTTTACATTCAACGCCTGGAGCCAGTCCATTTTCTGAATGGTTTTCTGGACCGGCCAGTGTGAGATCAGTGTAAACAGGATGCCCAGGACGACCGTCATCACCCAGCTCAGCATGTAGATGGTAAATGGCATGCGGAACAGTTCGGTATCGTAGGCGATGTTAATGCCTTTGGAAGCCCAGTAACCGGCGGGCAGACCCAGCAGGATGCCGGGCAGATTAACAGAGAAACTTTCGCGGAGGAAGATCGAGCCGACCTCGCCGGGAGTGTATCCCAGTACCCGCAGCGTGGCGATTTCCTGTTGACGTTCGGAAAGCGAAATCAGCGACGCATTGAGAATGCTGCCGAAAAAGATCAGGCAGGAGAAGACGATCACCACGACAATCATCACGATCATCTGGTCGATGAGGACTTCCTGCAGTTTGTCTTTCTGATCGCGGATGGAATTCACCGTCTGAATCGCCGGGACCTGTTTCAGTTGTCGATAGATTTTCCGCGTCACTTCCGGTCGGGGATTCGTTTTGAGCTGCACACTGGTCAGCGAATCGGCTTCGCCCATCAAACGGTTCAGGTAATGGAAGTCAGCGTAAACGGTCAGCCCCAGGTAACTGTCGATGATTTTCATGACGGGGACCTGGCGGGGAATGCGATCGCCGGAGACGGGAACCATGCGAATCGAGTCTCCCGCCTGGATGTGCAGAATGTCGGCCAGTTTGCGTGTGACCAGTAAACCGGTGGGGGGCACTTCAACCCGGTTCCCCTCGGTATCGCGGGGAATGGTCAGTCGCGCGTCTCGCAGAATGCCGGTGATACCGGTTTTCTTTTCGTGGATGCCGTTCTGCAGGGTACAGCCGACCTGGAACAGCGGTTCTGCATAATCGACTCCCTGGATCTGTTGGGCTTCGAAGTACGCGGAGTAGTCGTGGTCGTCTTTGAAAGTCAGGTCGATGTCACTGAGCAGCAGCTTATCGTATTGAAAGTTGAGTAGTGCGAAGGCAGAGTCGTACATGGAAAAGGTAACCAGCAGCAGCATCGCCCCGACCGTTGCGGAGAGTAATCCGCCAATGGTGCGGGTTCGATTCCGGAAGATGTCGCGCAGCACCATCTGCCAGCGAAAGTCGAGTGCCTGCCAGAAGACGTGAATCCGCTCCAATGGAATCCGCCGGGCCCGTAGCGGCGGTTTGGCCCGCATCGCTTCCGCCGGTGAGAGACGTACGACAGTGCGGACCCCTCGGAATGTTCCCAGCACCGCAAAGAAGACGCTGATCAGCATGCCCAGCAGAATCACGCGGGGATACATCTGATTGGTCAGCGAGGGGAATTCAAAAAAGTTGCGATACTGCGCCGTCATCGCTCCGGCCAGGGAATAGCCCAGCAGGGTTCCCAGGATGCCTCCGGCCACCCCGATCAGCAGACCAAACTGAATGAAGTGCCGAAACATCTCCTGATTGGAATAGCCCAGGGCTTTGAGGGTTCCGACCACGGTTCGCTGCTGTTCGGCCATCCGTGACATGAGCAGATTCAAAGCCAGGGCCGCGACAATCAAAAAGATGGTGGGCAGGATGGTGGCACTGATTTTGAGTCCGTCGATCTCATTTTTCAGGAACCAGTGCGAGGACTGCTGCGAGAGCGGGGTCGTGGAAAAGACGCCGTAGTCTTCCAGTTCGAGTTCCAGCTGATCCAGAATCTGGCGGACACGGGTAGGGCTCTGGTACTGCGGAGCGAGATGTCCCAGGATCTGGTTGGCGGCTCCTTCAAAACCGAAGACATCTTCTGCATAGTCATGTTTCAGATAGAACACGCCATAACTTTCCGGCTCCGGCACGAGCCCGCCAGGACCGATCAGATAGACGAATTCCGAGCTGATGGCGGTGCCGACGATCAGCAGATCCTGAAGTCGGTTGTTGAGAATCAACTGAATGTGATCGCCGGGCCGCAGGTTATGCGCACGGGCGAAAGCATCGTTGACGATGACCTCTTCCTGTCGCTGATCGGTGAAGTAACTGCCCTGCTTGATGACGATGCTGTTGATCGGTGCGTTTTCATGTTCGGGCAGAGAGACCGCTTTTCCGGAAAGTGGTTTTTCGACGTCTTCGAGTGAGGCGGTGACTTCAAAGACAATACGCGGCAGGACATTGGTTACGCCCGGCGTTTGTGCGAGCGCCTCAAGGTCACCCAGGGGGACCTTCTTGAGTTCGATCGAGAAGTCAGCCATGTGACAGAGCCGGTAATAGTTCTGTCGGGAATACTCGAGATTGTCGTAGGTCGAAAACATGGCGATGAAACAGCCGATACCAACCGCGATGATACTGATGATGGCGATCAGAACCCCGCGGGCTGCCAGCAGTTCTCGCAGTAATTTCCGGTGCAGCACTTTCATTACCAGGTAACCTGCTCAGCGGAAATGGGATGCGGATTCGGTCGGGCCTCTGCGATGGTGCCTGAGCCGATGCGGACCACGCGGCGGGCCATTTGTCCGATGGCCGAGTTATGGGTGATGATCACAACGGTCTTGCCCAACTCACGATTCAGGTCGGCCAGGACCCCCAGAATTTTGCGTCCGGTGGTTAAGTCGAGGGCTCCCGTCGGTTCATCGCAGAGCAACAGCTCCGGCTGTTTGACCAGGGCCCGCGCGATGGCGACCCGTTGCTGTTCGCCCCCCGAAAGCTGTGCTGGGAAATGCTCGGCGCGGTCTGAGAGTCCCACCAGCTCCAGCGCTTCATCGGGGGACATAGGGTTAGCGCTGATGTCGGCGGCGACAATGACATTCTCCCGCGCAGTCAATGTTGGCACCAGGTTGTAGAACTGAAATACGAAGCCGATGTTTTCACGACGATAACGCGTGAGCTGCTGCTCGTTAAAGCGGGAGACATTCTGTTCCTGAAAGTAGACTTCGCCCTCAGTCGGCGTGTCGATGCCTCCCACGATATTCAGCAGGGTGCTCTTCCCCGAACCAGACGGGCCGACAATGACCAGAAACTCCCGCGCATAAATCTCCAGGTCCACATGGTGCAGCACCGGTACTTTCACATCGCCCGTCGTGTACGTCTTCGAAATCGATTGCAGCGAGAGCAGGACTTCCTGTTCTGCGGCAGAAGCGGGAACTGAATTCATTTCAGAAGCGGGCATGACTGTGATCTCGGAACAGGTAAGAATTCAAGAGGTCATCTGGCAGGGGGCGTCCCTTTGCCACTCTGGATGTACTGATCCCGCTGCTCGGCGTACTCTTCAGCGGTGATGCTGTCTTCTTCCAGATCTGTGATCTTCCCGGAATCTTCGGCGGCCGCTTTTTCGTATTCGGCGAAATAGCGTTTCAGGTAAGGGACACACCAGCCACAACCCGTGCCTGCCCCGCCGCATTCACTCAATTGACTGGCCCGACGGGGGCGATGAATGCGAAGATGGTTGATGATTTTGCGTTTACTGATATGAAAACAGTAACAGACTTTGTCGTCGAGTTTCACGTTCAGAGCTAACTTTGGTTAAGCCCGCTGACGGGCAGACTGGTTCGCGACAAGGCGAACTTGATTTACGGCGCGGGAGGACTTCAGGAGCCTTCCGCTCTCTCAATGTGAATCTTATTTGATTTGACAGAGAATGTCAGTGCCGCTTCACTCAATATTTGCGTCAGCAGGCGGGAGAGGTTTGTGTTCTTCTGCGAGAACGAGACCGGAGTTTCGAGTAACCGCGGATCGTTTTTGACGTTGTCGGCAATCAGAAATTTGGTGTCGAGCATCTCTTCGATTTGCGAGATCAGTGTGCTCAGCGGTATTTCTTCGGACTGACGAAACTCGAGGATCGGGATTTGCAGGGCGACCGTTACGTCGGTCGCGGGAACCGCTGGTTCGTCCTGGGGATCCGGTTTACGTGCCACCAGCGGCGGGATCTGTTTCGGTTTGACGGCGTTCAGGGTCTGATGTGCAAACTGATCTGGCGCTGGTACTGCTGGAATATCAGGAGCTGCTGGCCCCGGTGCACCGGGCTCAGGTTCCGCAGCGAGTTCGGGGAGCAGTGGCTGATCTGCCTCTGGTTCCTGGTTATCGTCTGCTTTGACACTTGCATCGATTTCAGGTTGAGGGATCGTCGGTGATTCATCGAACAGAATCATCAGCAGGATCGCCAGCCCTCCTGTGCCGGCCACGATCCAGGACAGCAATACGGGACTGGCTGCCAGATATTTGAGACCCTGTCGAATTGAAGTCAGTGCGGCTGTGGTTTTCAGAGCCAGTGGTGAAGGGCCCTGGGGGACGGGCTCTGATTCAACGGGGGAAAGTGTGAGCGTTCCTTCTTCCGCAGCCGTGATTTGCAGCGGTTGTTCACAGTCGGGACAGTGGAAGCGGGTGCCAGCGGTCTGTCTGCCGCGCATGCGGAGCGCAGCACGACAGTGTGGACAATGAAAGGTGGTGACATCCATGGGCAATCACCCCGACTACGAATCCGATAGGAAACTTATGGCTTCGGTGGAAACGCGAAGATCGTCAGGTTGTTGTTCTTCGCATAGGGTTTACTGGTGATCGTGGCAGTTTTTTTACCTTCATCAATCACCAGGCATAACTGATCCTGATCTTTCACATTGAAAATCGCCTGAATGGCATCCAGTCCGGAAACCATTCCGAGGTTCATGGTCTGGGGCATGTTTTTTGTATAACCGACCAGCTTGAGGGCTTCCCCATCGAGTTCGATATTGGTTTTGGTTTCTTCGCCGATATATGCAAAGGCTTCCTGCAGTGGAGTACGACGGAAGTCGACATCAACCTTCATCTTCAGACGGTCGACCACCTTATCCGGCAGTTTGGGACCGGTAGGCCGTGGTTTGACTTCGACGTCGAAGTTGGTTCGCGTCGATTCATCCCAGGCGAGCAGGCTGGCGAGTGCCAGGTTGGGGGCGGCCCGTTCGGGCAGACTGCTGACAAGCTGTGCGTAGCGCTCGCCCGTTTTTTCGTTGTTGGCCATACTGAAGGCTTTGAGCATGGCAGGATAGCGACCGATTACTTTCCGGCTGCCGACGGTACCCGGATTCATTTTGCGGACCCCTTCGAGCATGTCGTGGGGCAGCTGATCAAGTTTGCTCTTGAGATTATTCGCCAACTGTGGGGGACGGATCATCGTGGTATTACGGAAAGTGAATTCCGAATAGAAGTCATCGGGGTTCAGATGCATGCTCCAGGAGATGGTTTCCACGTCATCCCCGACCCAGTCCAGAAACTCATTGAGGAAGGGGTGTGCTTTTTCGGGGACGAGGACATCCCGCTGACGGCGGACTTCATCGGGATCGAAGACCAGTGTCAGATGACGGTCCCGGTCAGACTGTTTCAGGATCGATTCAATGCCCGGGGAAGTGCTGCTTTCAAACTCGCGGGCATCTGCCATCTCGGCGGCGCGATCTGCACCCGGAGGACCAATCACGTAAGTGTTTTCGTCGACGATCATGTACGAATTCTTGCCTCCCGAATAAACGGGAAAGCTGTAGTCATCCAGACGCTGTCCATCAAACTGGGCGATCAGTGCCGAGCGTTTGATGGGTTCGACAGGGCGAATGACTGCTGCATATTCGGGCGGGGCACCGGGGGAGCCCAGGATCAGACAGATGGTAAGTTCCTTGATCTGTGCCGGTTCCAGCATGCAGATGTCTTTGATTTTCTGTTCGGCCCAGATTCCCAGCGGCCCGAGGCAGGCACGGAATTCTTCTCCCTGCGAACCAGGTTCCCAGAGGGCAGCGGGGTGCATGTGAATCAGCACACGGGTGCCTGCGGGGACGTAGAGTAGTCGAATCGGCTCGCCGGATGTCGGGCTGGCCGCGACTTCCTGTTTCTGGCTGACAGCGGGAGTGACGGGAGCCGCAGGCGTGGCATTGTTCGTCTGTGGTTGTACGGGGGCCGCCGGTTTAGCGGTCATGGATTGCTCAACCTGTGGCCAGGCGAAGTAACCGCCGATGCCCACGACCAGGAGTAAGCCAATTACCGAAAGGATGGTGATGTTACGACGCTTGGCGTTTTTGCGGCGCAACTCACGCATGCGGGCAACGCCGGCATTCTCAGATGATTCGACGGCAATGTTCGGGAAGCCACCACTGCCGGCACCTGTATCAATTTGTGGTGTTCCTGTGGATGAAGAGGCCGAACTTGAGGTGTCAATCTGCGGAAACTGATTCTGTGGTTGAGGCGGTGGTGTGGGAGCCACGGGTGCAACTGGCTCGATCGGTTCATCGGGAACCCATTTAGCGGAGGTGCCGACGACGGGAGCCTTGGGTTGCGCGAGATCTATTTTGACTTCTTCAATTTCCGCAGAAGAAGGCGGAGGTGTTATTTCTTCAGGTCGTTGTTGGACGGGAGGGGGCGTCGGCTCCGTGGAAGTAGCTGCAGACGAAGAGCCGGAACTCTGGACCGCCGCCGTTTCGGGCAGCTGCAGGACAAATGCGTGCTTGCAGTTCGGACAACGGGCTTTTTTGCCGAGCAGACTTTTATCGCGGAGTTTGAGCTTTTTTTTGCATTGCGGACAAGGAACAGCGATGCTGGTCATGAATCGGCCTGTAAATTCGTATTTGCGTAAAGTAAATCTGAATAAGGGTTAAGGGTGTGCCATAACGCCGCAGAGGGAGCAGCTCTCTCCTTTATCATACGTTTTGTCACGGAGTGCTGCCAAGTCTTTTTGAAGCTTGTTTTCGATTAACCCGGGTTTCTTAAATTGCGGACTAGGATCGCCATCCTGTCACGGGAAGGGGCAGGAAAATACGGTTACAGCCGAAGATACTGATTGAGGAGCCTCAGGTTGAGGCTCAGCCGAACAAGCCTTTGATCACAGCGCCGCCATCGACGAGGCGGACGGGACGTCCAATGGGGGTGTGCAGTTCCATGTCGGCGTTGATGCCCATCGCTTTGCACATGGACTGGAAGAGGTCTTCGACCTGTACCGGATTGTCGGTGATCTCCTGGCCGTTCTCATCGGTTTTACCGATAGCCTGTCCTCCTTTAATGCCGGCACCCGCCATCAGGAGATTGAAATTACGAACCCAGTGATCGCGTCCGGGAGCAGGGGGGCGGGCATTAATTTTCGGGGTCCGACCGAATTCTCCCATACAGAGGACGAGTGTTTTTTCCAAAAGGCCCCGCGACTTGAGGTCGGTGAGGAGCTGAGACAGCCCCTGGTCGACATCAGCCGCACGGCGCTCCATGTTGCGGAAAATGCTGCTGTGCATGTCCCAGCCGTTACTGCGGACTTCCACAAAGGGGACGCCGGCTTCCACCAGTCTGCGGGCGACCAGCAGTCCCTGCCCCAGTTGATTTTTACCGTAAGCAGTCTGCATGTCTTCGGATTCCCCATCGAACTCAAACGCCTTGAGGCGGGGGGAAGTCATCATCAGGCTCGCTTTCTGATAGAGCTTACTCTGCTCCTGCACGAGCGCTTCGGCACCAGCCTGGGCGAAATCACGTTCCTGCTGGCTGAGCAAAGCGAGCCGTCGCCGCTGGCGGGCAGCGGAGGCATCGCTAGTGACGTTATCGGGCAGCTGACCGGGACGGTCGATGATGAATGGAGCAACCTGCACACCCAGAAAGCCGGAGCTCAGCGTCTGTCCGATGCTGACGAAATTGGGGATATCGGAATTCGGATCTCCCAGTTCACGGGCGACGACGGAGCCGAAGTGCGGGAACTTCTCAATGCCCAGCATGCGATGTCCTGTATGCAGATGATAAGTGCCCCGTTCGTGGGCTGCTTCTTTACCGGTCATCGAGCGAATGAGGGCGACGTCATTCATGACGGATGCGATCTTGGGCCAGTAGTGGGCGATTTCGATCCCCGGGGTCTGCGTCTGGATTTTCTTTGTCTCGCCTCCATTGGGAGATCCTGGTTTGGGGTCCCAGGTTTCCAGCTGACTGGGGGCACCTGCCAGCCAGAGTAGAATGCAGGCGCGGCCCTGCTTTTTCATTTCGGCAGCATTGAGCTGAATCTGACTGAGCAACGGTGAGCCGGCGACACCGAGGGCGGCGGCCTGCAGAAAATTCCGACGGGTGAACTGCCCGCGGCGATTTAAATTCAGATGGAGGAGCGCATCAGATTGCATGGGGGGATTCCCGTGTTTGAGCTGTCAGCGTTTGGTACGAAATTCGGTGCAGTTAACGAGAACCCAGAGCAGGTCTTCTACCGCTTCGTCCCGTTTTTCGGAGCTTTGCAGGTAGCTGACGTTGCGCTGAAGTTCATCCGGCGTAGGATTACGGGCCAGCACATTCAGATAAAGTGACTGCACCAGTTCCTCGTTCGATGTGATACCCAGTAACTTCTGTTTGAGTTCACTCTGTGATAAAGCCTGCTGGAGTTCGCGCTGATTCATGAGCAGTAGAGCCTGCTGAATCGAGCCTTCCAGGGTGCTTTGGGGCAGAGAGGGATTCACGTCGAAGACGGTGTCGATCTCTTTCCGTAACTGGGGATTTTCGCCGATCACATGCGAGACCGAATTGGCGACCACATCCGGTCGCAGCCGGGAGGGACGGATGGCCGTAAAGAGTTCGGAGGGGGAGTCCATGGTCCGCATTTCCCGCTGATAGACCTGGGAATTCATGATCAGCCGAAAGACCCACTTCGGATCAAAGTCCTTGTAGCGGAAGTTCGCCGCGATACGATTGACGATCGGCTTGTGAACGACATCGCCGTCCGGTCCCAGGCTGTCTACGTCGTAAAAGCCATCGCCAATCAGCTCACTCCAGATACGGTTCACGTAAGCGCGGGCGAACCAGTAGTTCTGGGGATTGTAAGCGAGGTAAGCGGCAATCGAGACGCGACGGGCATCGGACTTCATGTTCTCATAAGGTTTTTCACCGAGCAGAAAACGAGGTTTAACGACGGTGCTGACGGTGGGGTCCTCCTGGGAGGGCATCTTGTAGGTGTAGGGGTGAAAGAAAGCGGCGAGTTCGTGGAACTGAATTCGTTTCCAGTTGTCGAAGGGATGATCGTGACATTCAGCGCACTGAATGCTGATGCCCATGAAGATGCGGGCCGTTTCGGAAGCCAGCTCGGTCGATTTGTTTTCGCAGGCGAGGACGAAGTTGTTGGGCCCGTAATCCTGACCGTAATCGTTCTTTTTCTTCTTGTTTCGTTCGGGAGTCGCTGAAATCAGCATGACCGTGATGTAATCCCAGGGGGCGCCTTTACGGAATTGTTCTGCGAGCCAGTCTTCGAGCGCCTCGGGATTAACCCGCCGCTTGTTGGCTTCACTTTCGTAGAAAATGACCGAGGTCCAGTAGCGGGCCCATTTTCGCGCGTATGCTTCTGTTTCAAGCAATTCATCAATGTAGTCAGACCGTTTATTTGAATTCTGATCAGCAACGAACGTTTTGATTTTTTCGGCGGAGGGCAAGGTGCCAGTCAGGTCCAGTGAGGCACGACGGATAAAGGTTTCATCGTCGATCAGCGGTGCCGCCTGGGAAATAGTGTCTCCCAACTCCAATGCGAGTGCTTTGTCGAGGTCCTGGGAGCTGAAGCTCACGCGACTCCCCTGCCGAAGTGTGGGCATGTTCTGCCGAATGTAGCCGAGCAGCTGCATCTTCTGTTCCTGGGTTTTCAGGGGAGGCAGATTCAGCGGGGGGAGCTTCTTCTTGGTGTTCTTGCGTGGTGCTGCTGAAGAAGTTGTCAAAAGCGTCAAACAAATCAATAGGACCAGAGTGATCCATTGACGAGGACGCTTGTGGAGAGAACTGGGACCACGCTGTAACATAAGATTACCCGCTATTCAGAGAGAATATGTTGAAGTTTCCAAGGGAGATACTTCAAATGCAGAACGCACGAAATACGTACTTATAGACAGGGATACTGGTTTCGGCCTAATTCAGGCTCAAAAACAGCCGAAATCAGCTCCTTTCATCGTATCTGTCAATTACCAAAGGTAAATAGATCTTGATGGATTCACTGCAACTGTTGGTGAGAAATTTATTCATATCGGTTCGATTGTATACTCAAAGGGTTTTGAGGGTTTTCTGGTGTGTGGTAGTGTACAATGTGGTTGACAACGTGTGAATTCATATGTATACTATTTTTAGAGGCAGGGTGTCGACTTTGAAATGTGAGATATTTCACACATTTTTGTAATTTCGGGGAGCCCCTGGGAGTGCAAATCCTATTGTTTTTAAGGAGTAAGGGGCTCTCAACAGTATGGAGGTAAATTACGCGCCACTTTTGTAAGCGCATGATAATAAACAGGATACGGTTTGCTATGCATGGTGGGTTCGGGTTTATCAGGCAATCTGCAGGTGAATTCCAACTTTCTTTGGCTAAAATAATTTATGTGTGAACTTTTTACTCTCAAATTCGTCTTTTCATACGTAGAAGAGATGAAAACCCGGAGACAACATTGTGACGGACACGCTGGGTTTCCCGGAACATTCATAAAAGAGGGTGGGGAATAATGATCAGTTCAAAATATAACAATCCGGCCATGAAGCAGCTGGCAGATCAACAGGTGAAGTATGCACCTCACGAAGTCAAGCTGGCGCAGATGGACCGTGCAGAAGCTCTGCTCACAGAGATTGATCTGGAGCAGGAGTATCAGTACCCGGAAATCTGCAAACAGATCACCACATATCGCTCCGAGATCTACCCGGACCTGATGATCAACGGCAGCGACGTCATGCATGATGTGCGGTGCTTCATAGAGGACCTGTCCGAGAGCGCTGAGATTGACGTCGAAGACGTGGAAGAAGACGTTTTCACCGTTCAGGATCTGAGTAAGAAGTTCAACATTTCTACCAAGACTGTCGACCGTTGGCGCGATAAAGGGCTGGTCAGCCGCCGCTTCCGGTTTAATGGTCGGATGCGTGTCGGATTTCTGAAATCGTCCGTGGATCGTTATCTGCAAAACAATAAAGGCCACGTCGCCCGCAGCATGAATTTCAGTCAGTTGAGTGACGAAGATCGCGAAGAAATTTTACGCCGCGCCAGACGACTCGCCCGGTATGGGGGCTGCCCCGCCGAGATCAGTCGTCGTATCGCACGGCACATGAATCGTTCACCAGAAACGATTCGCTATACCCTGAAAAATTTTGATCGGGAGAATCCAGAATTGGCGATATTTCCGAACGCACCCGAAAAGATCACGGATCAGCAGAAACGTGATATCTACAACAGCTTCCGACGGGGCATTCCCGTAGATAAGCTGGCGCGGCGTTACTGCCGGACCAAGGCCAGCATCTATCGGATTATCTCCGAAGCTCGGGCAGCACGCCTGCATGCCCAGACCATTGATTATATGCACAGCGACGAATTCGATCAGTCCGGTGCGGAAAAGGTCATTCTGGGACCGGCTCCGGAAGTTGATAAGTCGAATGAGAAAGTACGTACGCCTCCCGGGCTGCCTCCGTATCTGGCCAGCCTGTATTCCATTCCGCTGCTCACGCGGGAAGAAGAGGCTTATTACTTCAGAAAATTGAACTTCCTGAAATACAAGGCGGCACAGATTCAGGAAAAACTGGATCCGAATCGTCCCAAAGCCAGGGACATGGATCAGATTGAGAAGCTGCTCGATGAGAGCACTGACGTGAAGAACTTCCTTATCCGCAGTAACCTGCGACTGGTGGTTTCGATTGCCAAGCGGCACATTCGTCCGGGCGGCAACTTCTTCGAAATGGTCAGTGACGGCAACATGTCTCTGATTCGTGCCATCGAGAAATTTGATTATACCAAAGGTAATAAATTCTCGACCTACGCCAGCTGGGCAATTATGAAAAACTACGCCCGGTCAATCCCGGCGGAATACAAGGTCCTCGACCGGTTCCGTACGGGGAACGACGAACTGTTCTTTCAGTCGACTGATGAACGGGAAAGTCAGTACCGGGAAGAGTTGATCAATCAGAAGCAACATGCGGTCATCATGAGTATTCTGGACCAGCTGGATGGTCGGGAAAAAGACATTCTGATCTATCGTTATGGTTTGAATGCCCGCAATGAACCTCAGACACTTGAACAGGTAGGCGATCGCTTCGGAGTCACGAAAGAACGGATTCGTCAATTGGAATCCCGTGCTCTGAAAAAACTGCGACGGATTACCCAGGTGGAACGGGTGGAAATCCCGGGAATATAAAAGCAGGCTCATCAGCTCCGGTTTACTGGAACTGTTAGTGAGTTCTCCCCTTGAGCAGGCGTGATTCTGTGAAATCATGCCTGCTTTTTGTATGCGCTGTGAACCTGTGCGCCGGTTTTCTGTCTGGATTGCAGGCGTTTCGAGCTTTGTTCATTGAACTTGAAGGGGCAAGTCAGTAGGCTGTGAAACCCATGGACGAAGCGGCGTTTTCTGCCGATCTGAAAACAGATTCCAATGAGTTGGAAAATCTTAGACCGCATAGGCATAGAGCATTAAGAAAAGATAACAATTTTTTCTAATCAGCCTGTCGTTGTCACTTGCAAGCAGGTCCCTGATTGCTATATTGAGCTGCTTACTGAGTTTCGGCGGGGAAAGTACCTCTTTAGCCAGGCGAGTTGTTCAGGTTCATGAGGCTTGAAGCCTGCTAGTTTAGTCTCAGTTTGACAGGCTAGCGTAGCTCAATCGGCAGAGCATCGGTTTTGTAAACCGAAGGTTGTGGGTTCGATTCCCACCGCTAGCTCTTTTAGTTGCGATTTGAGGCAGTTTTATTATTTAAATTGTTGCCAGATTACAACTTGTGACTTCCAGCTTCGGCTGGTTGGGAGGGGGAATTCCCGAGCGGCCAAAGGGGCCAGACTGTAAATCTGGTGGCTACGCCTTCGCAGGTTCGAATCCTGCTTCCCCCATTCAAAAGAATTGGAAGTGACTGAGTCACGTAAAATTAGACGCGGGTGTAGCTCAATGGTAGAGCCCCAGCCTTCCAAGCTGGTCGTGAGGGTTCGATTCCCTTCACCCGCTTTTGAATAGAAACGCGTTTCGGTTTAATTCTCAAAAATTGCTGCTGTGGCTCAGTTGGTAGAGCGCGTCCTTGGTAAGGACGAGGTCATGGGTTCAAGTCCCATCAGCAGCTTTTTGATTATCGTTAAATGTGGTTCTCAGGAGGTGTGTGCCTCTTGCGTGCGAGGGGTGACTCCTGTTTTTACCTCGCTAATTGTTTTGTTGGTTTTATTGTTCAGGTCCTCGAGTGCGGGCCTGAAAAAGGGGTTTTAAAGAGAGATGGCTAAGGAAGTCTTTGAGCGAACAAAGCCGCACGTAAACGTTGGTACGATTGGACACATCGACCATGGTAAGACCACTCTGACTGCGTCACTGCTCGCAGTCCAGGCTCATAAGGGTCTTGCTGAACTCAAGAGTTATGCTGATGTTGCGAAGGGCGGAACCGTTCGTGACGAAACCAAGACTGTGACGATCGCTGTGAGTCACGTGGAATATGAAAGCGAAACTCGCCACTACGCTCATATTGACTGTCCCGGTCACGCGGATTACATCAAGAACATGATCACCGGTGCTGCCCAGATGGATGGTGCGATCCTGGTTGTGTCTGCTGCTGATGGTCCCATGCCCCAGACTCGTGAGCACATCCTGCTGGCCCGTCAGGTTGACGTGCCTGCTCTGGTTGTCTTCCTCAACAAGTGTGACCTGGTTGATGACGAAGAACTGCTCGAGCTGGTTGAAATGGAAATCCGTGAGCTGCTGACCAAGTACGGTTTCCCAGGCGATGACATTACCATCGTTCGTGGTAACGCCAAAGGTGCTCTGGATAACCCTGGCGACGAAAAATACAACGCCTGCATTGGCGAGCTGATGGATGCTCTCGACTCTGACATTCCTGCTCCAGAGCGTGAAGCAGACAAGCCATTCCTGATGGCGATCGAAGACGTGTTCTCTATCGCTGGTCGTGGTACCGTGGTTACCGGTCGTATTGAAGCTGGTAAAATCAACGTTGGTGACAAGGTTGAAATCGTCGGTCTGCGTGACACTCAGGAAACAACCTGTACCGGTGTTGAAATGTTCCAGAAGACTCTGGATCAGGGTCTGGCTGGTGACAACGTTGGTATCCTGCTGCGTGGTACCAAGAAGGAAGACGTCGAGCGTGGTCAGGTTCTGGCTGCTCCCGGTTCCATTCCTCCGCACACCAAGTTCGAAGGTCAGGTATACGTGCTGAGCAAAGAAGAAGGTGGTCGTCATACTCCGTTCTTCAACGGGTATCGTCCGCAGTTCTACTTCCGTACTACTGACGTAACCGGTTCAACCACGCTGCTGGGTGGCGCAGAAATGTGTATGCCTGGTGATAACGTTGAAGTTGAAGTTGAACTCGGTAAGCCAATCGCTATGTCCGAAGGTAGCCGTTTCGCGATTCGCGAAGGTGGTCGTACCGTCGGTTCTGGTGTGGTTACCAAGATCGTCGAGTAGTCGAACGATCGCTTCGGTTTGAAGATAAGTGGTGTCCACCCTGTTTTGGCAGGGTGGACATCTTCAAGTTACAGTTGATTTGTGAAATTGATGTCCGTGGGGACTGAGGGCTGTTATGGCACGTGAATATGTTTGGTTAGAGTGTACTGAGACTGGTATGAGAAACTATCGGGTCAGTAAGGAGACTCGCGGCACTGAGCGGCTTTCATTGATGAAATACTGCCCCAAGCTGCGGCGTCACACATTGCACAAAGAGTCGCGCAAGAAATAAGGCTTGCTGACCGGGATTTTGTGAGCTGGTGTGCGTTGTTTCGAGTTACTTCCGGTGGTCAAATCTGTTTGGTCAGTTCAATGTTGTGGACGGGTGTAGCTCAATTGGCAGAGCACTGGATTCCAAATCCAGCGGTTGGGGGTTCAAGTCCCTCCGCCCGTGTTTATTAAAGTTTTACTGTTGATGTCGGCGCTGACTGATTGAGTTCGGTCGAGTGTTGGCTCAGGAAAACAGGTTTGCGGTTCCAGTGGTTCACACCATAGGTATCTGGTAGTTAGTAAGTCGGTCTCATGGCTAAATCCAAATCGGAACAAGCATTTTCTGCCACTCTGGTTAGTGGTGGTTTGTATAAAAGGAATCAGGGGCGCCTGGTGCGTCAGTTAACTGCGATCGGCCTGGTGGCCGTGGCGATTTTTGGCGCCTATTCGCTGTATAACGTGTTGCCCCTGGGGATGTCTGCAGGGCTGCAGAAAGGGATTGCGGTCGGAGTGGTCGTAGTTTCCGCATGGTTGGCATATCGTCTGGTGAATTTTCCCCGGTTTGCTGACTTCCTGATTTCGGTGGAAGCCGAGGTAAGCAAAGTGACTTGGGCAACCAAGGAGCAGCTGTGGCGTTCAACGACAGTCGTGATTGTGGTCATGTTTCTGCTGGCGTTTCTGCTACTGGCATTCGATCTGTTCTGGCAGGCCCTCTTCCAGTTGATCGGCTTTCTCAGGATTTGAAGCAGGACGTGGCCGGCATTCAGCGAATAACAGAGATTTTTTGATCTCTGCTTCTTGAATAAAATGGTCTTCCTGCTCATTATGGGCGATTCCGGTTTTGGCGGTCTCTTTGTTTGTCGCATTCGAATAAAATCAGGGCTTTTGTTGTCGTCGAGGGTCTGATTGAAGGTGTCTCATGAGTAATGATTCGGGTTCTGAACCAACCTCTGAAAATTCAGAGGGATCAGAAAAGCGGCAGTGGTACGTACTGAAGGTACAAAGCAACCGCGAAAAATCGATTCGTGATGCCCTGCTGCGGGGAATTAAGCGGGACGGCCTGGAAGAGTACTTTGGGGAAATTATCATCCCCACGGAAAAAGTTGTTGAAACAAAAGGTGGTAAGAAACGCGTTTATGAACGCAAGCTCTACCCTGGTTATCTGATGATCCAGGTAGAGTTGAATGATGACAGCTGGTATCTGGTGCGGTCAACGAATGGCGTTGGTGACTTTACCGGGGCCGCTGGTCAGCCGATTCCGATGCAGGAGCATGAAATTTCCCGCATGCTGGGGCGTGAAGAGACCAAGGAAGAAACACCTGTCAAAATCAAGCTGGATTTCCAGACAGGCGATGTTGTCAAAATTAAAGATGGTGCGTTTGAAGGCTTTGAAGGCACAATTGATGCCATTGACGAAGCCAGTGGTAAAGTGACGGTCCTGATAGAGATCTTCAGCCGTCCGACACCTTCAGAGCTGGAATACTGGCAAATTGAAAAAGTGTGACGGGTCACCCGGCTCGGCATTGAAAAGATATATTTGATTCACCTGTTTATAAAGTGTTTTGAAAGTCGGTCAAAATGGCTAAGCAGCTTGTTACAGAAGTAAAAGTTCAGATTCCCGGTGGTCAGGCTACCCCGGCTCCTCCAGTTGGTACAGCCCTCGGTCCACATGGTGTCAACATTGGCCAGTTTGTGCAGCAGTTCAACGAGCGTACCAAGGATATGGCAGGAACGACTATTCCTGTTGTGATCAGTATCTTTAACGATCGTTCTTTCGACTTTGTCCTGAAGAGCCCGCCGGCTGCAGTTCTGCTCAAGCAGGCTGCTCAGGTGGCTAAAGGGGCAGGGAATCCTAAGAAGAACAAGGTCGGCAAAGTGACCGTTGATCAGCTGAAGGAAATCGCCAAGACCAAGTTCGAAGACCTGAATGCACCGAACATCGATCAGGCTGCCAAGATTATTGCCGGAACTGCCCGCAGCATGGGCATTGAAGTCGAAAAATAATCTGAAACGGGCAGCAGGCTGCCCTCAAGTACTATCAGATTTCATCAATACAAACAGCACGTTTACCGGATAAAAGAGTCATGGGAAAACAATCCAAGCGGACAAAGCATTACAATGAAAAGCTGTCAGGCCTCGGCACTGTCAGTCTGGAAGAAGCTGTAGGGGCGCTGAAATCGCTGGATAGCGATCTGCCAGCTGCTATCAAGCCGGTCAAAATGGACCAGACTGTAGAACTGGCTGTGCGTCTGGGTGTCGATCCCCGCCAGGCAGACCAGCTGGTGCGTGGTTCGATCATTCTTCCACACGGGATTGGTAAGGCACAGCGGGTTGTTGTATTCGCCCAGGGCGCCAATCTGGAAGCTGCCGAAGCCGCTGGTGCAGATGCCGCTGGTGGTAAAGATCTGGCTGACAAGATTAAAGGTGGCTGGCTCGACTTTGACGTCGCGATCGCAACTCCCGATATGATGGGTGTGGTTGGTCCACTCGGTCGTGTGCTTGGTCCACGCGGTCTGATGCCTTCGCCTCGTGCTGGTACGGTTACCCAGGATGTGGAAACTGCAGTCAAAGATTACAAGGCTGGTAAAGTCGAATTTCGTGTCGACGCTGGTGGAAACGTGCATTGCCGGGTTGGCAAAATGTCGTTTGAACCAACTCAGTTAATCGAAAATATCCAGGCGATGCTGAAGTATCTGGACAGCTTGCGTCCTTCTTCAGTCAAAGGTGCTTATGTGAGAAACGTCGCCGTTTCGGCAACCATGAGCCCGGGGATTTCTGTTGCCCTGTAGTGGGGAGCGTCGAATCCTGACAGATTTTATATAACATCACATATTGCTGTTTTCGGCGTTTAACAAGCTGGAAGAGATCCAATGAGTAAATTTGTAAAAGAAATGATCATCTCGGAGATTGAATCCCAGATCGGCGATGTCCGCGACTTCGTCGTGATAGATTCTGCAAAAGTGGATGCGATTACTGATAACAGTTTTCGTATCAAGCTGCAGGAAAAGGGGCTCACTGCTCTGACAGTCAAGAACTCACTCGCTCGACGGGCATTTGCCAATAAAGGCATTGAAGGGTTGGAAGAGGTTCTTAAGGGGCCTTCAACTCTGGTCTGGGGTGGTGAAGATATCGTTGAGCTCTCTAAAGAGATGAGCAAATGGGCCAAGGAAATCCAGGAGCTCGACATCAAGGGTGGTCTGACAGAGGGAACCTCGCTGTCCACTGATGATGTGACCAAGCTGAGCAAGAGCCCGGGTCGTGTGGAACTGATCGCAGACATTGTCGGTCGAATCCTCGGACCTGGTTCACAGCTTGCAGGTGCAATCAAAGGGCCCGGTGGAACCGTGGTCGGGCAGATCAAGTCGATCGCCGAAGGCGAAGAAGGATAGACGGCCGGTCTGTCTCTCCCTGAGGCGGATATTCATAAATTTGTAGCAACGACCGTAGTGACGTAGCGGCGTTGATTTGATTTACACTATTGAGAGATTTTTTTTACGCATTCGTGCGAAAGGAAAGAGAAGATGGCGACAGCCGAAGCAACAACTGAATTTGGTGAAGAAACCAAAGAACTGGGCGACAAAATTGCTGGTTTGACTCTGCTCCAGGCTAAAGAACTGGCTGATTACCTCGAAGAAGTTCATGGAATCAAAGCTGCAGCCGGTGGCGCCGTAATGATGGCTGGCCCTGCTGGTGGTGGAGACGGTGGCGGTGAAGCTGCTGAAGAAAAGACTGAATTCGACGTCATTCTGACCGGATTCGGTGACAACAAGATTCCTGTCATTAAAGTCGTTCGTGGCGCCACAGGCCTCGGTCTGAAGGAAGCCAAAGAACTGGTAGAAGGTGCTCCTAAACCACTGAAAGAAGGTGTCTCCAAGGAAGATGCTGAAGCTCTGGTTAAGGAAGTCGAAGAAGCAGGCGGTACTGCTGAAGTTAAGTAAATCGTCGCTGAGAAAAAAGCCATCTGGATTTAACCTGTGCTGAAGCTTGCTTTGGCACAGGTTAGTCTTGTGTTACTATGTACATTTATATGGTTTTTTTCTGCGTGCAATTGAAGTGTGGTGTTTAACAGTCTAGAATAAGTGCCTGCAGGTTGCGCTGCGATAGTATGTCGTTGCGCGAGCTAGCTTTTTTGTTTATTGTTATTCAGGACTACTTCACTTGGTTGCATGTCCTTGTTGCTGATAGATTTGTTTCCTTTAGTTATCTGCTTCGATCAGTCATCGTGTCAGTCCCATATGGTCTAAGCAATCGACTCATTGTACTCTCTTTTGAATAGCAAAGTAGTATTGAGCGATTTACCAGGCTTTAATTTCGTCGAGCGATTCGCTTTTCATGCAGCAGTCGGGGCTGTATTCTCTCGAGGTACGCGCTGCGGTTCCTCGCTATCCATGGCAAGTGCTCCTTTTCAGCCGCGTGAGCGGTCTGCGCGGAGTAATTCCACATCTGGCACCAGGTAAGTAGAAAAGATCATCTTAATGCCGATTCCAGCACAGCGAACGATTCCTACTCAAACTGTTAAGAATTTTGGTACCATTGAGCATAGTTTTGAATTGTCTGATCTGACACAGATTCAGACGGATTCCTATGCAAACTTCCTTCAGGCCGATAAGTCTCCCCGTGAGCGCAAGAGCCAGGGCCTGGAAGAAATCCTTCGTGAAGTCTTCCCGATTGAGAGTTATCAGGGACAGTACCAGTTGGAATACGTGAAGTATGAACTGGGAAAACCTCGTTACACTCCGACCGAGTGCCGTCAGCTGCGTCTGACCTACGGACGTCCTTTCCGCGTCTGGTTGCGTCTGGTGAAAGAGCAGCCGATCGAAGAAGAAGTTTACCTGGGTGATCTGCCTGTCATGATCGGTGGTGGTGAATTCATCATCAATGGTGCCGAGCGTGCGATCGTCAGCCAGCTGCACCGTTCTCCCGGTGTTGACTTCGTACTCAGCTCAGAGCCTGGTGAGAAGAAAGAATATTCCTGCCGCGTGATTCCAGAGCGTGGAAGCTGGATCGAGCTGGTGGTCGGTAAGAAAGACACACTGGGTGTGCGGATCGACCAGAGTGGTAAGTTCTCTGCGATGACTCTGCTGCGGGCGATGTCGAAAGATTACTCTTCTGACACCGACCTGGTGAAGCTGTTCTATGAAACCAAATCAGAAAAGATCAACAAAGATGCAGCCGAAAAGCTGGTCGGTAAGATCGTTGCTGAAGATGTGATTTATCCTGCCGGTCATGATCGGTGTGGTGAGATCATTCTGGACTGCTGTGGCACCATTACTGAAGAGCTGGCCGAAGAGATTACAGAATCATCTCTGAAAACGGTTGAAGTCGTCGATGAAGTCAATGACCTGCTGGTCCTGCAGAGCATTGCCGAAGATCCGACTGTCACTCACGAAGAGGCCCTGCTGCGAATCTATTCTCGTCTGCGTCCAGGTAACCCTCCTCAGCTGGAGCGTGCGATTGACCTGTTCAAAGAAAAATTCTTTGACGTCAACCGTTACCGTCTGGGCCGTGTCGGTCGTTTCCGTATCAACCGGAAATTTAAGCAGGATGTGCCTGACACCGAAATGACACTGCGTCCGGAAGACTTCATCAACTCAATCCGCTATCTCGTCCGTCTGCGGGTCGGTGATTCTTCTGCGTATGTCGATGACATCGACAACCTGGGTAACCGTCGTCTGCGAACCATCGATGAGCTGGCTTCGGATGAAATCCGGAAAGGGTTCCTGAAGCTGCGTCGAACCGTGCAGGAGCGTATGACTCAGAAGGACGTGGAAGAAATGTCTCCACGGACCCTGATCAATCCCAAGAGTGTTTCCGCTGCGATCGATTTCTTCTTCGGTCGAAGTGAACTCTCGCAGGTGGTTGACCAGACGAACCCGCTGTCCATGCTGACTCACGAGCGACGTTTGAGTGCATTGGGACCTGGTGGTTTGAACCGGAAGCGTGCCGGCTTCGAAGTGCGTGACGTTCATATTTCTCACTACGGTCGTATCTGTCCGATTGAGACTCCTGAAGGTACCAACATTGGTCTGATCTCCAGTTTGAGTATCTTCTCAAAGGTAGATGATTACGGCTTTCTTGTGACACCTTACCGTTACGTGAAAGATGGTAAGCTGACCGACGAAGTGCACTGGATGCGGGCTGATGAAGAAGCAGAAGTGCACGTGGCTCCCGCCGATACTCCCGTGGAAAAAGGTCGCTTCACCGAAGACCGCGTGATGGCCCGTTTCCGGGATGACGTGGTCTGGATTGCCGCCAGTGCCGTAGATTACATCGACGTTGACCCCGCACAGATGGTGGGGATTTCCGCTGGTCTGATTCCGTTCCTCGAACACGACGACGCGAACCGGGCACTCATGGGTTCTAACATGCAACGGCAGGCTGTGCCTCTGTTGATTGCCGAGCCTCCCCTGGTGGGAACCGGCATGGAAGCAGCTGTCGCACAGAACTCAGGGATGGTCGTCCGGGCTGAGAAAGCCGGTAAGGTGACCTATGTGGACGGAAACCGTGTGGAAGTAGACGGCAAGAAATATCGTCTGCGAAAATACGAAGGCCTCAACGAGCGGACCTGTCTGAACCAGACTCCCTGTGTGAGTGTGGGTGACCAGGTTAAGAAAGGTCAGATTCTCTGTGACAGTGCTGCGACTGCAGACGGGCTGCTCTCTCTGGGGCGGAACGTGCTGGTCGGGTTCATGTCATGGGATGGATACAACTTCGAGGACGCGATCATTCTTTCTGAGCGTCTGGTGAAAGAAGATGTCTACACCTCGATTCACATCGATGAATTCGATGTGGAAATTCGTGAAACCAAGCTGGGTCGTGAAGAGTTCACTCGCGACATTCCCAACGTCAGTGAAAAGGCACTGCGTCACATCGGAGAAGACGGGATTATCAAAGTTGGTACCCGCGTCCGCCAGGGTGATATCCTAGTTGGTAAAGTCTCTCCGAAAGCCAAGGCTGAACTGACACCGGAAGAAAAACTGCTGCACGCGATCTTCGGTCGTGCGGGTGAGGACGTGAAGAACGAATCACTCGAAGCTTCCAGTGGTGTCGAAGGGATCGTGATTCACACCGAGAAATTTGCCCGTCGGATGAGTCTGACTGACTACGAACGGAAGCAGTACGACGAAGATCTGAAGAAGGTCGAAGAAGAAGGATACGAACAGGTGGCCGCTGAATTCCGCGAATTTCTCAAGGAATTCGAGTCTGCTCTGGGACAGCCTCTGGTTGACGATGATGGTCGTAAGATTCGTGAAATTACAGAAGACAAGTTCGTCTCTCAGTATGCTCACGACTTCCTGTCACACCTGGATAACCTGGATATTCGCAGCCCGCAGAAGAAAGCCGACTGCCGTGCTGTGATCGAAAATCTGTGGTCCAATGTCGAAGATGTGATCGATACCTGCGACCAGAAGGTTAACAGCATGAAGCGTGGCGAAGAACTGCCAAACGGCGTGCTGCAGATGGTCAAAGTCTACGTGGCATCCAAGCGTCAGATTTCCGTGGGTGACAAGATGGCTGGTCGTCACGGTAACAAAGGGGTGATCTCCAAGGTTCTGCCGATCGAAGATATGCCTTTCACCGAAGACGGAACTCCGATCGACATCATGCTGAACCCCCTGGGGGTTCCGAGTCGTATGAACGTGGGACAGATTCTGGAGACCCACCTGGGTTGGGCTGCCGAGAAGCACGGCTTCCGTGCTGTCTGTCCGGTATTCGATGGTGCTCTGGAAACTTCGATTCAGGAATACCTGGATACCGCTGGTCTGCCTGCTGACGGGAAGGCCCAGTTGTACGATGGTCGTACGGGTGAAGCTTACGAGCAGAAAACCACCGTCGGTCAGATTTACATGCTGAAACTGCACCACCTGGTGGATGACAAAGTGCATGCCCGTTCTACCGGTCCTTACTCTCTGATTACGCAGCAGCCTCTGGGTGGTAAAGCCCGCTTCGGTGGTCAGCGATTCGGGGAAATGGAAGTCTGGGCTCTGGAAGCTTACGGAGCAGCTTATATTCTGCAGGAACTGCTCACTGTTAAGAGTGACGATGTGGAAGGCCGGACCAAGATTTATGAATCGATGGTCAATGGAGAAAACACACTCGAAGCCGGAACGCCCGCCAGCTTCGACGTGCTTAACAACGAAATTCGTGGACTTGGTTTGAATCTACAACTGGAAAAGAACCCTACCTGATGCGTACTCAGTGATGAGACGTGTTGCCCGGGTGAAGTTTCTTTTCATGATCAAACTCTGATCATACATAGTTCAGAAAATAAGGAGCGTGCACAGTGAGTGTTGCACAAACAGCTTACGAGCGAATTAACGATTACGGTTCCGTGAAAATCGGCCTGGCCAGTCCACACGATATTCGAAGTTGGTCCTTCGGAGAAGTCAAGAAGCCGGAAACGATTAACTATCGAACCTACCGTCCCGAACGGGATGGTCTGTTCTGCGAACGGATTTTCGGGCCGGAAAAAGACTGGGAATGTGCCTGCGGTAAATACCGGGGGATGAAGTACAAGGGCATGATCTGCGACCGTTGTGGTGTTAAAGTGACCCACAGTCGTGTGCGTAGAAAGCGTATGGGACACATCGAGCTGGCAGCACCGATCGTGCATATCTGGTTCTTCAAGTCCATGCCCAGCCGCCTGGGTGCTCTGCTGAATATGAAGACCACCGCCCTGGAAAAAGTGATTTACTTCCAGGATTACGTGGTAACTGATCCGGGCGACACCCCGCTGGAAATGTGCCAGACGATGACCGAAGAGGAAGCCCGGCAGAATCAGGCCAAGTATGGCCCAGGTTCCTTCGAAATCGAAATGGGTGCCGAAGCGATCAAAAAGCTGCTGATGAGCCTGAACCTGGTTGAACTCTCCGAACAGCTCCGCAAGGATCTGTTTGAAACCAACAGCCAGCAGAAACGCAAAGACTACATCAAACGTCTGAAGATTGTGGAATCGCTGCGTGACAGTGACAACCGTCCTGAGTGGATGGTGCTGGAAGTGATTCCCGTGATTCCTCCGGATCTGCGTCCGCTGGTGCTGCTGGATTCCGGCAACTTCGCCACCAGTGACCTGAACGACCTGTATCGCCGCATTATCAACCGGAACAACCGGTTGAAGAAGCTGGTCGATCTCAACGCACCGGAAGTGATCGTGCGTAACGAAAAGCGTATGTTGCAGCAGTCGGTCGACGCTCTGTTCGACAACAACCGCTGTAAGCGTCCCGTGCTTGGTTCTTCCAACCGTCCACTGAAATCTTTGACCGACATGATCAAAGGTAAGCAGGGACGTTTCCGTGAAAACCTGCTGGGTAAACGTGTTGACTACTCTGCCCGTAGTGTGATTGTAGTGGGGCCGGAACTGAAACTGCATCAGTGTGGTCTGCCCAAGAAGATCGCACTCGAACTGTTCCAGCCGTTCATTATCCGTCGTCTGAAAGACAGCGGGCACGCCGATACAATCAAGTCTGCCAAGCGGATGCTGGAACGTAAAGACGAGGACGTGTGGGACATCCTGGATGAAGTCATTCAGAACCATCCGGTGCTGTTGAACCGTGCTCCCACGCTGCACCGTATGGGGATTCAGGCCTTCGAGCCGATTCTGGTGGAAGGAAACGCGATCCGCGTCCATCCGCTGGTTTGTGGTGGATTCAACGCTGACTTTGACGGCGACCAGATGGCGGTTCACCTGCCTCTGTCCATCGAAGCTCAGGTAGAAGCCACAACCCTGATGCTGTCAACCAACAACATCTTCAGTCCTTCCGACGGGGCACCGATCATTCGTCCTTCTCAGGATATCGTGATGGGTTGCTACTACCTGACGCTCAAGAAAACAGAGCGGGTCGGAGAAGGAATGGTCTTCTCCAATGTGGGTGAAGTGCACGCCGCCTTCCAGCAGAAGAAGCTGGATCGCCATGCCATCATCAAGGTCCGGATGCCATCCGACAAACGGATCAAAGGGGAAGGGGCCGACGACTTCAAGATGGGCGGTCTGATTGAAACGACCACTGGTCGTGTGATCTTCAACGACATTCTGCCCAAGAAGATGGCTTACTACAACCTGACGATGAAGGGGCGTGACCTTTCGAACGTGATTTCCGACTGTTATCTGGAGCTGGGACGTCGCGAAACGATCAACCTGCTCGACAAGATGAAGGAAACCGGTTTCCGGGAATCAACGCTCAGTGGTCTGTCATTCGCAACCAGCGACCTGAAAACCGCGCCGAATAAGGCAAAGGTAATCGGGGATTCGGAAAAGACCGTACTGCAGAAAAACAAGCTGTACGATCGTGGTCTGATTACCGCTGAAGAGCGTTACAACCAGGTTCTCGATACCTGGACTCACGCTCGTGAGCAGATTACCGAATCGATGATGCACGAGCTGGAAAACGACTATCGTGAAAACGGGAAGTATGTGAACCCGATCTATCTGATGTCGAACTCTGGTGCTCGTGGTGGTATCGAACAGATGCGTCAGCTCGGTGGTATGCGTGGTCTGATGGCCAAGCCGAGTGGTGAGATCATCGAAACGCCGATTAAGGCGAACTTCCGTGAAGGTCTGACCGTACTGGAATACTTCAGTTCGACCCACGGTGCCCGTAAAGGTCTGGCTGACACCGCTCTGAAAACAGCGGACTCAGGTTACCTGACACGTAAGCTGGCAGACATCTGTCAGAACGTGGTTGTCACCGAGCACGACTGTGGTACGACCCAGGGTATGACCCGTGGTGTGGTTTACCGTGGTGAAAAGGTCGAAATGAGTCTGACCGATGCGATCCGTGGTCGCGTCAGCCGGACGAACATCGTCGATCCGATTACCGACGAAGTGATCGTGCGTGAAAACGAGATGATCACCGTGGACATCGCCCGTCGGATTGAAAACATGGGGCTGGAAAAGATCCAGGTACGCAGCCCGATGACCTGCGAATCTTCGCTGGGGATCTGTCGTCTGTGTTACGGGATGGACCTTTCCACCGGTTCGCTGGTCGAAGAAGGTCTGGCCGTGGGGATCATTGCTGCCCAGAGTGTGGGTGAGCCTGGTACTCAGCTGACGATGCGTACGTTCCACATTGGTGGTACCGCTTCCCGTGAAGTGGAAGAAAGCGAAATTCGCACCCGTCGTGCTGGTAAAGTTACATTTGCCCGTATCCGGACCGTGGTCAACAACGAAGGTATGAGCGTTGTATTGACCCGAAACGGTGAAGTTGTGGTCAACGATGTGAAAGGCCGTGAGCTCGAACGTTACACCATTCCCAACGGTGCAACCCTGCGTGTTGCTGAAGGGGATGAGGTTGCTGAAGGCCAGGTTATCTGTCAGTGGGACCCGCACTCGATTTCGATCCTGGCGGAAGTGGGCGGTCGCGTCCGCTTCGAAGAGTGTGTGGAAGGCAAGACCATCCGCACCGACAAAGACCCCAGTGGTCACATTCGCCGTTCGATCATCGAGCACAAAGGGGAACTGCATCCGCAGATCATCATCGAAGATGGTACCGGCAAGATTCTGGACTTCTACTACCTGCCTGAAAAAGCAAGTATCGAAGTGGAAGAAGGTCAGCAGATCACCGCTGGTACGGTGGTCGCGAAGAACCCCCGTGAATCTTCCGGTACGCAGGACATCACCGGTGGTCTGCCGCGTGTGACCGAACTGTTCGAAGCCCGTCGTCCGAAGGATCCTTCGGTTCTCGCGGAAATCGACGGTGAAGTCGAGTTCGTGCCTGAGAAGAAACGTGGTAAGCGAATCGTGATTGTCCGCGGGGAAGACGGCACTGAAGTTGAGCATGTCATTCCTCACGGTAAGCACCTGCTGGTACACGCCGGCGACCTGGTGAAGGCGGGAGACGCACTGGTGCGTGGTCCGCTGGTTCCACACGACATTCTGCGTGTGAGTGGTACCGAGGCCGTTCAGCAGTACCTGCTGCATGAAATTCAGAACGTGTATCGTGCACAGCGTGTGACGATTGACGATAAGCATCTGGAAATCATTATTTCCCGGATGTTGAGTAAGGTGCTGGTAGAAGATGTGGGTGATACCAATCTGCTGCCGGGCATCGTGCTGGATAAGCTGGCCTTCCAGAAGATCAACGAAGAAACCAGTGCCTGCGTGAAGGTCGTCGATTCCGGCGATACTGACTTCCAGCCAGGCGACCTGGTACCTCTGGCGACGATCGAAGAAGTGAATGCCCAGGTAGAACTGGCCGGTCAGGGACCTGCCAGCTTCTCCAAACCGCGTCCGGCTTCGGCCAGCTCGCAGTTGCTGGGGATTACCAAGGCTTCGGTTCAGAGTGAAAGTTTCATCTCTGCAGCCAGCTTCCAGGAAACTACCAAGGTGCTCACCGAAGCGGCTCTGGCCGGTCGGGTCGACTACCTGGTTGGTCTGAAGGAAAACGTGATTCTGGGGCACCTGGTTCCTGCTGGTACCGGGTTCTATCAGCACCAGACTGCCGAAGTTCGGATTCGTCCCGAGGCTCTGGAAGAGCTGAAAGCCGAGAAAGAGCGGATTCTGGCAGCACGGATGAGTCTGTTGAACGAAGTTCAGCCCGACAAGCCGGTCCCACTGGGCGGTGGACAGGATTCGGAAGAGTATGGACAGGGGGGCTCTGATTCTTCCCTGGACAGCACCCCGCCGAGCCCCAGTCCGAACCCTTTTGACGAGTAGAGGAATAAAGGAAGCGTATCTGGTCTGCGAGCAGAATTCACTTTGTCTCAGATCCCGAATTGGGTGATTCGTGAGACTTGACGGATGCCTGCAGGCTGGATACATTGTCCCGTTCCTAACTCTGGCAACAGGGAATTAATTGCATATAATAGTGGCCATTTGTTACAATGGCTGCCTGTAAATAGAAGTTATTATTGAAGTTCAAGCATTGAACGAAGATGGGTTATCTCGATGCCAACAATTAATCAATTGATTCGTAAGCCAAGAAAGAAGCAGATCTCTAAGAGTAAGACTCCACTGCTGGAAGGTTGCCCTCAGAAGCGTGGGGTTTGTCTGCAGGTCAAGACTGTGACCCCGAAGAAGCCGAACTCCGCTCTGCGTAAAGTTGCCCGTGTTCGTCTTTCGAACGGCAAGGAACTGACGGCTTACATTCCCGGTGAAGGTCATAACCTGCAGGAGCACTCGATCGTGCTGGTGCGTGGTGGTCGTGTTCGCGACCTTCCTGGTGTACGTTACAAAGTGATTCGTGGCGTTCTGGATACCCTGGGCGTCAATGATCGTCGTCAGGCACGTAGCCGTTACGGAACCAAGCGTCCCAAATAGTCGCCTGGTTTATCAAGCATATAAAATTCACACAGTTTGATTACATTCATCAGTGCCCCGTGAGGCGCTGAGGCAAATGTCAGAGGAAAAGATGGAATGAGCAAGAAGTTTACAGCCAGTGCGACTCAGCTGAAGCCAGATCCGCGGTTCAATTCACTGCTGGCTTCCAAGTTTGTTAACTGTCTGATGCATGATGGCAAAAAGAGCATTGCTCAAAACGTGTTCTACTCAGCTCTGGATCGCATCAAAGAGCGTATTCCCGATGTTGAGCCGATCGAAGTTTTCACACAGGCTGTCGAAAATGTTAAGCCCAGTGTTGAAGTTCGTTCGAAGCGTGTTGGTGGTGCTACTTACCAGGTGCCGACCCCTGTGAATCCCAAGCGTCAGCAGACTCTGGCGATTCGCTGGATTCTGGCTGCGATTCGCGGCAAGAAAGGTCGTCCGATGGAAGTTCGTCTGGCTGACGAAATTCTGTCTGCACACAAAAAAGAAGGTACTGCCATCACTACCCGTGAGAATATTCATCGTATGGCTGAAGCGAACAAGGCATTTGCTCACTTCGCCTTCTCGCGCTAAGGCAAAGTAAAGATCAATTAGACGCACTGGCGATGGTGATAAACCATTGCCTGCTGCGTCTTTTTTTTTGTAGATTGAAAAGTCTAAAGCCAGCTGGCCGGTTGAAGTCCAATGGAGGATTCGCGGCAGTTGGGTTTTGTTTTTGTGATTCAATTTCAGTTGGAATGGCAGGACCAGAATGTCAACTTCAATAGATCAGATCAGAAACATCGGGATTATCGCTCATATTGACGCCGGTAAGACGACGACTACCGAGCGGATTCTCTACTACGCCAAGTTCCTGCACCGCCCGGGCGGGGTGGATGAAGGTACGACTGCAACCGACTTCGACGAGGAGGAAGCGAAGCGGGGAATCACGATTTATTCTGCGGCGATTACCTGTAAGTGGAACGGGCACACGATCAATATTATCGACACTCCCGGGCACGTCGACTTCACGGCTGAAGTCGAGCGCAGTCTGCGCGTACTCGATGGTGCGGTCGTGGTCTTCAGTGCGATGGAAGGGGTTGAGGCGCAGAGTGAAACGGTCTGGCGGCAGGCGGATAAATACAATGTGCCCCGTATCTGTTTCATTAACAAGATGGACCGTATCGGCGCCAGCTTCGAGCGGACGTTTGAAGAGATTCAAAAACGCTTGCGGGGCAATCCCGTGGCGTTGCAGATTCCCATTGGTGAAGGCACAACATCAACCGGTGATTCCTTCAGTGGCGTGATTGATCTGATTAAAATGCAGGCCCTGTTTTATGACCAGGAGTCGATGGGGGATCAGTTCGAAGTGCAGGAGATTCCGGAAGCCTATCTGGAAAAGGCACAGGAATGGCGTGCCAAATTACTGGAGTCGGTAGCTGAGCTGGATGAAGCGGTTCTGGAGCAGTATTACGAGACTGAAGACATTGCAGAGGATGTCATTGTCAGGTTGCTCCGTGAGGCGACTCTCAAGGGTGATCTGCAGCCGACTTTCTGTGGTTCCTCTCTGAATTATATCGGTGTCCAGCCTGTGTTGGATGGTGTGACGAGCTTTCTGCCCAGTCCGCTGGATCGGCCGCCGGTTGAGGGGATTAATCCGCAGCCCAAAAAGCGGGGCGGCGAGGCGGGTGGTCACGAAACGCGCGGTCCAAGTGTGGATGAGCCGATGTGTGGGCTGGTCTTTAAGATTCAGGCGGACAAGCATGGCGATTTGTGTTTCATGCGGGTTTACTCGGGGCAGTTGAAGAGTGGCAGTCGTCTGTTGAATCCGCGGACCGGTAAGAAAGAGCTGGTCAGTCAGTTGTGGCGTGTGCAGGCCGGGGCGCGTGAGAAGGTTGAGACGGACAGTATTGATGCCGGCGATATCATCGGAGTGATCGGACCGAAAGAGGCTGTGACTGGTGATACGTTGTGTGAAATTCAGCATCCGATTTTGCTGGAAACCATTTCGTTTCCAGAGACAGTGATCTCAATGGCGGTCGAGCCGGAATCGAGTGCGGACCGGAAGAAGCTTGAGGATACACTGCAGAAGTTGTCTCGTCAGGATCCCACGTTCAAGGCTGTGGCTAACGAGGAAACGGGGCAGACTATTGTTTCCGGGATGGGCGAATTGCACCTGGAAGTGTTGCGGAACCGGATGCAGAAAGAGTTCAACTTGAGTGTGCGGGTGCATAAGCCGCGCGTGAGTTATCGAGAAACTGTTACCGCCGCTGTCGAGAAAGAGGTTGAGTTCAATCGTCCTTCAGCCAACGGGAATATGTATTTCAAAGTCAAGCTGCGGCTGGAGCCCTTCAAGGGGGATAAGCCGATTTCCATCAAGAGTCAGCTGAAGCCGAATGAGTTGAACCCGGAGTTAGAAAAAGAGTTGATGGAAACTCTGCGGTTAGGTGTCGACGGGGGAGGCCAGGTTGGGTTTCCTTTGATGAATGTGCAGTTTGTGGTATTGGATGCACAGTCGCGAGAAGGTGAGACCAGCGATGTGGCGGTCGAGGCGGCAACGTCCGAAGCGTTGCATGGTTGCATTATGGATGCGAAGATTCAGTTGCTAGAGCCAATCATGAAAATGGAAGTGGTGACACCTGATGAATTTCGTGGAAACATCCAGGCAGATCTCAGTTCGCGGAATGCTAACGTGCTCAACAGCGAATGGCGCGGAGATTTGTGTGTGATGGAGGTCGAGGCGCCTTTGTCGCAATTGTTTGGCTATTCTACCCAGATTCGCAGTCTCTCGCAGGGGCGGGCATCGTTTTCGATGGAGCCTTTGAAGTATGCGGCGGCTCCGCAAAGCGTTTTAAAAGAGATGATTGGATAATTTTTAAAATTTTGAGACGTGGCAGCCTTGGTATCCAGGGTGTGAATGTGTAACTTGTCACGTCTACGATTTTGAAAGTTGCCTGGCAGGTTTCAAATGAACAGTGGCTGGGTCGCTGATTGAGCTGGAGTGTCGGAATTTCAAAAAAAGCATTTTCTGCTTTGTTGGGGTTGTTGACAACCGGTGAGGCTCTCAGTAATATTGCTCGCTTCCCTGTGCGAGAAAATTGTCTAAACAGGGTCTGAGTCATATTTTAATGAAGGAATTTATTGGTGGCCGTTGCGAGTCAAGAGCGAATTAGAATTCGCATGGAAGCTTATGATCACTCCGTGTTGGATCAGTCGGCAGCAGATATTGTTGATACGGCGAAGCGAACCGGTGCGATTGTGCATGGCCCCATTCCTCTGCCGACGCGGGTTGAGCGATATACGGTCCTGAAAGGACCTCACATCGACAAGAAATCTCGTGAGCAGTTTGAAATTCGGACTCATAAGCGTTTGGTTGATATTTTGTCTCCAACCGGTAAGACGATTGATGCTTTGAATAAATTGTCTCTGCCTGCTGGGGTTGATATTAAAATTAAGGCGTCCGCTGGCGGAAACTAGTTCTTTTAAAGTTTTCGTTATGATGCTCGCAGGTCTGGTGTTGCGCCGGGTCTGCTTGATTGGTTAGGGATCCGGCGATTCGATCGCTGGTGGTGCTATGCTTCTTGCTTTCGCCTGCGGGCGGATTTCGTAGAAGCTCTGTTCCCGTTGTTTAAGGGTGATGAGTATGCCTGTCGGTCTGCTGGGTAAAAAGGTCGGAATGACCCAAGTTTACGACGATGGAGTCCTGGTTCCTGTTACGGTGATTCAGGCTGGCCCCTGCCATGTGTTGCAGGTGCGCACGTTAGACACCGATGGCTACGAAGCGGTTCAGGTCGGTTTTGAAGATAAGCCTCGTCGTCTCTCTGCTCGCAGTGAGCGTGGTCATGTTGCCGCCCTGGACAGTAAGCGTCAGAAGAAACGTACAGAAGCGGGTGTGGCCGTTGCCGACAAGGCGGGTTGTGAGCCCAAGCGTTTTATTAAAGAGTTTCGCGTTGATGGTGAAGATCATGGCTGCGAAGTGGGTAACGAGCTTACCGTTTCGCTGTTCAATGAAGTAAGTCACATTGACGTGATTGGAACCAGCAAGGGTCGTGGTTTTGCCGGGGTTATGAAGCGTCATAACTTCTCCGGACAGCGTGCGACACACGGTGTGAAACGTGTGCACCGCCATGGTGGTTCGATTGGTATGAGTGCAGATCCTTCTCGTGTTCTTAAGGGGACACGGATGGGTGGTCGGTATGGTGGTAAGCAGATTACTGTCAGACACTTGAAAGTTGTCCGCGTTGACGAAGAGAATGGTGTGCTTCTGGTGAGAGGTGCAGTCCCCGGTCCTAACGGTGGTGATCTCGTCATTCGTCATACTAACAAATATTGATTCGGGTGTTTGAAGTAGTTACCTGATTCTGCCTTAATAAATGGTGTCGAAATGATTTCAGTTGCAATTCAAGATAAAGCTGGCAAAGAAGTGGGCAAGTATGAGTTCGAGTCCACCGAACTGGCCAGTGGTATCAACCGCCAGTTGCTCCACGATGTGGTTGTGATGTACCAGGCGAATAAGCGGATTGGTTCTGCAAAGTCCAAAAGCCGCGGTATGGTGGCTGGTAGTACCAGAAAACTGTATCGTCAGAAGGGTACTGGTCGGGCTCGTGCTGGTGCGGTCCGGACTCCTGTTCGTCGGGGCGGTGGTCACACTTTTGCCAAGTCTCCGAAAGACTGGAGCTACCGTCTTCCCAAGAAGGCTGTCAAGCTCGCAACCCGGATGGCGATTCTAAGTAAGTTTGAAGATGAGCAGGTAACACTGCTGGATGAGCTGGCTCTTGAAGTGCCAAAAACAAAAGAAGTCGCCGGCGTGCTGAAGGCACTCGGTCTGACCGGCACCAGTTGTCTGTTGACGGTTGAAGGTCACGATCCTGTTGTCTGGAAGTCTGCCCGCAATATTGCCGGGGTTCAGGTTTCTCCCGCCAGTGATCTGAATGCATACGATGTTCTGCATAAGCGGCAGATGGTGCTGACCAAGTCAGCCCTGGATGCATTGCTCGGTCGGAATGAAGGTTAATTTGACGAAGTGCCTGGTTTAAAAGTCCAGTCTGGATATTGAGGTTAACAGTTATGTCAGATGGTTCAAAAAAAGGCGTTCAGCTGGAACCGTATCAGGTCGTCATCCGGCCGTTGGTGACAGAAAAAGGGACTCATCAGTCTGAGTCTTACAATACATACACGTTTGTCGTTGATAAGTCGGCGACAAAAACGGATATCAAAAAAGCGGTATCTGATTTATGGAATGTGCGTGTGGTTTCCGTGCGAACCCAGAACCGGGGCGGAAAGCCGCGTCGCCATCGATATAAAGTTGGTTATACAAAATCCTGGAAGAAGGCAATTGTCGAACTGCACGAGGATGATCGTATTTCATTCTTCTAAGCCGCAGGTTGAGTTGCATCGAAGACAAATTGTGAACCGGTTTTTGAAACCAGCAGATCATTGAGGAAATAAATTATGGGAATCCGATTCTACAAGCCAACGACACCAGGTCGGCGTGGTGCATCGGTGAGCGATTTCGCAGCGATCACAGATCGTAAGAAGGCTCCTGAGAAATCCCTGCTCGTACGATACAAGAAAAAAGGTGGACGAAACAACCAGGGTGTGATCACCGCACGGCATCGTGGCGGCGGACACAAGCGGATGTATCGTCTGATCGACTTCCGTCGGAATAAAGATGGTGTTCCAGCCAAGGTTAACGGGATTGAATACGATCCCAACCGTTCGGCCCGGATCGCGCTGCTGCACTATGTTGATGGTGAAAAGCGTTACATCCTGGCACCTGAAGGTTTGACTGCTGGTGATACCGTAGTAAGTGGCGAAAAGGTTGAGCCGAATGTCGGCAACTGTATGCCTCTGGCAAACATTCCGCTGGGCTCGATGGTACACAATGTTGAAATGCAGCCAGGTCGTGGCGGACAGCTGTGCCGGAGTGCCGGTACAGGTGCTGTTCTGAACGCTCGCGAAGATAACTGGGCTCAGATCACTCTGCCTTCCGGCGAAGTGCGTCGTGTTCCCAGTTCCTGTCGGGCAACGATCGGTGAAATTGGTAACTCTGAGCATACAAAAGTTGTACTGGGTAAAGCTGGTCGTAAACGCTGGATGGGGCGTCGTCCTCACGTGCGTGGTACCTGTATGAACCCTGTTGCACACCCGATGGGTGGTGGTGAAGGTCGTAATTCCGGGGGTCGTCATCCCTGTAGTCCGACTGGTAAGCTTGCGAAAGGTGGAAAGACCCGCAAGAAGAAAAAAGCTTCATCAAAGGCTATCATTCGGCGGCGTAAGTCTCGTCGTTATGGCCAGCTGAAACTCTGACGTAGTGTGTTGAACTGAATAAAAAATAACTATCTGTTTTCGATAATTGAGGACAAGTTTTATGGGTCGCTCTCTGAAAAAAGGGCCTTATGTTGACGTTAAACTTCTGAAGAAGATTGAGAAGTTGAACGAATCGGGAAAAAAGACGCCGATCAAGACATGGGCTCGGGCTTCAACTATTGCTCCGGAATTTGTAGGTCACACTTTCCTGGTGCATAACGGGCGCGCTCACTTAAACGTGTATGTCACCGAAGAAATGGTGGGTCACAAGCTGGGAGAATTCTCCCTGACCCGCAACTTCCGCGGCCATACCGTTAAGAAGAAATAAACTGTTTGTGTTGGTGGTGATTACGGCCTGACAGGCCGATAACCGATAGAAATTAAGCAATAGTGAAGTGGAGTAATTGTCATGGGGCAAGTTCGAGCAATGCATCGATTTGCACGAATCTCAGCAACTAAGGTGCGTCCTTTTGCAGACATGGTTCGGGGAATGACTGCTTCGGAAGGTCTGGATTCTTTGAAATACATTCCGAACCGGGGTGCCCGTTTCCTGGAAAAGGTTATCAAGAGTGCGATGGCCAATGCTGAAGACAAAGGTGCCCGCAATGTGGAAGGCCTGAAGATCACCGAAGCACGCGTTGATGGCGGTCCGATGTTTAAACGGATTCAGCCCCGTGCCCGCGGTATGGCTTACACGATTCGTCGCCGGATGTCTCACATTCATGTTTCGATTGATGCTCCCGAATTGCCTTAGGTAATCGGATCACTGTTGCCAGACACTTATTATTCTCAACCAGAAATACTTAAAGGATAACCTGTATCATGGGGCAAAAAGTTCGACCAACCGGATTTCGAGTCGGAGTCGTTGAAGACTGGAGAAGTCGTTGGTATGCCTCCAAGAAAGATTTTGGGGCATTGCTGGTTGAAGATCAGAAGGTACGTAAATTTATTCAAACCAAATATAAGTTTGCCGGCATCCCGAAAGTGGAGATCGAAAGAACTCGCGATCAGGTAGTGGTGCACTTATTTACGGCCCGTCCCGGGATCATCATTGGTCGTAAGGGACAGGAAGTAGACCGGTTGAAAGCCGAACTGGAAGATCTCACCGGTCGTCGGATGGAATTGAAGATTATTGAAGTCGACAATGCACTGCAGAGTGCAGCGTTGGTAGCGGAAGATATCGCACAGCAGCTTTCCAAGCGTGGTAGCTTCCGAAGAACTATTAAGCGTGCCCTGGACCAGGTAATGGAAACGGGCGTTCATGGAATTAAGATCGAGCTTTCCGGTCGTCTGGGTGGAGCGGAGATGTCACGGCGCGAAAAAGCCAGCCGTGGTTCAATCCCCCTGTCGACTCTGCAGCGTCACGTTGACTACGGATTCCGCGAGGCACACACCACCTTCGGAGTCATCGGAGTGAAAGTTTGGATTGACCTTGGTGATTATTCAGATGAGGAGAATCGCGATGGCGTTAATGCCAAAGCGGGTCAAGCACCGCAAAAGCCAAAGAGGACGCATAAAAGGTAATGCGACACGTGGTAACACTGTTGCCTTTGGTGAATGGGGCTTACAATCTCTGGACCCGGGGCATATCACAGCTCAAACCATCGAAGCGTGCCGAATTGCAGCCACACAATATGTTCGAGGTGAAGGTAAGCTCTATATCCGGATCTTCCCGCAGAAGTCGGTAACATCCCGTCCTCTGGAAACCCGTATGGGTAAGGGTAAAGGGGAACCGGATCACTGGGTTGCCGTCGTCAAGCCAGGTACGGTTCTGTTCGAACTGGCAGGTGTCTCGCACGAGGCAGCAAAACGCTGTTTCGCTCGTGTGGCACACAAGTTACCAGTTAACGTCCGGCTGGTAGAACGTCGTCCGTCCGTCTAGGGCTGTCGACCAGATAACTGATTTTTTAAAACACTTTAGTCCTGTCTGCATCTTACAGCGAGACTGATAAACAATCATTGGGTTTGACTGATGACCAAAGCAAGTGAATTACGCGAGATGAATGATGAGCAATTGTCATTTGCTCTGCAGGAAACACAGAAAGAGCTGTTTCAGTTGCGCTTCCAGGCGGCAACGGAGCGGCTCGATGCACCGAGTAACATTAAGCGGCTCAGACGGGAAATTGCCCGGATTCAGACAATCCGTCGTGAACGCGAATTAAGTCAGCAGAATAATGCTTAATCAGGCTCGTTAGGGTAAGTAGAAGAAATGCGAAAAAAACTGACAGGCTTAGTGGCCAGTGCCAAAATGGACAAAACGTTGCGGGTTGAAATTCAGCGACGATACCGTCATCCGTTGTACGGGAAAACCGTTCGCGGTCGGACAGTCTGCCACGTGCACGATGAACAGAATGAAGCACAGGAAGGGGATACGGTAGAAATTATCGAAAGCCGTCCCCGTTCCAAGACAAAGCGTTGGGATTTAATCCGAGTTGTAGAGAAGAAACAGGACTGAAGTCGCTTCTGACCGGCTACAGGTTCGGTTTAGTTAATAGTACAAAGATCAGGATATTCCTCATCTTTTTGGTTGATAAGGAACAGGCAAAGCCATGATTCAGATGCAAACCGATCTGGATGTATGTGATAACTCCGGAGCCAAAGTCGCGCGGTGCATTAAAGTGCTGGGTGGTACAGGCCGTCGGACTGCTGAAGTCGGCGATGTGATTGTCGTAAGTATCCAGAAGACACTGGCTGGCAGTAACATTAAAAAAGGCCAGGTACTGCGGGGCGTAATAGTACGCACCAAGTATCCCTGCCGCCGCGATGATGGCAGCTATGTGAAGTTCGATCGGAATGCCATCGTGCTGATCGACGGTGATGGGAACCCTCGTGGGACCCGTATCTTCGGCGCTGTAGCACGTGAACTCCGCGAACGCCGTTATCTGAAAATTATTAGCCTGGCAAACGAGGTGGTCTGAGATGAAGATACGACGTGGCGATTCAGTGATTGTGGTCACCGGAGCCGATGCAGGCGATACTCCCCGGCGTGTATTGTCGGTCGTCGATGGCGGTAAAAAGCTGACAGTAGAAAATGTAAACCGTGCCCTGAAGCACGTGAAACGCGGACATCCCAAGAGCCCTCAGGGGGGACGTCTGGAAATTGAGATGCCGATCGATGCTTCCAACGTCAAGTTTTACTGCGAAGCCTGCAGTAAAGGGACCCGCATCGGATATCGTTACACCGCTGATGGCAGCAAAGAACGGTTCTGCAAATCGTGCGATGCCTCACTGGGAACGATCAGTCCAGCGAATGCAAAATACCAGAAACAGTAATCAGCATCAGTAGTTTTCAGTAAGGAAGACTGTTCCGAAGTTCGGCCGGTCTGAAACAGAAACATGGCAATACCAACATTATTAAAACAATATCGTGAAGAGATTGTTCCCGTCCTGAAGGAAAAACTGGGACGCACCAACGTGCACTCACTGCCTCAGATTGAAAAGGTCGTGATCAGCATGGGGATTGGTGCTGCCAACCAGGACCGGAAGCGTCTGACTGAAGCAGCTGACCATCTGACAATTCTGGCAGGCCAGAAATCGCAGATCACCCGGGCCCGTAAGTCTGTGGCTGGTTTCAAACTGCGTGAAGGTCAGGAAATCGGCTGTCGCGTGACCCTGCGTGGCACCCGGATGTACGAATTTCTGGAACGTCTGATCTCCCTGGCTCTGCCGCGTGTACGCGACTTCCGGGGTGTGAATCCCAAAGCGTTTGACGGTGCAGGCAATTACAGCCTGGGCCTCAACGAACAGGTCGTGTTCCTGGAAATCGATCCCGATTCCGTGCATCATGCCCAGGGGATGAATATTACTATCGTGACAACTGCCAAGGATAACGACGAAGGCCGGCTGTTGCTGACCGAGCTCGGTATGCCTTTCCGCAAGTAATCGCGTTACAAAGATTTCTATAAGATACAAAACAATTTTTTTGGTAGATCGTCGGAGATTAAAGTGAGGGTAGCCAGCTAATGATGACAGACCCCATTGCAGACATGCTGACACGAATTCGTAATGCACTGCAGATTGAACGGCCGTTTGTAGATATTCCTGCTTCCAAAATCAAGACCGCCATCGCTGGCGCCTTGCAGCGGGAAGGTTACATCTGGGACTATGAAGTCATTGAAGACACTCCACAGAACGTGCTGCGTGTCAATTTGAAATATGGTCCCAACGGGGAACGCGTCATTCAGCGAATCGTCCGTGAAAGTAAACCCGGACGTCGCCACTACCAGGACCTGCGGTCCATGCCGGAAGTCCTGCAGGGTCTGGGTGTCAGCATCCTGTCTACCAGCAAGGGCGTGCTGAGCAATCGTGAAGCGAAAAAAGAAGGTGTGGGCGGCGAGCTGCTGTGCACCATCTGGTAATCCAAACGTGCCGCAAGGCTGGCCGATCTGTATCTGCCACGATTTAATTTAACTGGAAATTGAAGTTATGTCTCGAATCGGTAAAAAACCAGTTGCCGTTCCCACCGGAGTCGAAATTAAGGTGGATGGCGGAACCATCACTGTCAAAGGTAAGCAGGGTGAATTGAAGTTTACCTACCATCCGGCGATGAGTGTGGAATTTGATTCGGAAGCCAACGAGGTCAACGTGATTCGTCCTGACGATGAGCGTAAGAATCGTGCTCTGCACGGTCTGACCCGGGCACTGATTGCCAACATGGTTCAGGGTGTGGAAACACCGTTCGTCAAAAAGCTGGAAATTCAGGGCGTGGGTTACCAGGCATCACTGAATGGTCAGAAACTGAGCCTGCAGGTCGGGTTTGCCAACACAATCGTGCTGGATGTGCCTCAGGGAGTGAATTGCGAACTTCCTAACGCAACCAACATTGTTGTCAGCGGACCGGACAAGCATATGGTAGGTCAGTTTGCAGCGAACATTCGCAGCGTACGTCCTCCTGAACCTTACAAAGGTAAAGGGATTCGTTACGAAGGCGAATACGTACGGCGCAAAGCCGGTAAGGCCTTTGCTAACTAACGGTTTTCAACTGCTGGTGATCCAGGTATTCTGACGGTCAGGCCGATGGCCACTGTTTAAGAGAAGATGACGGTAAAATGAAACTAGAAAAAACGCTGAAAAAACAGAAGTCACGACGTTCGTTCCGGATTCGTAACACAGTCCGTAAAACGGGCCGTTACCGTCTGTCTGTTTATCGTAGCAACAATCATATTTATGCCCAGATCATTGACGACACTGCAGGGGCAACCCTGGTTTCAGCCAGCACCAAAGACAAGTCTCTGGCCGGCGAAATCAAAGTGGGTGGCAACATTGCTGCCGCTGAAAAGGTTGGCAAACTGCTGGGTGAGCGGGCCGCTGAAAAAGGGATCAAAGAGGTCGCCTTCGATCGCGGACCTTACCGCTACCATGGTCGGGTAGCAGCCCTGGCAGATGCTGCCCGTCAGGCAGGGCTGGATTTTTAATCGAGACAACACTCAATACGGGTTGGAGAAGATACCGTGTCAAAAGAATCGACAAAACAAACGCCAGAAACCGTCATCCAGATCCGCCGTTGTGCCTGCGTAGTCAAGGGGGGCCGTCGGTTCAGCTTTACTGCTCTGGTCGTCGTAGGCGATAAAGAAGGCCGGGTAGGCTGGGGTTATGGCAAAGCGATCGAAGTGCCGCTGGCTGTGGATAAAGCAGTCAAGCAGGCCAATCGCAACATGGTCAAAGTGCCGATCGTTGAGCACACCGTGCCTCACGAGGTCGTCGGTCGCTTCGGTTCTTCCCGCGTTCTGCTGTTACCCGCTCGTCCTGGTACTGGTATTATTGCCGGCACTGGTGTGCGTTCTGTGGTAGAAGCAGTCGGAATTACCGACATTTACACAAAGAGTCGTGGATCCAACAATCCAATCAATGTAGTGAAAGCCACAATTGATGGGCTCTCAAAACTGCGAACCCGTGACGATATTGCACGCTTGAGAGGAGTAGAAGTCTAATGATTATTGATGACGTTCACCGCGGAATTCAAAAGAATAAAAAACGCAAGCGTGTTGGTCGTGGTCCGGGATCGGGTCATGGTAAAACATCGTCTCGCGGTCACAAAGGTTATGGCAGCCGTGCGGGTGCATCCCGTCGTACCAGCTTCGAAGGGGGGCAGACCCCGCTGGCAATGCGTGTTGCTAAACGTGGCTTCAATAATAAACAGTTCGCCAAGAAGGTTGCTGTTGTTAACGTAGCTGCTCTCGAGCAGGCCTTCGACAACGGTGCTGAAATTACTCCGGAAATTCTGGCTGCGAAAGGACTGGCTAAAGGTCGGTTCGATCAGGTCAAAATCCTGGGTAACGGCGATCTCAGCAAAAAGCTGAGCGTGACTGCTCACCTGTTCTCCGCATCTGCAGAATCCAAGATTCAGGCAGCCGGTGGTTCAGTCAGTCGGATTTTGTCATAAGTAATTGATTCAAGGACTTGATTTCAGCAGACAGGAATACGAT